>NZ_JBQFQF010000003.1:0-421840 GCF_056536745.1 Ruegeria sp. CJ2
TGCGAAGCCTTTTTGGGGTCCGGCATGTCACAAGCTCTTATTTCTAAACGAAAACGACCAGCAGGTTAGCTGCTGGTCGATAGATCGTCAACATTTACCTATAGTGGCTTGCCAAAAGGCGTCCTTTCTTTATCCGGGCTTACCCAGTGATCACCCCGCCTTGGCAAGGTTCCTCAGCACGTATTGCAGCACGCCGCCATTTTCGATGTATTCGATCTCAGGCGCGGTATCGATCCGGCATTTCAGATTGATGGTTTTCTCGGTGCCGTCGCCGTAGACGATTGTGCAGGGCACCTCTTGCAGGGGTTCGACCGCGTCCAATCCTTCAATCGAAACCGTCTCGTCCCCCTTCAGGCCCAGCGTTTTGCGGGAGTCACCGCCGGTGAATTCGAACGGGATCACGCCCATTCCGACAAGGTTTGAACGGTGAATGCGCTCAAAGCTTTCGGCAATCACTGCTTTGACGCCCAGCAATGCCGTCCCTTTGGCGGCCCAATCCCGCGAAGAGCCCGCGCCGTATTGTTCACCGCCAAAGACGACCAGAGGGGTGCCTTGTTCCTGATAAGCCATCGACGCCTCGTAGACCGAGGTTTGCTGCCCATCGGGACCTTTGGTGTAGCCGCCTTCAACACCATCCAACATCTCGTTCTTGACGCGGATGTTGGCGAAGGTTCCGCGCATCATGATCTCGTGGTTACCGCGGCGCGACCCGTAAGAATTGAACTCGCGCGGCTGAACCTGACGGTCGATCAGATACTTTCCGGCTGGCGTCGTCGTCGCAAACGACCCAGCAGGTGAGATATGGTCGGTGGTGATCATGTCACCCAGGATCAGCAGAACCTTGGCCCCTTCGATATTCGAGATGGTGCCCGGTTCAGCCCCCATGCCTTGGAAATAGGGTGGGTTCTGAATGTAGGTCGACGCGGGTGGCCAGTCATAGGTTTCCTGCTGGGGAACCTCAACGCTTTGCCACTTTTCGTCACCCTTGAAGACGTCGGCATATTTCGACTGGAACGCTTCGCGCGTCACCGTCTGTTCAACCAGTTCGGCAATCTCCTGGGTCGAAGGCCAGATATCCTTCATGAAGACATCATTGCCATCCTTATCCTGACCAATCGGTTCCGACGTCAGATCAATGTCCAGTGTCCCAGCCAGCGCATAGACCACAACAAGCGGGGGCGACGCGAGGTAGTTGGCACGCACATCGGGTGAAATACGGCCCTCGAAGTTGCGGTTGCCCGACAGAACCGAAGTGGCGACCAGATCGCCCTCGGCAATGGCTTCCGAGATCTCTTTCTGGATCGGACCCGAGTTACCGATACAGGTGGTACAGCCGTAACCAACAAGGTTGAACCCGATCTTGTCCAGATCTTCCTGAAGACCTGCGGCCTCCAGATAGGCGGACACGACCTGCGACCCCGGCGCCAGTGAGGTTTTAACCCATGGCTTGCGGTCCAATCCCAAGGCCGCCGCCTTGCGTGCCACAAGCCCTGCGCCGATCATCACATAGGGGTTTGAGGTGTTGGTACAGGAGGTGATCGAAGCGATCACCACCTTGCCCGATTCCATGCCATAGTTTTCACCTTTGACCTCGACCTGTTTGCCCATCGGACGTTTGAAAGTCTCGGCCATCTCTTTGGTGAACGCGGCCTTCGCATCCGTCAACGCCACATAGTCCTGAGGGCGTTTCGGACCCGAGATCGCGGGGACAATGGTGCCCATATCCAGCGAGAGTGTGTCGGTATAGATCGGTGCGTAATCCGCGCCGCGCCAGAACCCGTTTTCCTTGGCATAGGCTTCGACCAGCGCAATGCGATCCTCGTCGCGACCGGTATTACGCATGTAGCGCAGCGTTTCGCCGTCGATTGGGAAAAAGCCGCAGGTTGCGCCATATTCCGGGGCCATGTTCGCAATGGTCGCTCGGTCGGCCAGTGGCAGACGATCCAGACCCTCGCCGTAGAACTCGACGAATTTGCCTACCACGCCTTTCTCGCGCAGCATTTCGACCACTTTCAGCACCAGATCAGTGCCGGTTGTACCTTCGACCATCTCACCGGTCAGTTCAAAACCCACAACCTCGGGGATCAGCATCGAGATCGGCTGACCCAGCATCGCAGCCTCGGCCTCGATCCCGCCGACGCCCCAACCCAGAACGGCCATGCCGTTGACCATGGTGGTGTGGCTGTCGGTGCCAACCAGTGTGTCAGGGTAGGCGATTTCGCTGCCGTCCTGATCGGTGTCGGTCCAGACGGTCTGGGCCAGATATTCCAGGTTCACCTGATGGCAGATGCCGGTTCCGGGGGGCACAACGCGGAAGTTGTTAAAGGCGTTCTGGCCCCATTTCAGGAACTGGTACCGCTCCATGTTGCGCTCATACTCGCGGTCCACGTTCATCTGGAACGCGCGCGGGTTGCCGAACTCGTCAATCATGACCGAGTGGTCGATGACCAGATCAACCGGGTTCAGCGGGTTGATCTTTTGCGCGTCACCGCCCAGCCCCTTGATGCCATCGCGCATCGCGGCCAGATCAACCACCGCCGGAACGCCGGTGAAATCCTGCATCAGCACGCGGGCCGGGCGATAGGCGATCTCACGCGGGTTCTGACCGCCATTCGCGCCCCATTCGGCAAAGGCCTTGATGTCGTCGACGGATACGGAAAACCCGTCATCCTCGAACCGCAGCATATTCTCAAGAACCACTTTCAGCGCGGCTGGCAATTTGGAAAAGTCACCCAGGCCGGCATCCTGTGCCGCGGGGATGGAATAATAGGAGATGGACTTGCCATTCACGTTCAGGCTGCGACGTGTCTTGGCGGTATCCTGTCCGACTTTGATGGGCATAATTTTGGCCTCCCTCTCAAATGACTTGGATTTTGGGACTCGCTGATGGTTATCTGCATCACCGCAGCGTGTGGTTCAAGGTTCAAGGTGCTCAATACACTGCTTTTTGTATACCATTGCACACATTTTTCTGCGCACTTGTGTCCAAACTCTCAAGAAACCTTGATTGGAGGTTGAGCGGCGATCCGTTTAAACCGATTGGGCATCGTACAAAACCTTGAGATCCACATGTCCAGACTCGCTCATTTAACTGCGTTCGTTTCCCTGCTTTTGGCGTCTTCAGCCGCCGCCGAAAGTGATCCGGTCGTGGTAGAGTTGTTTACGTCTCAGGGGTGTTCGTCCTGTCCGCCTGCGGATCGGATCATGCATGACTTGGCTAAGCGAGACGATGTTATCGGCCTTGCCTTGCACGTGGACTACTGGGATTACATCGGTTGGAAAGACGAATATGCCAACCCTGGCCATACGACGCGGCAGCGCGCCTATGCTCGTGGTGGCGGTCGGACGATGATCTATACGCCGCAGATGGTGGTCAATGGTCAGCAGGACGTTGTTGGCGCGCAATCTCTTGAATTGGACAGATTGATCGAGGCGCATTTGAAGGCACCACCCGAGGCATCTGTTACGGCAAAATATGCAGGGGATCAGGTGACAATCGACGTGACCCCGGTTGATGTGCCAGAAGACGCGCTGTTTGACGTGCGGGTCGTCCAATATTCGCCGATGCGTCACGCGTCGATACGGCGCGGTGAGTTGGCAGGGCATGAGCTGGACTATGCAAACGTGGTTGAAAGCTGGCAGATCGCCGGGCAGTGGAACGGCGACGCCCCGCAGGAGTTTTCCGTCTCATTGGGGTCCGACCTGCCAGCCGTTGTTCTTGTTCAGAAGGTAGGGCACGGCCCCATCATTGCCGCTGCACGGGTCGAATGATCAGGGCATGTCCTGCGGTTGAACCCCAAGCCCGTTCCATGGCTTCCAGCGACGGTGAATCCAGAACCACTGTCCCATGTGCTGTCTGACCACCGATTCCAAATCGTCATTTGTGTATTGAGTCATCGTCTTGGCATCGGAGTGTGGCACCGGATCGTGCAGCACGATTTCAAAATCCAATCCGTTCTCTTGCCGCACGGCGTAACACGGGATCATGACCGCCTTGTACTTCATCGCAAGTTCCGCGTTCAGAACCGACGTGACTGCGGGTTTGCCAAAGAACATCAGCTCTTCACCGCCATGAGCATGCAGATCGGAAACGATCGCGATGATCTCACCCTTCTTCAGCGAGCGCACCATTTCGACCATGCCGCGGCGCCCTTGTTCGAACATCGGAGCGCCGGTCTTGTAGAAGGCATCCACATACATGTCGTTGAAATAGGGGTTCGCCATACGGCGATACAGGCAACCGATCGACTTTCCGCTGCGTGCCTGCAGCGCGACGCGGGCCGCCAGATAGTGCCCGAAATGCGCCGTGATCATCATGATCGGCTTTCCCTCGTCAATGGCTGCATCAAATGCCTTGACCCCGGGGCCCGAGATTTTTGCAGTGCGCTGACGCTCAGTAAATCCTTCGGGCGAAAAGTGTTCCATGATTGCCCGGCCCGCATTGTCGGGAACTGCACTGCAAATACGCGCGACTTCAGCCTCGGAAAGCTCGGGGCAGGTCAGGTTCAGGTTGTTGCGCACCCGCTTGGAAAAACCCACAACCGGAGCAAGGCCGCGCACGATGGCTCCCATCGTGGCAATGCGCCGTTCATAAGGCAAAAGCCGCATCGCTCCCACGACGCCCTTGAGAAACAGGCCGGTCAGGTAGTATTTGCCAAGCTCAAAGCGGCTGAGTTCAGACTTTTCAACGGGCATCAGGGGATCTCGGCGACTATTTGAAATTGCCGGGTCAGACATACAAGCCGGAACCCGTAACCACAAGCATTCTGCGCAGAGCCCGTGGTTAGCGTAGCGACGTCGACCTATTCCTCATTCTCCTCCTCGATCAACGTGATGGCGCCGTCATCCACCAGAGCCCGAATGGAGCCGACTATCTGGGTCATGGCTTCTTCGGCCTCGGCCTGTTTGACGTTGCCCCGTTCGCCCATTTCTTCCCTCAGGTTTTCAGCCATGCGCGACGACATGTTGGACAACAAGAAATCGACAGCAGTCCTGTCCCCGTCGGTTTCCGCGCCTGCAAGAGCTGTGACCAATATGGGCTGATCCACACCTCTTAAGACAGCGGGTACGTCACGCGGTATCAGGCGGGCGGGGATATGCGCGAAGGTAAAGATCGACTGTCTTACGATACTGGCAAAGTCCGAATCCTCTTCGTCCAGTGCGACAAGCAAACCGTCTCGCATTGCGGCGGCAGATTGGTTCAGGATGGCCCCGACGCGTTCCCCCGGTCCGTCAGAGAAGGCCGTGGCGGGGCGCTGATCTAGCTGTGCCGCAAGGGACCAGCCGATCTGTTCAACGGCCTCGGGGGTGACATTGGCGGTTTTCGAAACGGCGTAGGTAATGCGGCGTGCGACGGGGCCGGGAAGATGCCCCAGAAGCTGCGCGGCCCTTGCGGTTTCAAGTTTTGACAGCATGACTGCAGCGATTTCGGTGCTTTCGGCTTGCATCATCTCGGCCAACTCCTCGGGCGGGATCTGGCGCATACGTTCCCATGGATCGCCAACCTGACGCACACCCGCGACCTTGCGCAGGCGCGCTGCCGTTGTCGGTGCAATTTTCCCGTTCACCGCGTCCAGCGCCCCCGCAAGCCCATGCGGAAAAGACAGGCCAACGCTCTCCAATGCCTCGGCAAACTCCTGTGCGACGGCATCAAGCGTCACGCGATCCACCAGACCCATCTGGCCAAGTTGGTGAGTCAGCGTCTCCTGCAACTCATCCGGAAGTTCCTCAAGCGGAATATCGGCGCCCTCGTTCAGCAAAAGGCGCACGACGACCGCGGCCTTTTGCCTGTTGCTGAGCCTGCGTGGAACCACACGTGGCGCTTCATTATCTTGTTCGGACAACGGGGTGCTTGAGCCCGATGCCACCTGTACCAAAGTATTTGCGTCCTGCATCTGCCTGCGGTGCCATTCTTCTGTTCCGCAGGCAGGTTAGCGAGAGTCGGGTAAAGAAAGACTAAAGCTCAGTAGCTATATGTCAGACCCGTGCGGATCGCTTCGCGCAGCGACGCCTCGGCCCAGGTTCCTTCGCCACCGCGCGCCTTGATTTCACGCCACTGCTCGATCGCGAGGTCGGTTTTACCTTCCGAAACAAAGCCCTGCGCCATGTAGGAACGGGCCAGCAGGTTGTCGGGGTTCGCCTGAATCGCGTTGGTGTAGAACACGTTTGCAAGCTCCAACTCGCCCATTTTGCGGTAGGTGAAGCCCCAGTATGTCATGACGCGATCATCGTCCTGATCCATGACCTGCAGGATGCTTTGCGCATTTTCCAACTGCCCGTCATATGCCAGTTCGCGGACGGCTTCATAAAGCTCGTCCTGAGTGAAGTTTGTTTTATCCGGCTTGACGCAGCGACCGCGTTCTTTGTCGTAGACACGTCCGAACAGGCATTTCTTGGTGGTGTTCGTCGGTTTGGGCGGGCTTGCGCTATCCCCGCCTGCGGCATGCAGTGCCGGCGCGAATGCAAATGCCTGAAGGACAATAGCTGAAGCGAATACGATGCGCATTTTCCTACTCCGTTATCTGGGCTGCTCTGACCAAGCTAGCGCGTTCTCACGAAAAGCTAACAGCCGATCGCTCGCTTTTATTCACAAGTCGTTTTGAATGACGGAAATGTTACAAATCCGGGGCCTTAGTTTCATGGGCCTCAGGTAGTCGGGTAGGCTGGATGACTCTCGCCTTCTTTTTGCACCGCGCTATTGCTTTCGGCTTGGATCCTGTGTTGACGAAGCTGGTTAGGTTTCATTGGGGATGGGCGCAAGCGGTTGAATTGGCGAGGTTGGGTTCTGTAAACTGCGTTCCAATCATGGGAACCTCCCGCTCCAATAGAAGCACTAGGAATTCCTGCAAAAACAGCATACTAGCTACAATCGTTGTTTACTGATAATGGGGTGTGAGCCCAGAACGTGAGGGTGTTTTCAATTGGTGTTGTCGAGATCTCGTGCACTCAGGAACTTTCCCGCCTGCCAAATTTAACTACGGGCTAAAAAAGTAGCTTGAGATTTTCAACCATTAAGCCCTTGTAACTGATGAATTGACAACTTTTGAAGTTTCCACAAGCATCAGTCTTTGAACCCGCGGAAGTCGCTATGAACACAAAAAAGAATATGCCCGGTTTTGATCAGGAGCCGGCCAGTTCACTGCTCGATCCGGGGCGTGACTCGGGGTTGTCGTTGCTTCGACCAGCGCCAATATTTTGGCAGAAAGTGCCAGGCGGCAAGATTGATGCGCTCAGCATATCTGACCATCCTGAGATAAAATCTCGTTGGGAAAAAGAGCTGAGGTTCATCAAAAACAGGCATTTGTTTCATGACAGAGTGGAATTTGCGTCGGCTCCAGCGATGGTCGAGAATCTGCTCGTAAAGGGAAATTGCTTGCAGGTTTCTGGAAAATGGTTCCTAGGCGGCCCATCTGCGGAGCGCCTCATTATCAAGTACAGGCGTGCATGGCAGCGAAAAAACACTGCAGATAATTCACCCGGTCGCAACCAATGGTCGAAGCAGATGACCAGATTCATCAATGAATGCAGGGCCGGCGCTGCGCCGATACCCCACCATGACGTCGGTACTGCAGGATTGGACTTTGTGGTTGAAGCAAAGAACTTGCAAAATTACTTCCATTTCACAAAGGAAGTTCTGAACACATTAACAATGATTGAAGAAATACCAGACTTCGACGGGCGAATAGTTATCGTTTTTGAGAAAAACGAACCCGCTCCGTTCGTTATGGGTTTCATTGAGGCACTCTTTCCGGAATTATCTGACCGCGTGGTTTTCAGAAAGGCTCCTTTTCGTGCCGACCGTGCATTGATAACCTGGTATGGAGACTATGCATTTCTTCAACGGCATGAGGATGCTGAAGAAATGTGGGGAAGCTCTCATATATTCACAAAAAAGTATGATGCATCTGTATATAAGGTACTTCGACGAAACGGTTATTCTCGGGCTTTGCGAAAGCTGAGAGAAAGGGCCTATTCAAAGATACAGTCCCATGGGTCTGATCATCTGCCCAAAAGGGTCTGGATTAGCCGCAGAGCGGGAAAGAGCCACGATCGGACCGTTGCTGCAGAGCCTGAAATAGTAAACGCCTTGCGTGCCAGAGAATTTGAAGTCGTGTATTTTGAAGACTTGAATCCAATCAATCAAATTCGCTTAATATCGCATGCCGAAATTGTTGTAGGGTTTCACGGTGCAGGCCTTACCAATATGCTTTATGCCAAACCCGGTGCACATATTATTGAAATAGGGACACTTCAAAGTGTTTTACAACGTCAAAGCGATTTCGTCGCTTTTTCACATTGTTCGCAAGCTAACTACACGACGCTTGTGGCTGACTTCGATCATGCCGGGCAAGAGTTAATCCCACCATTGAGGGGCAACGGCTTGTACCCGGTACGTATTTCCAAATCTGGAATTTCGAAATTCCTGGGGCATATCGATACCCTGATCGCTAAGTAGAAGCCCACAAATTGAGCCAAAAAATCAGCAGATAGAACATGAAATGCTGATTGAGTTGACTTGTGAACTGGCGCGAAAAATCAAGTGTTTTCTAATTTTCTACGCGCGTCCTCAATTGATGCCGTATAACCGAGACGAGCCTCAAGTTCGACATCAATGTTTGTCAAAATGAAATTCATGTCATTGGGGCCAATATCTTCCAATCGTACTCTATTTTTTTTGGTTCCAGTTGGGCCAACCTTTCCGGGTATTATCAATTCATCTGAAACCGGAACCCGAAAAACCTCCGAAATAGCTTTTATTGTTTCAAGCGGGTTGTCTTTGACCGCTTCATAGTTGACAACCAGCGCATTACAATCTCGTTCTAGAAAACCCAAGAAAGCGGTGTTCTTTAGCGCCCTGAGTTCTAAAGGATTCTTAATTGGTTTGCCGCTTATCGGGTGCCGCTCTGCTTGATTGGTGCCTCCTGGCTCTTTTGGCATACCGCCATAGCCCCATTTTCGATGACCGAACCATTTCGGTGTGTATTTCCCCTTCCATTCACTTCTTAAGAAATCAGAAAAGCTCAGGTGTTTGTGTGAATCCACAAATGGGCGATTGTGAAGACTTTCAAGCCAGGAAAACGGTTCCCGAACAACGACGATAATAAGGGCAGATTCAAGAATGCATGGCATCGAAGGAAACCCATGCTTCCACCCATAGTTTGTGACAGGGCTTATTTGAAAGTTGTCTGCAAAAAGGCGATCTACAAAATTGGTGCCGCTGCGACGTTCACCAAAAACTTGAAAATGATCTATTGGTTTTCGGCCGGGTTTTTTCCAATCCAGGATTGGGGGTTTGAAAGAAGTAGAGGTCAAAAATACTTGTTCCATTCGATGTTCGTCTCAACAGAGTGTCCCCGTTTCGGTTCAGGCCCAATCGAGTATTTTCTTGCCGGATTCGTTTGGCTGGTGAGCCAACAGTAACTTCGTAACGCTCGGCTATTTGGAAAATCACTTTCCAACCAGCACAAGACAATGTTTACTTCTGGACCAACAGGTGAACGATCTATCTCACTGCATCTGCCTTAGCTCAACTTGGGTCCCAATCCCAGAGACTTCTTCAGCAATCGAATAATGGCTGTGAGCAAGGGGCCTAGTCTTGGTGCTCGGTAAGCTGACTACGGCAGCGAACGAAACGCGGGAACACATATTTGATGTCGGCTTAGGCCCCTCAGAATTGGTAGGATCAAGGTTAAATCAAGTGAGATTTCTGCCTCACATTTTTAGGTTGAGGTTCCGTTCCAGCAAATCTTGGTGATTTGTTGCCTATGAGAATTGTATCCTGGGAATTCGCCGAGGTTTTGCGACGCAAGTCACATTCAACATGTCGGAAGGACAAAGCCCCAGAACCCTCATGGGGACAGTGCTCGCGTCGCTCACAAGTAGGAAAGTTTTTCTTAGCTGTTCACAATTTTTACGCAGCTTTGGCTTTCGGTGTCCCAATAGGTTCCGGGCGCGCAGGATTGGGTTTGCTTTGAGTGGCCGCTGCAGGCCAGGGCAACCGAAGCTGTGCAGGAAAGTGCAAGTGCGCAAAGAAGGGTGCGGATCATCTTTGGGTCTCCTGTTCGGAAATACCCAAGCATCATACCCGAAAATGCCAGTTCTGGCAAAAAACGGCCCGGAGCTCGCCTTGAGGTCCGGGCCGTGTGAAATGTTGAAAAGGGTCTATTTATTCCCCAAAGACACGGGCGAAGATCGTGTCGACATGCTTGGTGTGATAGCCGAGGTCGAATTTCTCTTCGATCTCATCGGTGCTTAGCGCGGCGGTTACGTCAGCATCCCCAAGAAGTTCGGTTTTGAAATCCTTGCCTTCTTCCCAGACTTTCATCGCGTTGCGCTGCACCAAGCGATACGCGTCTTCGCGGCTGACTCCGGCTTGGGTCAGGGCAAGCAGCACGCGCTGGCTCATGACCAGTCCGCGGAACTTGTTCATGTTGGCCAGCATGTTTTCCGGGTAAACGACCAGTTTGTCGACCACGCTGGTCAGGCGTGACAGGGCGAAGTCCAGCGTTACGGTGGCATCAGGACCGATGTTGCGCTCGACCGAGCTGTGCGAGATATCGCGCTCGTGCCAGAGGGCCACGTTCTCCATCGCAGGGACAACGGCCATACGCACCAGACGGGCCAGACCGGTCAGGTTCTCGGTCAGGACCGGATTGCGCTTGTGCGGCATGGCGGACGAGCCCTTTTGACCTTTCGAGAAAAACTCTTCGGCCTCCAGCACCTCGGTCCGTTGCATGTGGCGGACTTCGATGGCGATGTTTTCAATGCTGCTGGCGATGACACCCAGCGTTGCAAAGAAGGCCGCGTGGCGGTCGCGGGGGATGACCTGCGTGCTGATCGGTTCAGGAACCAGCCCCAGTTGATCGCAGACATGTTCTTCGACGCTCGGGTCAATATTGGCGAATGTGCCAACCGCACCGCTGATCGCGCCGGTGGCGATTTCGGCACGCGCGTCGCGCATGCGGGACAGGTTGCGGTCCATCTCGGCATAGAAACGTGCAAAGGTCAGGCCCATGGTGGTGGGTTCGGCGTGGATGCCGTGGCTGCGGCCGATGCGAACGGTTTCCTTGTGTTCGTAGGCGCGGCGCTTGAGGGCGGCCAGCAGACCTTCGAGATCGGCGATCAGAATATCTGCCGCGCGGGTGAGCTGTACGTTGAAGCAGGTGTCCAGCACATCCGAAGACGTCATGCCCTGGTGCACGAAACGGGCTTCTTCGCTGCCAACATGCTCGGCCAGATGGGTCAGGAAGGCGATGACGTCGTGTTTGGTGACGGCCTCGATCTCGTCAATGCGGGCCACGTCGAATTCCACGTCTTTGGCCTTCCACACGGCGTCGGCGTTTTCGCGCGGGATCACGCCCAGATCGGCCATGGCTTCGCAAGCATGGGCTTCGATCTCGTACCAGATGCGGAACTTGGTCTCGGGCGACCAGATGGAGACCATCTCGGGGCGGGAATAACGTGGAATCATTGGCAGCGGCACCTTTTTGTGATTTGGCAGAGGGGCGATGCGGCGCGGTTTAAACCCACCCGCGCAAGGGAACAAGGCACGAGTGCTGGTATGAGACGGTTTGCCCTGATTTTGGCCCTTTGGCCCTGTGTTTTGGCGGCGGAAGAGTTCCGTGCGCTGACCGGGGATGAGATTCTGGACGCTTTGACCGGCCAAAAGCTGGGTTATGGAAACGGCATCTGGCAGACTTTCGACGCATCTGGGGTGACAAACTACTTTTCAGGCGGCCCAAGCGCGGGGCGCTGGGCTGTGCGGGGGGACCAGTACTGCTCGGTCTGGCCCCCGTCAGAGCTTTGGGCCTGTTACGATGTGCATCGGTCAGGGCAGATCATCCGGTTTGTCGACAGCAATGGCGGCCGAACAGATGGAACGTACGCGGAATGACCATGCCGCAAAGCCTGTCGGATTTTGAGGGCCGCTGGAGCCTGACCCGCGTCATACGCGATGCAAGGGCAGGGCAGGTCGTGCACGCCGACGGAACAGTGATCCTGAGCCGGTCAAACGAGGGGCTGATCTATGACGAAGACGTTACATTACGCCTTCCGGGACAGCCCGAGATGAAGGGAACACGTCGCTATCTTTGGCGGGATGGCGGGGACGGGATTGCGGTGCATTTCGACGACGGCCGCTATTTTCATGGGCTGAAGTTGGGTAAGGCGTTGGCGTCGGATCACCATGACTGTCCGCCTGACAGCTATGATGCCAAATACGATTTTTCGAACTGGCCTAACTGGAAGGTGCGGTGGATCGTGTCCGGACCCCGGAAATCCTATGAAATGGACACAGAATATATGCTGCGGTAGCGTAATCATCTTGCAGAAACGACTATGACAGGGCATTGCTGTCGCAGAATATCGGTCCGAATTGGGAGAAGTGAAGATGAATGCAAATGTTCTGGCCAACGCGATTGGTCCGCGCGAGGGGACAGCGCTGCGTGTCAAGCAGGTTGTTCTGGTTGCGCTGGGCATCGTTGCCCTGGCTGTCGCCGCGAAAATCAAAGTACCGATGTGGCCCGTGCCGATCACGATGGGTACTTTTGCTGTTCTGACAATCGGCACCGCCTATGGCGCCCGTCTGGGTCTGGTGACGATGCTGGGTTACCTGCTGGTCGGTGCACTGGGCTTTGACGTTTTCGCCGGGTCTTCGGCTGAAAAATTCGGCCTGACCTACATGATGGGCGGCACCGGGGGCTATCTGGTGGGTTACCTGATGGCGACTGTCCTGCTGGGCGCTCTGGCTGCGCGCGGCTGGGACCGTTCGGTTGGCAAGCTGGCGCTGGCGCTGGTTCTGGCCAACGTCCTGATCTATGTCCCCGGCCTGCTGTGGCTGGGTCAGCTTTACGGCTGGGACAAGCCGATCCTCGAGTGGGGTCTGACACCGTTCCTGGTGGGTGACGCGATCAAGCTGGCTCTGGCCGCCCTGTTGATCCCCGGCCTGTGGAAACTGGTGGGCGACGCCCGCGCCTGATCTAGGGCAAATTCACATTGTATGAACCCGCGCCGGGACGAACCCGGCGCGGGTTTTTTGTTGCATTCCGAGACTGGACAAGATGTACCGCCACGGTTCAGGGTGAACTATCTGAAACAAAAGGTTTTCGAGACATGAATTTTCGATTTGCTGCCGTATTACCCATGTGCGCGGCATTGCTGTTGAGTGGTGCTCCGGCTGTGGCGGATACTCCGATCACTTATACGGATCAGGGGCGTGCCCTGTTCAGCTTTGCGGTGCCTGATTTCTGGGCCGTCCGCACCGGTGGACCGCGAGAGATTGAGGACACCGAACTGGGCGATCCGCGCGCCGTTGCGCGTGTGATTGGCGTGCGTCCGGTGACGGATGACGGCGCGTGGATGGGGTTTGTCTCGCCTGCGGGTGTCGCTTCGATTGACGGGGGGCTGCGCTATCTGCAGGACGTCGACAAGTTTCTTGTGAAAGACCCTGAGGTTTCCGACTCCGTTTCTACGCGGATCGGTGGTTTGCCTGCCCGTGTGATCCGGGGAACAGGCACGCGCGAAGGGCGCGGCGTGAACTTTACGGCCACCGTGATTGACCTGCCGCGCGACCGCGTCGCGGTGGTCATCGCGGTGCTGCGTGATGGTGCAGACCCAGCCTATGTCGACGATCTGAACGCCGTTTTCGCGTCGTTCCGGTCCGCACAGTAGGGAGGCTCAGATGAACCGCAAATTGTTGAAACGGTCAATTCTGGCGCTGGGTCTTGGCGCTGCAAGCTTTACACTGTCGGCCTGCGATGGCGTGACGGTCGGGGTTGGGTATGGGTACGACCCGTTCTACGACTCGATGCTGTGGAACGATTATTACCATGACGTGGATGTCGACATTGATGTGGACCGACCGAACCGGCCGCGTCCGCCCGAAGGGAAACCGCCAACGCGACCCAAACCGCCGGTCGGGAAACCGCCCGCGCGCCCCAGGCCGCCTGTCGCCAAACCACCGGCGCGTCCACGCCCACCGGTTGCGCGGCCACCCGCAGCACGACCGCCAATTCACCGCCCGGCACCAAGGCGTTGAGGTTGTCAGGCCAGCAGTTCGGTCGTGATCTGAGCTGATCCTTCAAGTGTCCTGTGTACAGGGCACTTGTCGGCGATCTCTAACAGGCGTGCGCGCTGGGTTTGATCGAGCGGGCCTTCCAGACGGATTTTCCGTCGGAACAGGTCGACTTTGCCGTCACTGACCAACCCCGCGTCCTGCGCGTGAACTTTGTCGTGGCAGACATCGACGGTGATGCCCGTCAATGGCCAGCCCTTGCGCCGTGCATACATGCGGATCGTCATCGAGGTACAGGCACCCAGCCCCGACGACACAAAACCATAAGGCGACATGCCCTGATCAGTGCCCCCGTACGAGGCGGGTTCATCCGCTATGGCGTGATGCCGGGGGCCGGACTGGATGTCCTGCAGGAACCCTGCGGAATCGGCCTCGGTCACGCGCACGACGCCTTCGGGCGCACCCGGCGGAGGGGCAGGAGGACACAGTGGAACATAGCGTGTAACCCACGCCGCGATAACGTCGGCGGCGTACTCGGCATCCGACGCGCGCGTGATCAGATGATCCGCATCATCCAGCGTTACAAAGCTTTTGGGATGTTTGGCTGCCAAAAAAATCGTGCTGGCGTTGTCCACACTGACCGTTTCATCCAACGGGGCGTGCAAAACCAAAAGCGCGGCTTTCAGATTGGCAATGGCAGGTGTCAAAGCGGATTCCGAGATGTCGTCCACGAAGGCTTTGCCGATGCGGAAAGGGCGCCCGCCCAGCGTGACCTCGGCAGAGCCTTGCTGCTGAATCTCGGGCAAGGCATTTTCGAAGTGGTGTGATACGTGCCCCGGATCAGCCGGAGCGCCCAAGGTCGCGATGGCTTTGACGGTGGGAATACCCGCACGTGCGCGCAATACGGCTGCGCCCCCCAGCGAATGACCAATTAGCAAAGAGGGAGCCATGTTGCGCCCGGCCAGATACTGAGCCGCGGCGATCAGGTCCTCGACATTCGACGTGAAGGTGGTGTTTGCGAACTCGCCTTCAGAATGGCCCAGGCCGGTAAAGTCAAAACGCAGGACGGCAATACCCATCCCCGCCAAACGCGCGGCAATCCGGCGTGCGGCAGGAATATCCTTGGAGCAGGTAAAGCAATGCGCGAACAGGGCTGTCGCCAGAACGGGTCCGTCAGGCAGGTCAAGGCGCGCCGCCAGCTGATTGCCGCCGTGACCGGCGAATGAGATGCGTTCCGTAGGCATGGCGGCTCCTTACACTTCTTGATGCCGCCAATACTGTGATCATCAACAGGGCTGCTCAACCCCTATGTGGGAGGCGTCACGTGAAGGTGAGCCGAGAATAGCGGTTCAGGGAAGGCAGATGCAGAGCAGTAAATCTTATCATCAATAAATGTGATGCTATCGCTAATAAATATTCGTTTTTAAAATTCATCCCGCGCCCTCATCTTTGGGATGTCATCAATTCGCAGCCAAGGAGGTTCTCATGGCGCATATCATCACAGCACCCCGCGGATTCGCCCCGCGCCCTGACATTCTGATCGCGATTGTCCTGACTGGGATTATCAGTTTTGCCGCCGGACAGTATACGTCGCACCCTTCGGCAGTCCCGTCAGTCGGCGCGGAAATCGAAGACTGGCACGGCAATGTGCGACGTTCAAATTGGCCGGACTAAGAGGTCAGCTTTGACCCATCAGCATCGGATCGAACGGGTAGGTGGTGAGGTTTTCGTACCCATCCTCGGTAATCAGAACCTGATCTTCGAGTTTGATTGAAAAGTCACCACCGACCTCTCCGACCGCGGCTTCGACGCAAAGCACCATGCCGGGTTCCAGTGGGTAATCATAGGCACCTGCCACCGCCTTGTCTGGGTAAGCGACCAGCGGCCATTCATCACACAGTCCGACCCCGTGCATCAGACAGCCATATTTTTGCGCCTGAAACTTGTCATCCAGTCTGTGGCAATTGGCGGTCAGGTCGGGGATCATCACGCCGGGTTTCAGCATCTCCATATTGTTCATGATGTGCTCATGTGCGTGCTGCATGGCATAGACCATATCGGCCCGAGGTTTCTTGTCCCCGACCCACCATGTCCGCGAGATGTCGATGCAGATACCGTAAGATCCGATCAGGTCGGTATCAAAGGCGATGATCTCATTTTTCTGCGTGATCCGAGGTCCGCATTCCTGAAACCACGGGTTGGTGCGTTGCCCCGAGGCCAGCAGGCGGGTTTCAATCCATTCACCGCCACGTCGGATGTTTTCCGCGTGCAGAACGGCCCAGATGTCATCTTCGGACGTCTTTCCATCGCCCACATTGGCGCGGGCGAATTTCTCCATCTCGGCGACAGCGGTTTCGCAGGCGTGGCTGGCACAGCGCATGGCCAGTATTTCATCCGGGCCTTTGACCGCGCGGGTTTTCTCGGTGACCTCTTCGCCTTCCATGATCTCGAACCCTTGCGCCTCAAGCGCGCGCAGGCCATGCAGCATGATTTTGTCGACTGCCAGCCGCTTGTTGCCGCCGCCATGCTCCTCGATCAAAACCCGCACTTCGTTTGAAAATACGTCGGCCGCGATATCAACCTTGTCACCCCGGTCGAAGTAAAACAGATCGGCACCGGATCGTTGTTCGCGCACCAGCGGGTTGAACGTCGAAAGGAACGGGGAATTCTTGTAGTCCCAGATCACCATGTAGCCATCGGCGCACAGCAGAACCGCGCGGAACGGGTTATGGGTGTTCCAAAGCTGCATGTTCGTGCTGTCGGTTGCGTAACGTATGTTGAGCGGGTCAAACATCAGCACCCCGCCATACCCCCGGTCCACGATTGCCTGGGTCAGTCGTTTCCACCGAAACTCTCGCATCCGGCTCAGGTTGGGCAGGCTCAGGCCCGCAGCCTCCCATTCGGCGAAGGCCAGTTGCGTGGGCCCGATCTCGATCCGATCCAGTTCGTTCGGGGTGCCGTCCCCAAGGGTGGCCCCCTTGGTCGGGTCGATCTTGCGGTTGTCCCGGTAGTGTTCGTTCATGGTGGGCCTCCCTGCCTGTTCGTAGACCGTGGAGAATCAATTCGGTCTCGTCTGGAAAAAATGCGACGACCGGTTCGTCGCTTTTTGACCGACAAGGAAAACTTCTGGTGATAGGTGAATCGCATGACGATCATACTGCAAAACTCGATCCCCTATGACCCACTGACCCCGCGCCCTTTGCCGGGTATCCAGCCAACGTCGCTGGACAATTGGTTGCACCGGGATGACGCCTTTGCTGCGCAGATGCAGCACCGTGATGCTCTGCTACGGGAAAGACGCGCGGATATTCTGGCGCTGGATACATCCGCCGAACCCGCCGCGCAGGAGGTTTTGGACCTCGTGCTGCAACATGCCTATCCGGGGTGTTTCGATCTCGTCATCCGCCCGGACGGACAGAAGGTGTCGGTCGACCGTGAAAATCCGATGGATACTTTGTGTCGACTGGTTCAAGAGGACATCTGCATCCTGCAAAAGCACGGGGACGAGCATGTCCTGACCGGCGCAGTTTTGTGTTTTCCCGCCAGTTGGAGCTTGTCCGAGAAGTTCATGCGCCCGCTGATCGACATCCACGTGCCGGTGGCGAGCTACGACGAGAACATAGCGCGCCGTGTCCAGCGTTTGTTCGATGGGATTCAGCCTGACCGCCCGCTCTGGCGGTTCAATGCCTTGTGGTATGAGGATGCCGAACTGCACCAACCCCGGAGTGAGAACGCGCGGCGTGAAATCAAAAAGCCCGGCAACGCCCGGTATTTGCGCAGCGAACGGCAGACCTTGTTGCGGCTACCAAAGACCCGGGCGGTGGTGTTTTCCATCCATACCTACGTTCTGGAAGCAAGCAGCCTGCCGAAAATGGAAAACCCCGCCTGATGGCGGGGCCTCCTAGGAGGGTCTTTGGAGTGTGAACTACATGCCCAAGGCGCTGGCAACGCCAGCAAACGCACCGCTTGTGCTGAGAGCGGATATTGCGACCGTATAGGCAAGTACCTGCGTATTCAGGCGAAAGTCTTCGCCCTTGATCAGGTTCACAGCGGCCATGGAAGCCGCAATCGGGACCGACACGCTTGCCACGGCACCCGTAAGCCCCCAGCTGGTAAGCCGGAGGATATCACTGGGTTGGTCGTGGTCGAGGGGGGGCGTGTCGTCCCGATCTGATGACTGCTCGGTGGTTTCTGTCCGAAAAGCGATGCTGAGCAACTGCTCATCCGACAGCTGGATCGGCCGGGCTGCTGGTTTCAGCGCCGTTTTTTGTGGCTCGTCCAGGTCTTCTTCATTAGTTTTCAGCCCCGCAAACGGGCCGGAAACTGCCTCGAAAATCTGTTTTCTATTCCGCTTTTTCGCGGGTGGCAGAGTGTCAAAGGCACTCAGGAACTGTTCGATTGTCAGCACGGTATTGGGCGTGAGCCATTCAACGCGCTGTGTCGCGCAAATGTCGACCATGCGGTACAGGATCACAACCAGCATAAGCTCGGAGATTTCACTGTCGTCCAACAGGGCGGATACCGGGCTGATCGTGATTGTAAGCCGGTTTTCAGGCAGCGTTACAACGGGCCGTTCAATGGTTTTCAGACCTGCTGCACGATCCATGCGTTCAAAACGGTCTTCTGTCTGAACGACCTGCGTGTCCAGGGTCAGGCGCACGAGGTATTGGCTGGAGACGATGCTGGCCTCGGTTGTATCGCGAACTGTCTTGCGTTCGACCAGATGACCGTAGTCTTCCAGCGTGGCTGCGACGATTGCTGCGAACCGCTCGATCGCGCCGTCGGTCTTACCGTTGAATTGCAGACCGCCATGGTAGCTGTGCTTCGGTGTCACTGCTTTTTCCTTTGTCGCATCCCGTCGTGCAAACAAATTTACCAAGCGATATTGGGCAGATTTGGGCGAAAATGGAAAAAAATCAGAAAACGCAAAGATTGATTACGCTCTGGAAACCTAGGCATTTTAGGGGCCGTTTAATGTATGTGGCGGCAATGTGGCAGAATTGAGGAGGTCTGGCCCGAAATTGTGACGCGCTCAGCCGTCGATTCGGGCGGCCATGATTGCAATTGATTGCTGGTACACAGTGGCCGCGTTCCACTGCTGAATGACGGCAAAATTCGGCTGTCCGGGCTGATAGCCCCGACCAGGTTTCCAACCCTTTTTGCGCAAAAAATTGGCGGTGGAAGCCAATGCATCAGTCATATTGTAGAAATCGACCTTGCCATCGCCTGTGGCGTCGACCCCATATGTCAGGGCGTTACCGGGTAGGAACTGTGTGTGCCCCAATTCGCCATGTTTCGCCCCCTGGGTCGCTGTCGTAATGCTGCCTTGATCGACCAGTTTAAGCGCACCGATGGCATGAGGGACAAAGAATTCGGATCGGCGACAATCATAGGCAAGCGTCGTTATTGCTGACACAACCTGACTATCCCCCATAAAGTTCCCAAAGCCGGTTTCCATGCCGTGAATGGCGATCAGGACCCCCGCAGGTACCCCGTACTGGCGCTCAAGGGCTGCATAGAACTGCGGGTTGCGGGCCTTGCGTTTGCGCCCTTGTGCGACGATTGTATTTGCGCCGCGCACCTGCATGAATTTGTCCAACGAGTATTTGAAACTTTTCTGGTTGCGGTCGGCGGCAATGGTGCGCGTCGCGTAAGTTGTCTGGGATAGGGCTTGCAGACCCCGCTTTTTCACCCCGGCGCGCTTGGCTTGTCGGGCAAAGTCGGATTTCCATGCCTCAAACCCTGCGCTGGTATTCCCGCAGGGCGCGGCCGCGCCAATCGTTGGTAGTGACAAGGCAAGGATGAAGGCTAATCGAAGCACGGTCAAAATCCGGTCGGCTGAAATGCTGTGTCCAAGCCTAAGCCGTATTCCCAGATGCGCAAAGTGGTTTAATACAGGTCCAGTTCGCCTGTTCCTTTCAGGCTTTCAAACCACTCTTCCGGCGTTTTGTTGATTTTCGCGTGTTTGACCATCATCGCGTTCATGTTTGGCAGGCCAGACGAGTCAGGCCATGAATCCGGCTGCCAGATGCCTGACCGGATGACGCATTTTGGACAGTGGGCAAAAACGGTTTGAACCTGAACCAGCAGGGCGAGTTTGGGCGGGTGATCTTGCATCGCCATTGTCTGTAGCAGCTCAGGGTCCGCGCATATGCGGGCCGTACCGCGAACGCGCAGAGTTTCCATCTTGCCGGGAACAAAGAAGATCAGGCTGACGCGGGGGTCTTTCAGGATGTTGTGAAAGGTATCCACGCGTTTGTTGCCAGGCCGGTCGGGTATTGCGATCAAGCTGTCCGAAAGCACGTGAACAAAGCCCGCGGGATCACCACGTGGCGAGACATCCAGATATCCGTCGGGATTGGCAGAAGCGATCACACAGAAGGAAGACATGGCGATAAAGTCACGACACATCTGATCCAGCGCGGGCAGCTCTTTGGCGATGATCTGAGGCAGGGGAGCGCCGGTTATCCGCTCCAACTCTTCGGTAGTGGTCACGAAGTCCGAAAATTCAGTGTCCATGTGATCTCCTCCTGTTTTGTCAGTCTGGAAGATCGCCCCAAATGAAACAAGGGCGCCCGAATGGACGCCCTTGCAGATGTAAACCCAGAACCGGATTAGCAGCTATAGTACATGCCGTATTCAACCGGGTGGGGTGTGTGCTCGTAGGTTTCGACCTCTTCCATCTTCAGTGCGATGTAGCCGTCGATCTGGTCTTTGGTGAACACGTCGCCCTGCAGCAGGAAGTCGTGATCCGATGCCAGCGCTTCCAGAGCTTCACGCAGTGAGCCGCAAACGGTCGGGATATCGGCCAGTTCTTCGGCAGGCAGGTCGTAGAGGTTCTTGTCCATGGCTTCGCCAGGGTCGATCTTGTTCTTGATGCCGTCCAGACCAGCCATCAGCAGAGCGGCAAACGCCAGGTAAGGGTTCGCGGCCGGATCGGGGAAGCGAGCCTCGACGCGCTTGGCTTTCGGGCTTTCGGTCCACGGAATACGGACACAACCCGAACGGTTACGAGCCGAATAAGCGCGCAGAACGGGGGCTTCAAAGCCCGGGATCAGACGCTTGTAGCTGTTGGTCGACGGGTTGGTGAAGGCGTTCAGGGTCTTGGCGTGCTTCAGAACGCCGCCGATGAAGTACAGGGCTTCGTCGGACAGGTCAGCGTATTTGTCGCCAGCGAACAGCGGCTTGCCGTCTTTCCAGATCGACATGTTCACGTGCATGCCGGTGCCGTTGTCACCTGCGATGGGCTTCGGCATGAAGGTGGCCGATTTGCCGTAGGCGTGTGCCACGTTGTGGATGACGTATTTGTACTTCTGCAGTTCGTCGGCCTGCTTGGTCAGGCTGTCAAAGATCAGGCCCAGCTCGTGCTGACAGGACGCAACCTCGTGGTGGTGCTTGTCCACTTTCATGCCCAGACGCTTCATGGTCGACAGCATTTCCGAACGCAGGTCCTGCGCTTCGTCGATCGGGTTGACCGGGAAGTAGCCGCCCTTGACGCCCGGACGATGGCCCATGTTGCCCATCTCGTACTCGGTGTCGGTGTTCCACGATGCGTCGGTTGCATCAACTTCGTAGGATACCTTGTTGATGCTGTTCGAGAAACGGACGTCGTCGAACAGGAAGAATTCAGCTTCGGGGCCCATGTAGGCCACATCGCCGATACCCGATGCTTTCAGGTAGGCTTCGGCTTTCTGTGCGGTGCCGCGCGGGTCACGTTCATAGGCTTCGCCGGTGTCGGGCTCGACAACCGAGCAGTGCACGCAGATGGTCTTTTCCGCGTAGAACGGATCGACATAGGCGCTTTCGGTGTCGACGACCAGCTTCATGTCGGATGCTTCGATCGACTTCCAGCCCGCGATGGACGAACCGTCGAACATGAAACCTTCTTCCAGGAAGTCTTCGTCAACCTGATCGGCCATCAGGGTCACGTGCTGCAGCTTGCCGCGCGGGTCGGTAAAGCGAACATCGACGTATTCGGCGCCTTCGTCTTTGATCAGCTGAAGAACTGCGTCCTTGCTCATACTCTCTATTCCTCTGATTTGAGTGCGTTCGATTACAGTGCTTCCGAGCCGGTCTCACCGGTCCGGATGCGAATGGCTTGTTCAACGGGCGAGACAAAGATCTTGCCGTCGCCGATCTTGTCGGTCTTAGCGGCCGAGACGATGGCGTCGATGGCAGCATCGACCTGATCGTCATCCAAAACGACTTCGACCTTCACTTTGGGCAGAAAGTCGACCACGTATTCCGCACCGCGATACAGTTCGGTGTGGCCTTTCTGACGACCAAACCCTTTCACCTCGATCACGCTGAGGCCCTGGACGCCGACGTCCTGCAATGCCTCTTTCACCTCATCGAGTTTGAACGGTTTGATGATCGCTTCGATCTTCTTCATCCCGAGCTCCCTTTAACTCTTGTCAGGATGGCACTGACCACGTCTAAGATCGGTCGGCAATCCGATTGCGTAAATGCCCGTCATCGGGTGAAGAGAAAATAGAGGGCCGGTTAAATTTTGGTCGACTTGCACAAAAAATAATCAAAAGTGAATCGACAGAGGGATTGAGATGACGGAATTGCTGACCGCCGCGCAAATGCGAGCCATCGAACAGGCGGCGATCGGGTCTGGTGAGGTGACCGGGCTGGAGTTGATGGAACGGGCCGGGCAGGGTGTCGTTGATGCGATTTTCGAAGAGTGGCCGGAGTTGCGCAAGCGAGGGGCCAGCCCCTCGCGCTCCCCGGGATATTTGGGGCCAGATGAAGGGGATCCGCTACGCGCTGTTGTGTTGTGTGGGCCAGGGAATAACGGCGGCGACGGGTTCGTCGTGGCGCGGCTGTTGCATGGGTTAGGGTGGCAGGTTGAGGTGTTCCTGTATGGGGATGTCGAGAAGCTGCCGCCGGATGCACGGGTGAATTATGAGCGGTGGGTGGAGATCGGGACCGTCAATGTTCGAAAGATTGATCCACCGCCCTTGGTGGATGAGTATCTGCCTTTCCCGGATCATTTGGACCTGATTGTCGATAGTTTGTTTGGAACCGGATTGACCCGTCCTTTTGGGGGTGCGTTCAGCCTTTTGGCTCAAGAGGCGGTGAAAACTCTGCTAATGGAGAAAGGTGTTCGGGTTGTGTCCGTAGATACACCTAGTGGGTTGTGCGCAGACAGCGGTCGGGCGATAGGCTCCGCAATTTCGGCTGATTTGACCGTTTCATTTCATTCCAGAAAGATTGGCCATCTAATCGCGGATGGTCCCCGATATTGTGGAAAGACTGTTGTGGCTGGCATTGGGCTGCCGTCACTGGAAGAGTCTGATTCAGCGGTCGGCAGTGCTTTGGTTAAGCTCCATGATCAGGAAAAACTGGTTCGGGTGCTGTGTACGGAAGCAGATCAAAGCAACTTGCCCCAGTATCTCTCCAAAAAGCTATGCGATCACAAATACACCCACGGCCACGCACTTATCCTCTCAGGCGGTGCGGCGAAAACCGGCGCGGCGCGGCTCGCGGCGCGGGGGGCTTTGCGGATTGGGGCGGGGTTGGTGACACTGGGTGTTCCTTCGGCCGCGCAGATGGAAGTGGCGGCGCAGGTGACGGCCATCATGCTACGGCGTGTCGAAGGGGGCGAGGGGCTTGCCGATGTGTTGTCGGATAACCGGCTGAATGCGCTGTGCTTAGGTCCCGGGTTGGGAGTGGAACGGGCGCAAGAGCTTGTCCCGGCTGCTCTGAGCGCCAATCGCGCGACTGTGCTGGACGCGGATGCACTGACGGCGTTTGCAGATGATCCTTCTGCTTTGTTTAGCCGCCTGCATGAAAATTGCGTTTTGACCCCGCATGGGGGCGAGTTCGCGCGTTTGTTCCCCGATATTTCCGAGAAACTGGAGGCTACCCCGACCACGGGCCCGGCTTATTCCAAGGTGGACGCCACCCGTGAGGCCGCTGAGAGAGCTGGATGTGTCGTCTTGTTCAAAGGGCCGGATACAGTCATCGCTGCTCCGAATGGGCGATGCTCGATCAATGCGGCATTCTATGAACGTGCGGCACCCTGGCTGGCGACAGCAGGGTCAGGGGACGTTCTGGCGGGGTTCATAACCGGGCTTTTGGCGCGAGGATTTGACCCGATGCAGGCGGCGGAATCTGCCGCCTGGCTGCATGTTGAATGCGCAGTGTCCTTTGGTCCTGGGCTGATTGCAGAGGATTTGCCAGAACAATTGCCTTGTGTTTTTAAAGAAATGAATATGTGATTGTATCGGCGGTAATTGGCCGAGCGTGATCTGTCTCGGCGGCTATTGGCCCATCAAAGTCGTGCGGACCAGCAGCGAATGTTTGCAACACGTGTGGCTGGGCTGCACTCTTGATGCATTGGAGAGGAGTAAATGAAACACCTTTTGAAAATTTGAACAGTATAAATATTACAGGCATTTAGTTGTTGTGGTTGCGCTTGGCATACGCGACTTGATCTGGATGGCTGGATGCTTGTGAAAAAATGGGGATTGGTGCGCGATTGGGCAGTGCCGGAAACCGGAATTTTTTCATGGTGAGTGAAATGACCCAGAGAATTGTGCTTAGTTCAGTGGCAACTGTTTTGGCAGCGGCGGCAGCAGCGCCTGCTGCAGCAGAGCTAAAATATGAAAACAACAGTGGTGGATATGTCGAGTTATACGGGCAATTCCATCCGGTGATTGTCTCCGTTGACGATGGCGAGGAAACCGAAACGCGCCTGCTTGACAACGATCTGTCAAACAGCCGCGTCGGGCTGCGTCTGATGCAACCCTATGGCAGCAACGAGTTTACGTTCTGGTTCGAAACTGGCCTCGGCCTGCCCAGCACAGGGTCGGCCAACCAGAATGGAACCAACAACGATGGTTGGTCACGGGAAGATCTGCGTCATGTGGATTTTGCACTGCGGGGAAGCTATGGAAAATTCTCGGCCGGGCAAGGTAGCATGGCGTCGGACGGGGCTGCTGAAGTTGACCTGTCTTATGTCGGTACGGCGCTCTATTCGTTCACAAACGATGAAAACGGAGCGTTTTTCTACAGACAGCCTGACGGTTTGCTGAGTGCGATCACGGTTGGCGATTCCGCCAGCAACTTTGACGGTGGTCGCAGGGGAAGAATTCGCTATGACACCCCGGATTTCAATGGGTTCTCGGCCGCGATTGCCTATGGCCAGAATATCCTGTCCGACAGCGACGATGATGACTATTACGATATCGCGGTTTCATACGGGAACACGTTTGCCAACGGGGTGGAGTTCGCCGCCAGCATCGCTTATGCGGTGCGTGATTTCGATGACAGTTCGGGGGAGCGGAAGGACACGATCGGGTCGGCCTCTGTTCTTTTGCCGAGCGGGTTCAGTTTTACGGCAGCGCTGGGTACGCGTGATGACACGGCCGCAGGTGCCAGTGACCCTGATTACTGGTATGCCAAGGTTGCCTATGAGGACGACTGGGTTTCGTGGGGGCAGACAGGGATCGGCATCGACTATTTCGATGGCTCTGATTTTAGCAACGAAGGGTCCAGCACCAAATCCTGGGGGATCGCGGTCGTTCAGCGGATCGACAGCATCAACACCGATGCCTACCTGAAATACCGCAGCCACGATTTCGATGGCACAGTGGATTTTGACAAGAACGAAGCCTGGGCCCTGGGTGCGCGTTGGCGCTTCTGATCTGCTGCGAAACGGCTTGAAACGTCCCGACGGATTTCGGGGCGTTTTTTTGTCCGTTTCGGTGGCAAAACAAGGCTGATCCGGGCTTTGCCTCTTGCACGCGGGCCACAGGACAAATAGAAGGCGTCAAATTTGCCCGGCGCGCCGTTTTGCGCGCCCCGAATCCTATGGGGACTACCATAATGCAGGTTACCGAGACGCTGAACGAAGGTCTGAAACGCGGCTATAACATCGTCGTTTCCGCAGCTGAGCTGGATGAAAAGGTCAACGAAAAGCTGACCGAAGCGCAGCCGGAAGTCGAAATGAAAGGCTTCCGTAAAGGCAAGGTGCCGATGGCGCTGCTGAAAAAGCAGTTCGGTCAGCGTCTGCTGGGTGAAGCGATGCAGGAAAGCATCGACGGTGCGATGAACAAGCACTTTGAAGACAGCGGTGAGCGTCCCGCGCTGCAGCCCGAGGTCAAGATGACCAATGAGGACTGGAAAGAAGGCGACGACGTCCATGTCGAGATGTCCTATGAAGCGCTGCCCGCGATCCCCGAAGTTGACCTGAAATCGGTTGAACTGGAAAAGCTGGTCGTCAAAGCCGACGACGCGGCCATCGAAGAGGCACTGAACAACCTGGCTGAAACCGCGCAGGATTTCAAAGCGCGCCGCAAAGGGTCGAAAGCCAAAGATGGCGATCAGGTTGTGATCGACTTTGTCGGCAAAGTGGACGGCGAAGAATTCGAAGGTGGCTCGGCCGAAGATTACCCGCTGGTTCTGGGCTCGAACAGCTTCATCCCCGGCTTTGAAGAGCAGCTGGTTGGTGTGAAGGCCGAGGAAGAAAAAGACGTCAACGTCACCTTCCCCGAAGAATACGGCGCCGAGCATCTGGCAGGCAAAGAGGCTGTCTTCACCTGCACTGTAAAAGAAGTGAAAGAACCGGTCGCAGCCGAAGTGAACGACGAGCTTGCCACCAAGTTCGGTGCCGAAGATCTGGAGGCCTTGAAGGGTCAAATCGCCGAGCGTCTGGAAGCTGAATATGCCGGTGCATCGCGCGCGGTGATGAAGCGCGCGCTGCTGGATGTGCTGGACGAGAAGGTTTCGTTTGACCTGCCGCCGTCGCTGGTGGAAGCCGAAGCCAAACAGATCGCGCATCAACTGTGGCACGAAGAAAACCCAGAAGTTGAAGGCCACGATCACGGCGAGATCGAGCCCACCGACGAGCACAACAAACTGGCCGAGCGCCGCGTGCGTCTGGGTCTGCTGCTGGCAGAACTGGGTCAGAAGGCCGAGGTTGAGGTCACCGACGCAGAAATGACTCAGGCGATCATGAACCAGGCACGTCAGTACCCGGGTCAGGAACGTCAGTTCTTTGAATTCGTGCAGCAGAACGCTCAGATGCAGCAGCAACTGCGCGCGCCGATCTTTGAAGACAAAGTCATCGACTATATCGTCGAACTGGCTCAGGTGGCTGACAAAGAAGTCAGCAAAGACGACCTGCAAAAAGCCGTGGAAGCACTGGAAGAGGAATAATCCTCTTCCGCCCGATATTGCATTGGGCAAAAAAATCGGAGCCGCCTGCAAAAAGACGGCTCCGACAGTGTGGCTTTAGTGGAATGAGGTAAGGGGGTTAGGCCTCATAAGCTAAAGCACGGGGGGTATTCAGCAGAGCGATCTTCTGCTCTGGCGTGAAACTATCCGACAGCGCCTCGATCAATTGCAGAACAGATTCGACTTCTGCCTTGGTCGTGGCCGCATTCATTTGTTCCACAAAGTATTTCTCTAATTGACTCAGCGGTTTGTGGTCGTAGTTCGCCGGCTTTTTCGGTTTGATTTTGGTTCCGGCGAACAGGTCGAGCGCGGCTTCGTCGCTTAGAAAGACATCATGATTGATGCCTGCATATTCCCGAATTCCTGAAATTCGCTCTTCGGAACAATCCATCAGTGCCGCCATAGCGACCACCTTGCCCATCGGTTTGGCGGTGCCGACATAGTCGTATGGTGCATTGCCGGACCGTTGCAGAACCCGGTTCATGACCGGGTCAATCACCGCGATGGAATCCAGAACCCCGGCCGCCATCGCGTACTCGAATGAGCCGATCATGACCTCGCTGGTGACATATGAAACGGTGTTCTTGCCGCGGCCCTGCGAGAGCCGTCTGGTGTCGACACAAAACCGCGTAGCCTCCCAGACCCGCGCGCTGCGGATCGGAGGTTCGCCATCCAAAATCGAATGAAACACATCGGACAGCATGTGCGGCCCGGTGGTCTGCAACAGCCGCATGCAGCCAACGACGTCCCCATCGTCGTTGATGCTGACAACATGTGCAGGGTGCAAATCGTCGAACTGATCGCGCTCGCGCCCGTTTGTGATATTTACATCCCAGCCCAATCGCTCGCCGAAGACACGCGCGCGCAATTGGTACATTTCATCAAGGACATCTCTAAATTTGTGTTGGTTGATACCATCAATTACGATGATCATATCCATCCCCCTACAGTCTGGTTACCGTAGAGGTAAAGTTAACCATGTTCGAAGCTTACGCTATTGGGGGTATCCCGTAGGGTTTTAAGTTTCTTGTTAACCGGGAGCTATCAGGCCGAGACCAATTGCGCGCCCAATTGCCTGCGGAGTCGTCAAAGCCCCCAGCTTTTCCCGACCAGACCGCATATGGACTTCGACGGTGCGGTGCGAGATTGACAGAATGTCGCCTATGTCCTGCTGGGATTTACCTTCCGCGACCCATTGCAGGATCTCTTTTTCCCGCGTCGACAGGGCGGGCAGGTACAGGGCTTTGGCCAACAGTCCGGATTGCATGACCGTGTCATGGGCTTGTACCGCTGCCAGTTGCAGGTCGCCCATGACGTGTCTTTTCAGCTTTTCCCATTCTTCGTCCGAGCAGTCGCGCGTGACGTTCAAGAGCCCACATTCGCCGTAAGGCCCCCGCACGGGCACGGTTAACCCACGGGACGTAATCCCGAAATCATGGGCGTCGCGAAATACGGCGTGGAATTTTTCGTCGTGGTTAAACCGGCCCCAATCCACGGGCGCGATGCTAAGGACGGACTGGTACAGAGTGGGGTCGAAATGGTGAAAGCCCTGGGTTCCGTAGTGGATCTTCCATTCGTCAGGATAGTTCGCGTAGCCCTGCACATCCCCTTTGACGGGATTGAATGTGGCATAGGACGCGTAGTCAAAGCCAAGTTCCTGGCAGACGGCAGTTATTATGTCGGCGGCCGACTTCTCCTCGTGGTCGATCGCGGCCAAGTCTATTAGTTTCACTTGTCCAACCTTTGTGGCGGCAATTCTTTCCCCAAAGAATAGCCATATCTGTCCATACTAAATCATACGTTGTGTTACCAATGCCATGAAGGGCAAGTAATTTGTGAAGTTCAAGCAGGTGTATTGCAGGGAAACAGCCACAGAGATAGGCCAAAACCCGCATATTGTCGGCGGTTTTTCGCTTTTTTGTCTTTGTTTGGTGCGATGCGGCTATTCTGGCCTCAGGCCGGTTTCGACAAGCATTCCGCGTGCTTTCGCCTCAGGGTAATATCCTTTGGCATACAAAAAGATTGCGCGCTGCTGGTCGCCGTCAGACAAAAGCCAGGCACCTCTCAGGTATTTTCCCGCAAATTCCAGATTGGTATCCGCGTCGAGTAAGCCCTTGGGATTGCCGGTATAGCCCATTGATCTTGCAGTCGCAGGCAGGATTTGGAGCAAACCATAATAAGGTCGATTTACCGCCCATGGGCGGTGAGTGCTTTCCCGGATCGCCAGTTTGTGGACAAGCTCGCGCGGCAGTTCATAGTGATCGGCCCACTTGTTGATCGACGCACGAAGCTCAGGGGTTTCGTTGGGATAGAGCGGGGGATCGAACTGGGCGCGGGTTGGCGTTTCGGGGGCACCGCAAGCAGCAAGGGGAGCGGCAAGCAGCATGGCCAGAACACCGCGGCGTAGGAGGGGTGTCATATAATGTCTCCGGTCATTCTGGGCGCGATGATAGGAATCAATCGTCGGACTGCAAGCATAGGTGAAGAATCTGGCCGAATTTTGCCCGTAGGACGTGCAGACAAAAAAGGCCGCACATTCCGTGCGGCCTTTTTATGGGTTAGACCACCAAATCAGGCTTTGGTTTCGTCTTCTTCCTCAGCCGGAGCTTCTTCGGTCACCAGCTCGTCGTCTTCGGACGCGGCGGACCCGATATCGTCGAACAGCTCGGCGATTTCGAACTCTGCAGCGGCTTCTTCTTCAGCGGCCAGCTCTTGGATCGACTTGCCCGACGCCTGCAACTCGGCTTCTTCTTCCGAACGGGCGACGTTCATCTTGATCTCAACTTCGACCTCGGGGTGCAGTTTGATTGCAACCGCGTGAAGACCCAGTTCCTTGATCGGAGCGACCAGGGCGACCTGTTTCTTGTCGACGGTGAAGCCAGCTTCGGTCGCGGCGTCTGCGGCGTCACGCGGGGTGACCGAGCCGTACAGAGCGCCAGCATCCGATGCCGAGCGAATCACGATGAACTGCTGACCGTCCAGCTTTTCAGCCAGTGCTTCAGCTTCTTTCTTGGTTTCCAGGTTGCGTGCCTCAAGCTGTGCTTTCTGGGCTTCGAACGACGCGATGTTGGCGTCCGATGCGCTCAGCGCTTTGCCTTGGGGCAGCAGGAAGTTGCGGGCAAAGCCGGGCTTGACGTCAACGACGTCGCCCATCTGACCCAGTTTCGCAACGCGTTCCAGCAGGATAACTTGCATGTCAGTCTCTCCTTACTTCACGGCGTAGGGCAGCAGGGCGAGGAAGCGGGCGCGCTTGATAGCACGAGCCAGTTCACGCTGCTTTTTTGCCGAAACAGCAGTAATGCGCGAAGGAACGATCTTGCCGCGCTCAGAGATGTAGCGCTGCAGCAGACGGGTGTCTTTGTAGTCGATCTTCGGCGCGTTCTCACCCGAGAACGGGCAGACCTTGCGGCGGCGGAAAAATGGTTTTGCGGCCATGGTTTATGTCCTTTCGTCAGGCGTTAGATCAGCGGCGCTCGCGGCGGCCTTCGCGCTCGTCGCGCTTCTGCATCTGGACCGAGGGGCCCTCGGCATGCTCGTCGACCTTGATGGTCAGAACGCGCATGACATCGTCGTGCAGCTGCATCAGGCGCTCCATCTCGTCTTTCGCAGCCACGGGCGCGTCAGTCTTGAGGAAGGCGTAATGGCCCTTGCGGTTTTTGTTGATCTTGTAAGCCATCGTCTTGACGCCCCAGTACTCGCTGTCGACGACGCTGCCGCCGTTGTCAGCCAGAACGGTGCCGAAATGTTCGACAAGGCTTTCTGCCTGCGCGTTGGACAGATCCTGACGCGCGATCACTACATGCTCATACAGTGGCATGTGCACTCCTGTTTATATCAAGGCGCACTTCAAAGGCGGGGCCATTCAACCCTCCGCGACCCTGCCACGAGAGGCTGCGCGATTCATACGATTAGCGAAGGATGGCCCCGTATACACGTTTATGGCCGGGGGGCAAGTCCCGTCACATATGCCATGGTGAAGTCCTGCTATTTCCTTTGGGTTGCCCAATTCCTGACGCTTTTCAAATCGAAATTGAATGTCATACCGGGACAAAAACCGGACACACCGGACCCAAGTCGGCAACCTGAGAACAGGGTGAGAAAAATGACCGCGATTAATACGAATACGTTTGAACAGTCCGCGAATACCGCGACTTTTGAAAAATCAGTTCCAGTCCTGATCACTTTCGCCCCCAACTGGAAGGTGCGGATGGTCTTGGCCCGCGTTGTTGGCGCCTTTCTGATTGTGATGTCCTTCTCGATGTGGCTGGCGCCGGGATCGGTGATGGCTGCCGAAGTATGGCCCATCAAGCTGGCTGCTTCACTGGCGTTCTTGATCGTAGGTGTTAGCCTGCTGACTATTCAGGTTCTGGATGCACGCCCCGATGCTTATTTCGACCCGATCCGCCGCGAGGTTCGGGTGCTGCAAAAGAATGAAAACGGTCGCCCACAGACCGTACTGCGCCGCAGCTATGACACGCTGGGTGGTGCCAAATTTTCAGACGATCAGGTTGAGTTGTTCGACGTCGATGGCAGCCTGCTGATGAAGTTGCCGCTGCAGTCGGCGGATGTCAGCCGAGCGCTCAAGGGTCAACTGAGCGGAAGTGTAACAATTTTCGCCTGATTTCTATTCTGTTCAAATAGGAACAGATGTTGTGAGAGAATAGGACTTGTGTGCCGCCCTTGGGCGGCACATTTTCGTTATCGAGCAACCCAACAGGTTTGCATCCACAACATTTCGGAGATTGTCATGAAATCCACACTTCTTGCTGCTGCTCTGGCCGTATCAGCGACTTCGGCGTTTGCAAGCGCCGAAAAATACGTTCTGGACCCCAGCCACAGCCAGGTCATCTTCAGCTACAACCACCTTGGTTTTTCGACCACCTACGGAATGTTCTCGGGTTTCGAGGGCGAGATCATGTTTGATCAGGAAAATCCGGCAGCTTCGACCGTTTCGGTTTCGATGCCCGTGATCGAGATGTTTACCGGCTGGAAGCCGCGCGAAGATCACTTCATGACCGAGGATTTCTTTGGCGCAGCCGAAGGTGATCTGGTGACATTCACCTCAACCGGCATCGAGGTCACAGGTGAAAATACCGCGAACATCACGGGTGACCTGACCATGAATGGCGTGACCAAGTCGGTTGTTCTGGACGCCAAACTCAATCAGGTTGGCGAACACCCGATGGCTGGCAAGCCTTGGGCGGGTTTCGATGCGACAACGACGCTTGTGCGCAGCGAATTCGACCTCGGTCAGTTTGCCCCCTTCGTTGGTGATGAGGTTGAGGTCCGCATTTCAGTCGAGGCTCAGAAAGCCGACTAAGGCAACTTCAGGTATCAAGTGCGAAACCGCCGGAGCTTATGGCTCCGGCGGTTTTTTTATTCGCCGCGCGTTGCAGTCAGGTCTACCGAAACAACAACCGCAAAACCCAAGGAGTCTTCGGTGGGTTGAGATGTGCCGACGCCGAAATCCATGCGGTTCAGTTCTAATTGCCCGGAGACGGTCACGGTCGCGCTATCCTCCTGAAGGTTCAGCGTGAACGGTAGAACGACATCCAGTGATTTGTCGCGGATCGTCAGGGGCCCTCGTGCCTCATACCCGGTTTCGGTTTTGTACAGGTCCGCTTTGAAGCTGGCCGTTGGAAATTGTGCGCTGTCGAAGAAATCCGCGCCCATGGCCTGACCGCTGACGGTGCCAAGGCTGAGTGAAGGGATGGCAATGGTTACCTCGGCTGACCCGGCCAGCCCGGGTTGCGCCGGGTCATTAAATGCGATGGCTGCGGTCCATTCCTCAAATTGACCGGTCACGGGGCTGCCCAATTGAGTGATCGTAATGGCCAGAGTACCCTCTTGAACTTGCCAGTCGGATTGCACTTCGGCCAGTTCGGTAGTGTCCGCGCCGGCGTCGGAATGATGGTCGAATGCACCGATGCTCCATCCACCGATCAGAACTGCGCCCCAGACCGCAAGTGCCGCAATAGCCGGAACTGACGAGTGATGTTGCGCAGGTGGTTCAGGTGCCTGTGCGTTGCCCGGCAGCATTCGCCGAAGGGTGCTGTCCTTGTCGACGACATGGTGCTTGAGCGCCCCGGCAATGTGCAGAACCAGAGATCCGGCAAGGGTCCAGACAAACAACCAGTGCAGGCTGGCTGTGAACTCTGCCAGATGCGCGGACTTTGGAACAAACGGCAGGTTTTGTCCGAATGGCCACAGGATCGGCGCAAAACCTTCAGCCGCTGCGTGATGCACCCAACCGGTCAAAGGAACAAGAACCAAAGACCCGTAGAGCAGCCAGTGAACGGTTTCAGCAGCGAAGGCTTCGGGTTTGTTATCGGCGTTCAAGAGGCCGGGCTTGGTTTGTGAGACAGCCCAAAGGATACGGGCCAGCGCGACGAAGAAAACGGTGATGCCCACAGTCTTGTGCAGTGAAAACAAACGAGCGGCTCGCGCGATGTCATCCTCGGTGGTTGGTATCGTCGGATCATAAATAGCGTGGGCTATGTCGTTTGCGATCCAGCCCAACGGCAGAGCGGTCAAAATCAACAGGGCGGTCAGCCAATGAAAGGTCTTGGTTACGCTGCCATAGCTGGAGAAGGTATTCGTCGCGGACATCTGGTGCTCCGGAGATAGGATCGCTGCGATCAACCTATCGCCATACAGTCAGGACACAATAGCGGGCCGCGCACAGCTATGGTGCCAAGGCGCAGACCCAAGGCAGTGCTTGTGCCGCGCGGTCACACGGTTTACACCCCGCCGCAACCTAACGTCATCCAAGAGGTTGCAATGACACGCGCATTTGTTTTCCCCGGGCAGGGCGCCCAGACCATCGGAATGGGCAAGGCTCTGGCCGAGGCGTATCCCACCGCGCAGGCGGTATTCGACGAGGTCGATGAAGCATTGGGCGAAAAGCTGAGCAGCCTGATCTGGGAAGGCGATATCGCTGAACTGACACTGACCCAGAACGCGCAGCCCGCATTGATGGCGACGTCGATGGCAGCGATGCGCGCGTTGGAGGCTGAGGGCGTTTCCGTCACGGATGCTGCATTTGTGGCAGGCCATTCGTTGGGTGAGTATTCAGCATTGGCTGCGTCTGGCGCGTTGTCAGTTTCGGATACAGCGCGCCTGTTGCGCACCCGGGGGCAAGCGATGCAAAGCGCTGTTCCAGTGGGCGAGGGCGCAATGGCCGCGATCCTTGGGCTGGATTTGGATGCGGTACGCGCTGTGGCGGACGAAGCCGCGCAGGGTGAGGTTTGTCAGGCCGCAAACGACAACGATCCGACTCAGGTTGTGGTTTCGGGCGCGAAAGCCGCTGTTGAACGCGCGGCCGAGATTGCCAAGGAAAAGGGCGCCAAGCGCGCAGTCATGCTGCCTGTCAGCGCGCCTTTCCACTGTGCGCTGATGCAGCCTGCGGCGGATGTGATGGATGAAGCTCTGGCCGGTGTTGAAATCAAGGCACCTGCCGTGCCGTTGATCGCGAATGTGCGCGCCGAGGCCATTAGCGACCCGGATCTGATCCGGCAGTTGCTGGTGGAACAGGTCACGGGATCAGTTCGTTGGCGCGAAAGCGTTCAGTACATGGCCGCGCAGGGCGTGACCGAAACGTGGGAAATCGGGGCAGGCAAAGCCTTGTCTGGGATGATCCGCAAAATCGACCGCGCGATCGCGGGTAAAGCTGTTGGCACGCCGGATGACGTGCAGAATGTGACGCAGGCCGAATCGTAAGACACAGCGCATCGGTGGATGCGTATGAAAAGGATAATCGAATGTTTGATTTGACAGGTAAGAACGCACTGATCACCGGTGCCTCGGGCGGGATCGGCGGTGAGATCGCGCGCGTTTTGCATGCTGCAGGCGCGACAGTTGCGTTGTCGGGTACGCGGGTTGAGCCGCTGGAAGCCCTTGCTGGTGAACTGGGCGAGCGCGCCCATGTGCTGCCCTGCAATCTAAGCGACCCCGAGGCTGTCGCAGCCCTGCCGAAGCAAGCGGCTGAGGCAATGGGGTCGGTCGATATTCTGGTCAACAACGCCGGTATTACCCGCGACAACCTGTTCATGCGTATGTCGGACGAGGAATGGCAGAGCGTCATCGACGTCAACATGACCTCGACCGCGAAGCTGTGCAAAGGCGTGTTGCGTGGCATGATGAAGGCGCGTTGGGGCCGGATCATCAACATCTCGTCGGTTGTTGGTGCCACGGGCAACCCCGGTCAGGCGAACTATGCCGCATCCAAGGCGGGGATGGTTGGTATGACCAAATCACTGGCCTATGAGGTCGCCAGCCGGGGGATTACAGCGAATGCTGTGGCGCCAGGATTCATCACGACCGCGATGACCGACAAGCTGACGGATGACCAGAAGGCGGGAATTCTTGGACAGGTTCCCGCAGGTCGCATGGGGGATGCCTCGGAAATTGCGGCGGCGGTTCTGTATCTTGCCAGCCCCGAAGCTGGATATGTTACCGGAACCACCTTGCATGTTAACGGCGGTATGGCCATGTTGTGAGCGCGGATCGGGGCAGGTGCGAAAGCGTTTGCCTCGGGCGTTGTCTGTGCTATAGGCGGCGCATAAATGCAGGGGTCGGCCAAACGGTCGGCCTTCTACTTTCCCGGTAATCGGGGACCTTAACCGCCCGGATCGGGCAAATCAAAGCCAGCCTGAGCGGGCAAGGGCAGAACCGGGCACTACGCCCTGAAACGGAATGAGGAATAGACATGAGCGACGTCGCAGATCGCGTTAAAAAGATCGTTGTTGAGCACCTGGGTGTCGAAGAAGACAAAGTAGCGGAAAACGCTTCTTTCATCGACGATCTGGGCGCAGACAGCCTGGACACTGTTGAACTGGTCATGGCCTTCGAAGAAGAGTTCGGCATCGAAATCCCCGATGACGCAGCCGAGACCATCCAGACCTTTGGCGACGCCGTCAAGTTCATCTCTGAAGCGTCCTAAGACCTTCGAATTCAGTCAAAAGCGGCGCTTCCGGGCAACGGAGGCGCCGTTTTTTTGTGCCCGAGCGGAATTCTTGCTTGCCAGCCGCGACGTTCCTCCGCCACCATTTGAGTGAGGCAAAAATATCTGAGCGGGCAGGGCATGATACGATCCACCCCGATGATCAACACGGCACGCCTGACGCTCTGCGGCATGCGGCCCGAGGATTTTAATCGGTTCGCCGAGATTTGGCGGAACCCGTGTGTCGTGCGGCATATCGGTGGTACACCCCGATCGCGCGGCGAAGCGTGGGATTCGTTTCTCAGAAACGCGGGTCACTGGCAAATGGCCGGATTTGGTCAGTGGGCGGTCATCCAGCAATCGAATCGTCAGATGATTGGGCAAGCGGGCTTTTTCTATGGAAATCGCGCGTTGGGCGAAGACTTTGACAGTTTTCCCGAGGCTGGGTGGGTTCTGGCACCCGAAGCGCAGGGTCGGGGTCTGGGCTTGGAGGCGGCGCAGGCCGCACATGATTGGTTCGACCGAATTATGCCGGGGCCATTGGTTGCATTGGTGAATTCATCAAATTCGGCTTCTCAGAAACTGGCGGAAAAGCTGGGATACGTGTTGATGAGAGAAGGTGAGTTCCAAGGTTCACCTGTCCATCTGTTGCGCCGAAACGGACCTCCTACGCGCCACTGAATCGCAAAGGTCGATGCCGCAAACTGTCTGTAGTTTGCCGAAACTGGTAGAACCCGACCGCAATTCTCTGTTTATGATATTCTGGACTTCCAGAATGATTGGGCGGAGGAGTAAGCTCATGAGGATTTACCCCACGATGGAACTGCAGGACGGCCGGTGTGTCACGCTGGACAAAGGCCGTTTGGACGAGGCCATGATTTGGCACGTGAATCCCGCAGAAACGGCGCATAGCTGGGCCTCTGCCGGCGCAGAATGGATGCACCTGACGGATTTCGACGCAATTGAAGGGCGCGACACGAACTCGGAACTGGTCGAGGAAATTATCCGTTCGGCAGAGATTCCCGTGCAACTGGCAGGTGGCATGCGGACCCGCGAGCAAGTTGAATACTGGATCGACAAAGGCGCCGGGCGGATCGTGATCGGTACCTTGGCCGCCTGGGATCCTAACCTGGTCAAAGAACTTGCCAAGCTGCATCCGGACCAGATCGTTTTGGCCGTGGATGTCTGGCAGGGTCAGGTTATGACGGAAGGCTGGCGCAGCCAAAGTGCCTTTACCCCTGACGCATTTATTGAGGCTTTCGCCGACACGCCTTTCGCCGCCATTCTCGTGACCGATATCGACAGCGATATGGAAGACGTTGAGGCGCAGCTGGGTTTGATCTCGGGTCTGGCCGAAAAGTCTCGTACGCCTATCATCGCAAGCGGCGTTGTGCGCACGGCGGATGATATTTCACGTTTGGCCTATATCCCGAATATCTCGGGTGCGCTGGTCGGTCGGGCGTTGTTCCGCAAGACAATTGATTTGTCAGAAGCCCTGAGTGTCGCAAGCGCGGCTCACGAGCCAGTGGCTGAGTTTCAGTAAGACAAGTCCGAACGCTCTGTCCGCCTCCTCATCTATTTTGAGGGGGCGGATTTTATTTTAGGCTTGGGGGTCCACTTTCGGCATGTCTTTGCCTTTCGCAGCGTCAGGTGTTCAACGCAGAATTTGCTGTTGCTCTTGCCCCCGCACCCCGGCACGGGGTATGAGCGTTTCTTAAACACGAAGCAGGCAAGAGGCACTTCATGCGCAGAGTCGTTGTAACCGGTCTGGGATTGGTCACTCCGTTGGCCAGTGGGGTCGAGGAAACCTGGTCGCGGCTGTTGGATGGAGAATCCGGCGCGGGACCAATCACGCTGTTCGATGCCGAGGCAAGCGGGGTCACCACGACCTACGCCTGCGAAGTCCCCCGTGGGGATGGATCGGACGGGACGTTCAACCCCGATGAATGGATGTCGCCGAAAGAGCAACGCAAGGTTGAGGATTTCATCCTGTATTCGATCGCGGCTGCTGAAATGGCTTGCAAGGACGCGGGTTGGCTTCCCGAGGATGAAGAGGCGCGCTTGCGCACCGGTGTCCTGATCGGTTCGGGAATTGGTGGTCTGGGGTCCATTGCGGAAACGGCGAACCTGATCCGCGACAAGGGACCGCGCAGGGTATCCCCATTCTTTATTCCCGGGGCGTTGATCAACCTGGCGTCTGGGCAGGTTTCCATCCGCCACGGCTTCAAAGGGCCGAACCACTCGGTCGTTACCGCGTGTTCGACAGGGGCCCACGCCATCGGTGACGCAAGCCGGATTATCCGTGCAGGAGACGCCGATGTCATGGTCGCAGGTGGCGGTGAAGGCTGCATTTGCGAGATCGGCATCGCGGGGTTCAACGCCTGTAAAGCGCTGTCCACCAAATATGCGGACAACCCCAAGGCTGCCAGCCGTCCTTATGATGTTGATCGGGATGGTTTTGTTATGGGTGAAGGGTCCGGTATTGTCATTCTTGAAGAGTATGAACACGCCAAGGCACGCGGTGCCAAAATCTATGCCGAGGTGCTGGGATACGGCATGTCCGGCGACGCCTACCATATCACCGCACCGAGCGAGGATGGTGACGGGGCTGAACGCTCGATGAAAGCCGCGCTGCGCAGCGCGGGGCTGGAGCCGAAGGACCTGGATTATATCAATGCGCATGGCACATCGACCATGGCGGATACAATCGAGCTGGGCGCGGTTGAGCGGTTGCTGGGTGAACACGCCGCAAATGCGACCATGTCCTCGACCAAATCCGCTACGGGCCACCTGCTTGGCGCTGCTGGCGCGATCGAGGCGATCTTTTCTATCCTGGCAATTCGGGATCAGGTGGCTCCGCCGACGATCAATCTGGACAATCCAGCCGTGGAAACGCCCATTGACTTGGCTCCGAACGCCAAGCGTGAGCGTGAGATCAATGTGGCGCTGTCCAACTCGTTTGGGTTTGGTGGCACGAATGCCAGCGTGATCTTCGGAAAGGTCAGCTAAATGTGGCGCGCACTGGCGTCTAATATGCTGACCATTCTGGTGGTCGGCTTGTTCTTGTCGGGCGGCCTCATCCTGTGGGGGCAATCGCGTTACAAAAACGAAGGTCCACTGGAAACCGCGATCTGCCTACAGGTGGAGCGCGGGTCCAACATGACCGAAGTCAGCCAGAAACTGGAGGATCAGGGCGCGATCAGCAGCGCGATGATCTTCCGGATGGCGGCAGATTACACGGACAAAGCTCCGCAGTTGAAAGCAGGCAGTTTCCTGGTGCGCGAAGGCGCGTCGATGGAGCAGATCATCGACGAAATCACGCGCAGCGGCGCGAGCACTTGCGGATCCGAGATTGAATACCGCATTGGTGTGACGCGCATCCAAACTCGGGTGCGTGAGTTGAATCCTGCAACGCTCGACTTTGATGAGATTGCATCGTTCGATGTCACCGAAGAGGAAGCGCCCGCTGCCTATACCGAGAAACGCAACGACGCTGATACGCGCTATCGCGTTTCGGTGGCCGAAGGCGTTACCGCGTGGCAGGTCGTCGAAGGGCTGAAACAGATTGATGCCCTGACCGGCGAAGTGACTGAAATTCCTGCCGAGGGGATGTTGGCACCCGACAGTTATGACGTGGTACGTGGCGCTGACAGGAACGCCATTCTTCAGGGGATGCAGGACAGGCAGCAGTTGCGCGTCAATGCGGTTTGGGAAAACCGGCAGGATGATCTGCCGATCAGCAGCCCGGAAGAAATGCTCATCCTTGCCTCGATCATCGAAAAGGAAACGGGCGTTCCGCATGAGCGCGGACAGGTGGCCAGTGTTTTCGTGAACCGGCTTGAGCGCGGTATGAAGCTGCAGACTGACCCGACCGTCATCTATGGCGTAACGAAAGGTCAGGGAACTTTGGGACGCGGCCTGCGTCGGAGTGAGCTTCGTCGTGCAACACCTTGGAACACTTATGTTATTGATGGGTTGCCACCGACCCCGATCGCGAATCCAGGTCTTGCCAGCCTAGAGGCTGCGGTCGCCCCGGAAGACACGAATTATGTGTTCTTTGTTGCGGACGGAACAGGCGGGCATGCGTTTGCGGAGACGCTGGACGAGCATAACCGCAATGTCGCCAAATGGCGTGAGATAGAAGCCGAGCGCCAAAGCTCAGGAAACTAAAAAAGGTGCCGCGTGTTGCGGCACCTTTTTTCATTCATGCGGCTGGTTTTCTTTTCTGCCGCCGACGCTGGTTTGATCCAGGCTTGGCGGAAGCGTTAGCTGCCTGAGGTTTTGGTCCACGACGACGGAACCCGCCACGCTTGCGCGGCTTTTTGGGCTCTGCAAATTCCGGCATTGTGCCGCTGGCGACAGGGATTTCGATCTTCATTACCTTTTGAATCTGCTTTAGCTGATCCAACTCATCCGGTGCGCAGAATGCGATTGCTTCACCCTCGCGACCTGCGCGGGCAGTGCGGCCGATCCGGTGCACATAGTTGTCGGGCACCTCAGGAAGGTCGTAATTGATTACGTATGCCACGCCGGGAATGTCGATACCGCGCGCGGCGACATCGGTTGCCACAAGCACGTTGATTTCACCCGCGCGAAACGCCTTGATTGCGCGGTCACGCTGACCCTGACTTTTGTTGCCGTGAATGGAGGCCGCGTTAAAGCCGTCAGCGACGAGGTCTTTCATCAATCGTTCTGCGCCGTGCTTTGTGCGCGCAAAAACCAGTGTCAGCGCGTCGGCATCTTCGGACAGAAGTTCGCGCAGCTTGGCGGGCTTTTCTGCCCGGCTCAGGAAGTGGATCGACTGCGTGATCTTGTCAGCGGCCTTCCCGGGAGGGGAGACCTGAATGCGCTGCGGGTTCGTCAGATAGGTCTGGCTGATTTCTTCCATCTGCTTGGGCATAGTGGCGGAAAACAGCATGGTTTGACGCGGCGTGCCAAGCTCGGGCGCAATGCGGCGCAGCGCGTGAATGAACCCCATGTCCAGCATCTGGTCCGCTTCGTCCAGCACCAGATGACGGACCGAGCTGAGATCAACCGCGCCGCGCTCCATCAGGTCGATCAGACGACCGGGGGTCGCGACGAGGATATCGGTTCCGCGTGCAAGGAAAGAAATCTGCTTGCCGATGGACTGACCGCCCACAACGGTTGCGACGCGGATTTTAGTTTTCTTCGTCAGATTTCGCAGGCTTTCGGCGATCTGATTGACCAGTTCGCGCGTCGGCGCAAGGATCAGCGCCTTGGCGGTCTTGGGGGCAGGTTTACCGGGTTGAGCCAACAGGTGGTCGATAAGAGGAAGCCCAAAGGCCAGAGTTTTGCCGGTGCCGGTTTGCGCCAGCCCCATAATATCCTGACCCTGCAGCGCCATCGGAATAGCCTGGTTCTGGATCGGAGTGGGTTGGGTAAAGTTTGCGCGCTTCAGCGCGTCATTCAGAGCCGGAGCAAGGCCCAGCATGTCAAAGTCGAACAAGTAATCATCCTTTTCAATCCGCGACCTCATATCGGCCACGAACAAGTACATCGACACGTGCGGAATGCACGAGCCTACAGGGTTTCGCGAAGCCTCGGGACGCACAGGCGAGCCCTGTGCCGTCCGGCCATCGCAACAAGAACCCTGCGTGAAGGGGAACTGGAGAGGGTTGGGCGCTGTGAGGTCGAATATGACCATCCATGCTCACGCGGCAGCGCTGTGTTTTGGGGCACATGCGTGTTTGGCGAGGGAATGTCAAGTTTTCCGCTGTGTAATTGGTAAGTTTCCCAAACGGTGTGTTTGATATTGAAGATATGGAAAGTTGCGATCCAGAGGTGGAAGGTCTTGAGAAATAGTTGATCTACAGGTCGGTCCCTGTTGCGTTGGTGTTGCGTAAGTATTTGACTTTGCGAGCTTATTATCCTAGTCTCTGTGTCATGCTAGAAGAGGTGGGTAACGGCCCTGGGGAAGCCCGGTGGCCGTTTTTCGCTTCTCTCGTGCGGAGAAAACTCACGCATGAGGTCACAGGCACACATGACTTTGATTACCCCGGAAGAGCGGATTTCCCAGACGGCTGACTTGTTGCAGTCGCTTGAGCGATCCATTCGCGAACTGCGCCAAGCAGCGGAAGAACTGCGCAGGCAGATCGGTGCCGGGGAGGATGCAGACTTTGCCGGAGCAGGCAAGCAACTGGGTCAGTTAGAGGGGCTGATCCGAAGTTGCCAGAAAGTGGAGATAAGCTTTGTCGAACAACATCACAGACAAGCCGGAATTGCCCAAGGGGGATACGCGCTCGACCTTGAGCGCGCTCGATTTGAGGTTGGGTGCAGGCTGGCTCGCCTCCGCCGATGCTGCGGTGAGGGACAGATTTCTGAGTGAGATCGGGGAGGGGGGGCTGTGCGCCCTCCCTTTCCTGTTTGAGTTCTGGGCGCTACCGCATCAACTGCCGCCCGAGGGCGATTGGCGGTCTTGGGTGATTATGGGCGGGCGCGGTGCGGGTAAAACGCGCGCCGGGTCCGAATGGGTGCGGTCGATGGTTGAGGGGTCTAAACCGCTGGACAAGGGCGAAGCCAGCCGGGTGGCGCTGGTGGGTGAGACTTTTGATCAGGTACGCGACGTGATGATCTTTGGCGACAGCGGCATATTGCAATGCTCGCCCCCGGATCGTCGGCCGGTCTGGAAGGCGTCGGAACGCAAGCTGATCTGGCCCAACGGAGCCGAGGCGCAGGCGTTTTCAGCGCATGATCCCGAGGGGCTGCGTGGCCCGCAATTCGATGCGGCCTGGGTGGATGAACTGGCCAAGTGGAAAAAGGCGGCTGAGACCTGGGATATGTTGCAATTTGCGTTGCGTTTGGGGGAACGTCCGCGCGTTTGCGTGACGACCACGCCGCGCAATGTGAAGGTTTTGAAGGATCTGCTGGCCTCGCCGTCCACCGTCCAGACTCACGCGCCGACCGAGGCGAACCGGGCTAATCTGGCGGACTCGTTTTTGGCCGAGGTCCGTGCGCGCTATGCAGGTACGCGGCTGGGACGGCAGGAGTTGGACGGGGTGCTGCTGTCGGATGCCGAGGGCGCGCTGTGGACCGGTTCGATGCTGGAGGCGGCGCACTGTGCGCAAGTTCCCGCGTTGGATCGGATCGTGGTGGCGTTGGACCCGGCGGTGACGGCTGGTTCCAGCGCGGATGCTTGCGGGATCGTGGTTGTGGGCGCGCAGGTGCAGGGGCCGCCCGAGGAGTGGCGCGCCTATGTGCTGGCCGACCGCACGGTACAGGGCGTTGGTCCGGCGGGTTGGGCGCAGGCGGCGATCGACGCGATGGACGAGTTTGGAGCGGAACGACTGGTGGCTGAAGTCAATCAGGGCGGGCAACTGGTGGAGGAGGTCGTGCGGCAGGTGGACGCTCTGGCCCCGTTCCGCGCGGTGAGAGCGTCGCGCGGCAAGGTCGCGCGGGCCGAGCCTGTGGCGGCGTTGTACGAACAGGGGCGGGTGAGCCATGTGGCCGGGCTGGACACGCTGGAGGAGCAGATGTGCCAGATGACCGCGCGCGGGTTCGAAGGGCAGGGCTCGCCCGACCGGGTCGACGCGTTGGTCTGGGCGCTGCATGAGTTGGTTGTGGGGCCTGCGGGGGGGTATCGGCGGCCTAGGGTGCGGAGTTTATAATTTTCTGAAGAATAGGTTCTTGACAGTTTTTTTCGTTATGTCTCAGATATTGTGGAATAAATTTTTTAGTAGGTGAGAATTGTGACTGACAAGTATTCTGATCTTTCTTTGGCAGGACTACCAATCGGGACCGAAGTTGTTGGTGATGAAGCGTTAATTGAGCTTTTCAAAAAAGAAAGAGATCCAGATTTATGGCATCTTTGTTTGACCCAAATGAACCCCGATACCAATGTGACAATTTCACCGGCAATGTGGATGATTTCACAGCCGGAACTTGATAGAGCAACAGCGATGGTAATGCTGGATGTATTTGGTTGGAATACCGAGCGCGACGGGGAACGAGTGTATCCAGTCTATTCCGGCGATGGCAAATACAGATACGCCTCCTGGTCTGACGGGCCGGAAAGAGAGCATGAGGCATTCAACAAGGTAATTGACCGCCTCAGGAAAGATGACTTTTCGCGCGCGGAATTACTTGCTCCAAAGTATTTTGTCAGAGATGAAGCCGACGCAAGAGATTTTGAGCCCAAAATACTTTTGGCGGGGCAACCAGGGAGAGAACTCAAAACCCCGTGGAAACTCTTAGATGAAACTGGAGTGGTGTTTGATCCTCATGACACCGTCATAACGCCATATTGGATGTAAAAATGGGAATAAATGAGCATAAATATGTAAAGCGTTGAAATAAATAAATTTATTGACTTTTTTCTGCCTGCGATCGTGCGTCGTTTCTATGCTTTGTGAAGTGTCTCGTTGCCCCGCGGGAGACTAGGAGTGACGAAATTGCTTTCGTGCGCTTTTTGATATTTCCTTGGGGTATGCCCAAAAGTATTGAGGTGTTGATTTATTTCAAATTATTGGCACGATGCGTCGGAAGATAATGGCTTCGCGTCACCTCCCAAACTCGTTTGAATACAGTGTTTTTAGTAAGTAAACTGCCAAAAATAGTAGTGTTAGCTGCAATAGCGTTGATCATGCCGGCATTCATGATTTTCGTTGGAGTCCCTTACGGGCACAGCGTGATCTATAATTTCGCGTGGTTCACCCAATATTCTCAACAGTTTGACCAAGGAACTTGGTTGCCCAGGTACCTACCTGAAATGTGGGGTGGGCTTGGAGGGTACGACTTCTTTTTTTACGCGCCACTACCATTTTGGCCCATCTCTGTCGCCACTTCTGTGATTTGTTCAGAGTGCGCTTTGGACACCCAAATTGCGGTTGGTATGGCGTTCATACTAGTTTTGAGTTCGCTCACCTTTTTTGTTTTTGCGAGATATTTTTTCGGAAAATGGCCTTCGGCTGTAGGAGCGGTGGCCTACTCGCTATTGCCCTATCACCTGTTGGGAGACTGGTTCATTAGGCAAGCTGTTGGAGAATTCACGGCCTTTTTGTTTATCCCAATAGTTGCACTTGGCGTAGAGAAACTCAGACGAAATGAGGGATATGGTTGGGTTCTGGCCCTAGGTGTAGCCGGAACCTCGCTTAGCCATTTACCGACCGCTGTGTTGGCCGTTCCTGTCTTTGGAGCAATTGTTCTACTGATATCTTTCTCGAGAGCCGCAACAGTAACCTCAACGAGAAAATTTCTGACGAAAGTAATTTTTTGGTCAGCATTGGGACTGTTCCTTTCGTGCTTCTATTGGCTGCCATCGATAGTGCTGTTGGATTCGGTTTCATCTGAGATTTTATTCAAACCGTATTTCAGCCCCGAAAATTGGCTTTTTGGCTGGGGAAGAGACACCCCAAGTGAGCAAGACACCAAATACGTTGTTTTCGTATTTTTCTTTTATTTGCCCTTGGTCCTTGCTTCACATGCCATAACGCGGGGCGTTCTGCGAATCTGGACCTTTGCGCCTGTCATATTGGTTTTGGCACTCAATATGTCGCTGGCCGAAGTGTTTTGGCAGATTGAATTATTTTCGAAAGTTCAGTTCCCATGGCGTTTGCTCGTGTTTTCGGACCTCGCGGTTGCTCTGAGCGTTTCTGCCATTGCTGCTCACTTTTCTCAAAACACAAAGGCACATCTTGGTGCTTTGATAGCCATGGTTGCGTTGAACTTGGTTCTTTTGTTGGCACTAAAGAACGCAAATAATCAAAACTCGATAGGTCTGGATACTGAGGCGGAACTGGTTTCTTGGAGCGGAGCCCGAGAATATTTAAGCCCTGAGCTGCGTTCGGCGTTTGAAAGACGGTTGGAAGTAGACGGTCTGGAGTTGATAGACTTTGACGTTTTTGCTCAAGAAGTAGCGGTCTTTGCGCAAGAGGTGGAAGCCGTAGAGAACGGGCCACTGGAAATTGTCGGGTCTTCGAGACATCTGCGCGTTAGGCCGAGGCAGAATGATGACAGAGTAGTATTGCCTATCCAATACTGGAGTTTTTGGAGGGCCGTGACTGACAACGGCATTGCTCTTGAAATTGAGCCTAATCCGGAATTTGGAACGCTGGACATTTTGGCAGCGGAAAATGGTTTCGATGATGGAGAGATATTTGTCTATCTTCCTCTCCATATCAGTGAAAAGGTCGGATATTGCGTTTCGGCTATTTCGTTCATCTTTCTGTTAGTTATAAGCTTTTATGGTCGTGCGCGGCGGTTTAATAAGATCAACCAATCGGGCTAACTGATACAAGTTCTTCAACCAAGTTAACTTTTGCACTGTTGCCCAACCCCCGTACGCCCCATTCCCGAGGCTTAAACTTCTTTCCGTCATAACTCCTTTCAACAAGCCGGACATAGCGGCGAAAGAAAGGAGCACAGATGGTATTCGATTTCTTGCGTCGTGGAGCGTCCGGGGAGGCGCCCGAGACAAAGGCGAGCGCGGCGGGGCCTGTGGTGGCGTGGCAGACGGGCGGGCGCGTGGCGTGGAGCCCTCGGGACGCAGTGTCTCTGACCCGCACAGGGTTTTCGGGGAACCCGGTCGGGTTTCGCTCGGTCAAGCTGATTGCTGAGGCGGCGGCGGCGTTGCCTTTGGTGTTACAGGATCAGGCGCAGCGGTTTGATACCCATCCGATCCTGTCGCTGATGCGCCGTCCGAATGCAGCACAGGGGCGGGCGGAGTTGATGGAGGCTCTGTTCGGGCAGTTGTTGCTGTCGGGCAATGCCTATGTCGAGGCCGTGCAGGCAGAAGAAGGCTTGCCGCTTGAGCTGCACGTCCTGCGCTCGGACCGGATGAGCGTGGTGCCGGGCGCAGATGGCTGGCCCAAGGCTTATGATTACACAGCGGGCGGCAAGACACACCGGTTCCAGGCGGATGTGATCTGCCATATCAAGTCTTTCCACCCGCAGGACGACCACTATGGATTCTCGCCCATGCAGGCGGCGGCGATGGCAATTGATGTGCATAACAGCGCGTCTCGCTGGTCAAAATCGCTGCTCGACAACGCGGCGCGGCCCTCGGGGGCGCTGGTTTGGAAGGGGGATGGTCACGGCGTCATGGCCGAGGATCAGTTTCGGCGACTGTCCGACGAGATCGAGCAGAACTATCGCGGGGCGCGCAATGCAGGCCGTCCGATGGTTCTGGAAGGGGGGCTGGATTGGAAGCCGATGGGGTTCTCTCCATCCGATATGGAGTTTCAAAAGACCAAGGAAGCCGCCGCCCGCGAGATCGCGCTGGCCTTTGGGGTCCCGCCGATGTTGCTGGGGATCCAGGGCGACGCGACTTATTCGAACTACCAGGAGGCTAACAGAGCGTTTTATCGCCTGACCGTGCTGCCTCTGGTGACGCGGGTGGCGGCGGCGGTGTCGGAATGGTTGGTGGGCTATTCCGGCGAGGATCTGGTGTTGAAGCCCGATCTGGATCAGGTGCCTGCACTCTCGGCAGAGCGCGACGCGCAATGGGCGCGGGTCAACGGGGCCGATTTCCTGACGGATGCCGAAAAGCGCGCCTTGCTGGGGCTGCCGGAGCGTGCGGATGGCTGAGCGGTATCCTCCGTTCGAGTGCGCGCCGGGCCTGCGCCTGGCCGCGCATGAGAGGGTGGCCGAGATCCAGCACGCGCATCTGTGCCGCAGGCTGGATCAGATCGAAGAGATGATGGAACGGCTGGAGAAACGGTTGTGGCTGACGGTCTATGGCGTCGCGGCAGTGATCCTGGCGCAGGTGTTTCAGTCCTTCCTTGCGGCAACGCCGTGAAATCAGAAGCTTACGAGGAGGTGTCCATGAATTTGGAACACAAATTCGCACGGTTCGGAGACGGGCTTTCGGTAACGGATGATGCGGTGATCGAGGGTTATGCCAGCCTGTTCGGTCAGGTGGATCAGGGCAGTGACGTGGTGCAACGCGGGGCGTATCGTGGCTCGCTTGCAGGGCTGGCGAAAGCGGGTCAGCGGGTCAAGATGTTGTGGCAGCATGATCTGGCGCAGCCTATCGGCGTCTGGGATGAGGTGCGCGAGGATGACCGGGGCCTGTGGGTCAAAGGACGTCTGCTGGAAGCTACGCAAAAGGGCCGTGAGGCGGCCGAGCTGATCCGGGCCGGGGCGATGGATGGCCTGTCGATTGGCTATCGCACCAAGCGGGCCGTGAAGAATGACAAGGGCCAGCGGGTCCTGACCGAACTGGAGCTGTGGGAGGTGTCTTTGGTGACATTCCCGATGCTGCCCAGTGCGCGGGTGGCGGCAAAGGGCGTGGACCCTGAGGCCGAGAACACCTGGCGCAGTATTGCCGAGGTGTTCCGTGACGCCCGGCAGGAGCTGGCGCGGACCTAGCGCGCCTCAACCCCCAATAAGGAAGTGCTGATGAGCAAGACCGAAACCCCGGCCTTGACCGGAGAGGGTGCGCCCCTGGTTCAGGAGGTGAAGCAGGCGATGGCTGGCTTCGTCAATGAATTCAAGGGCCTCAAGGCCGAAGTGAAAACCCAACTGCAACAGACAGAAGAGCGACTGACCATGCTGGATCGTAAATCAACCATCGCGGCGCGCCCGCACCTTGCGGCCTCGATTGAGGACGGCGCACCGCATCAAAAGGCGTTCGACGCTTATGTGCGTTCGGGCGAGGATGACGGCCTGCGCGGGCTTGAGATGGAATCGAAATCCTTGTCCAGCGCCGTGAACAGCGATGGTGGCTATCTGGTTGATCCGCAGACCGCCGAGATCATCAAGTCGGTGCTGAAATCTACTGCCTCGATCCGCTCGATTGCGTCGGTGGTGAATGTCGAGGCGAACTCGTTCGACGTGCTGATCGACCATACCGATGTGGGCGCGGGTTGGGCCGATGAGAATGCCGCTGCGAGTGAGACGGCGACTCCGTCGATCGACCGCATCTCGATCCCGCTGCACGAGTTGAGCGCGCTCCCCAAAGCCTCGCAACGTCTGCTGGATGACAGCGCCTTTGACGTCGAGGGCTGGCTGGCAGGCCGTATCGCCGACAAGTTCGCCCGCGCAGAGGCCTCGGCCTTTATCAACGGGGATGGGGCGGACAAGCCAAAGGGTATCCTGAACCACGCAAAGGTCGACAATGATGTCTGGGACTGGGGTAATCTGGGGTATGTACCCACCGGTATTGACGGTGGTGTCGACGCGGACTCGATCGTGGACGTGGTTTATGCGCTGGGCGCGCAGTACCGGGTCAACGGCACCTTCGTGATGAATTCGAAAACTGCAGGTCTGATCCGCAAGCTGAAGGACAGCGATGGCCGATTCCTGTGGTCGGACGGTCTGGCCGCGGGTGAGCCCGCGCGTCTGATGGGTTATCCGGTGCTGATCGCCGAGGACATGCCGGATGCGGGCACCGACAGTTTCTCGATCGCTTTTGGTGATTTTCAGGCGGGTTACACCATTGCCGAGCGTCCTGACCTGCGCGTGTTGCGCGACCCGTTCAGCGCCAAGCCGCATGTCCTGTTCTATGCGACCAAACGCGTCGGCGGCGACGTGAGCGATTTTGCCGCGATCAAGCTGGTGAAATTCGGCACCGCTTAAGGCGGGCTGAATCCTCGGTGGGCCATTGGTCCTCCGGGGCGGCGGGCGCGGGCCGGGGTGAGATCCTCTGCGTTGTCTAGCTGCTCCCCTCCGTCCGAGCAACGTGGGGCGGCGCGTGCCCGTTAATTCCTGAAGTTACGGCCCCGGAGGGGTCCGAGATTGCGGAGTGAATGGATGATGTTGATCGAAGAAACCGCCATCGCGGATGCGGCGCTGCCGGTGGATCAGTTCAAGGCTCATCTGCGGCTGGGAACGGGTTTCACCGAAGACAGCGTGCAGGATGACGTGTTGAAAGGTTTTCTGCGTGCGGCGATTGCGGCGATTGAGGCGCGCACTGGCAAGGTGCTGATCGCGCGCGGCTTTTCGTGGGAGTTGAGCGGCTGGCGCGATGCGGCGGGCGAGGTGTTGCCGGTGGCCCCGGTCACGGCGATCAGTGCGGTGACCGTGACTGACGCGGCTGGCACCGACAGCGTTGTGGACAGTGGCCGGTATCGTCTGGCCCAAGACAGCCAGCGTCCGCGTCTGCGCTCGGCGGGTGCAACCCTGCCGACCATTCCCGCGGGCGGGTCGGTTAAGATTGCCTTTACCGCTGGGATGGTTGCGGATTGGGGCGCGTTGCCCGCTGATCTGGGGCAGGCGGTGCTGCTGCTGGCCGCGCATTACTACGAATACCGCGATGAGACGGCGCTGGGCGCGGGTTGTATGCCCTTTGGCGTCACCAGCCTGATCCAACGCTACCGGGTCGTGAGGTTTGGTGCCGGGGTAGCGCAATGAAGACGCCCCGATTGAACAGAAAACTGGTGCTTGAAGCACCGGTGCGCAGCGCGGATGGAGCCGGTGGTTATGCCGAGACCTGGGCCGCCGTGGGAACGGTTTGGGCCGAAGTAACTGCGCGCAGCGGGACCGAGCGGTCTGTCGCAGGCGTCCCGGTTTCGCGCGTTGGCTATCGCATCGTGGTGCGCGGCGCGCCCAAAGGCTCGTCGATGCGTCCAAGCCCGGATCAGCGGTTCGTGGAAGGCACGCGCCGGTTTGTGATCCGCGCGGTGGCCGAGCGCGACCCGCGTGGCCAGTACCTGACCTGTTTTGCGGATGAAGAGGTGGCGGCATGAGTTACGGCGTTTCAGCCGCGTTGCAGGCGGCGGTGTTTCAACAACTGTCGGGCGATGCGCAGGTCAGCACGCTGTCAGGCGGCGCGATTTATGACGCGGTTCCGGCGGGCGCGGTGCCTCAGACCTATGTCACGCTGGGTCCGGAAGAGGTGCGTGATGCCTCTGACCGTTCGGGCGCCGGGGCTTTGCATCGGTTCACCGTGTCGGTGGTGTCCGAGGCCGCGGGTTTTGGCGCGGCCAAGACGCTGGCGGGTGCAGTGTGTGATGCGTTGGAAGGTGCTGCACCAACCTTGGATCGGGGCCGCCTTGTAGGGTTGTGGTTCGAACGCGCCAGCGCCCGACGCACCGGAACCGGCGGCGCGATCCGCCAGATCGACCTGAGATTCCGCGCCCGCGTGGAAGACGACTAAGCAATCAACGGAGAGAGCATATGGCTGCCCAGAACGGAAAAGACCTGTTGGTCAAAGTGGATATGAACGGCTCGGGCCAGTTCGAGACCATCGCGGGCCTGCGCGCCACGCGGGTCAGTTTCAACGCCGAAAGTGTGGATGTCACCAGCCTTGAAAGCCAGGGCGGGTGGCGCGAGCTGCTGTCGGGGGCGGGGGTTAAATCGGCCTCGATCTCGGGCTCGGGCGTGTTCAAGGACGCGGGCACTGATGAGCGCGCGCGTCAGTTGTTCTTTGACGGCGAGACGCCGAGTTTCCAGGTAATCATCCCCGATTTTGGCATTGTTGAAGGCGCGTTTCAGGTGACGGGCATCGAATATGCGGGCTCGCACAACGGTGAGGCCACCTATGAGATGAGCCTGGCCAGTGCCGGTGCCCTGACCTTTACAGCGCTGTAATCCAATGGCCAATCCGTGGACGGGTGAGGTGGCTTTGACCATCGACGGGCAGCCTCGGGCGCTCAAGCTGACGCTGGGCGCTTTGGCGGAACTGGAACAGGAGCTTGGCACCGGAACATTGGTGGAACTGGTTCAGCGGTTCGAAGGCGGGGCCTATTCCAGCGGCGATGTGCTGGCGCTGATCGTGGCCGGGCTGCGCGGCGGCGGGGCAGATGTGACGCGGGCCGACATGCTGCGCGCTGAGATCGAGGGCGGCCCCATGGCGGGCGCGCGTGCAGCGGCTGAACTGTTGGCCCGCGCCTTCATGGTACCAGATCGGTGAGCGGGTTCGACTGGCCCACCCTGATGCGGGCTGGGATGACCGGCCTGCGTCTGACGCCGGACCAGTTCTGGCGTCTGACCCCGGCCGAGCTGCGGCTGATGCTGGGGCAGGGCGTGGGAATGCCCGCGATGAACCGGGCGGGGCTGGACGCGTTGCTGGCGGCCTACCCGGACAAGGAACAAGGAGAGCGTGATGACGACGGATCGTGACGGGTTGGACGACCTGCAGGAACGGGGCGAGGCGCTGGGCGATGCGCTAGGGGATGCTGCGTCAATGGCGGCGGCGTTTGACGGTCAGATGAAACGCATCAGCGCCGCGTTTGAAGAGACCGGCAAGGACGTCGCGACGTTGGAGCGTGGCATGTCCAGTGGTCTGCGCAAGGCATTTGACGGCGTCGTTCTGGACGGGATGAACCTGTCGGATGCGCTGGATGTGCTGAAAAACTCGATGATCCGCACGGCGTATTCGGCGGCGATCAAGCCGGTGACGGATCACTTTGGCGGTCTCATTGCAGGTGGGATCGGGAGCTTTGTGCAAGGTATCCTGCCCTTCGCTGACGGCGGCAGTTTCAGTCAGGGCCGCGTGATGCCTTTCGCCAATGGCGGGGTGATCAGCGGGCCGACCACGTTTCCTATGCGTGGCGCTACAGGGCTGATGGGTGAGGCTGGCCCCGAAGCGATCATGCCATTGGCACGTGGTCCGGATGGAAAGCTGGGCGTTCGCTCATCCGGCGGCGCGCGCGCCGTCAATGTGGTGATGAACATCACGACGCCGGATGTGCAGGGGTTCCGCCGCAGTCAAAGCCAGATCGCCGCACAGATGAGCCGCGCTTTGGGACGCGGCAATCGCAACAGATAAAGGGAGCAGGTCATGAATTTCCACGAGGTGAGATTTCCCGCCAGCCTGAGTTTCGGCTCGGTCGGTGGCCCCGAACGACGCACGGATATCGTGACGCTGGCGAACGGGTTCGAGGAGCGCAACACCCCTTGGGCGCATTCGCGCCGCAGATACGATGCCGGATTGGGTATGCGATCGCTGGACGATATCGAGACGCTGATTTCATTTTTCGAGGCGCGGCAGGGGCAGATGTTCGGGTTCCGGTGGAAAGATTGGTCCGACTTCAAATCGGGGGCTGCGACCGCCGAAGTGGACAAGGGCGATCAGATCATCGCGCGAGGCGATGGCCTTCAGACCGAGTTTCAGTTGGTGAAAACTTACGTTTCAGGCGGCTTTCAATACGCACGGCCTATCGTGAAGCCAGTTTTGGGAACGGTGAAGCTGGGCTTGGAACAGGATGAGGTTCGCGAAGGTGTGGACTTTGAGGTCGATCTGGTTCGGGGTAAGGTTATGTTTGCGGATCCTCCACCTGAAGGTGTTGAAATTACGGCAGGTTTTGAGTTCGACGTCCCGGTTCGGTTCGATACAGACAAAATCCAAACAAGCGTTGCAAGTTTTCAGGCAGGTGACGTCCCTAATGTGCCCGTTGTCGAGGTGCGCGTCTGATGGCCGGGAATAAGGATGCGCTACAGGCTCACTTAAAGACTGGATTGACAACCACTTGCCGTTGCTGGGCGATCAAACGCCTTGACGGACAGGAGTTTGGTTTCACCGATCACGACATGGAGCTGAGCTTTGACGGCCTGACGTTCAAGGCCAGTACGGGCTTGACCGCAACTGCGATTGAACAGGCGACCGGGCTTTCTATAGACAACTCCGAAGCGATGGGGGCCTTGTCGGATACGTCCGTCACCGAAGCAGATATCGAGGCGGGTCGGTTTGACGGGGCCGAGGTGCGCGCCTGGCTTGTAAACTGGGCGGACCCTGAACAAAGGGTCCTCCAGTTTCGCGGCTCGGTTGGGGAACTGCGTAGGGCTGGCGGTGCATTCCATGCCGAATTGCGCGGATTGACTGACTTGCTAAATCGACCCTTGGGGCGGGTTTACCAGAAGCCCTGCACGGCAGTGTTGGGAGACAAGTCCTGCAAATTCAATACCGCTACCTCTGGGTTTTCCGCAGAAACCACGGTCACCGAATTGACGGCTGGCAGCATCATGAGGCTGCAAGGGGCGACATCACCGGACAGTGGCTAGTTCGAGCGTGGACGGATGGATGTGATCACGGGGTCAGCCTCGGGTCTGTGGGCGTCCATCAAACAAGATGACCTTATCGTAGGCGGGCGCACCATTACGTTGTGGTCCGGACTGAGCGGTGGGTTGGAAGTTGGGGATCGGGTCCGTCTGACGGCTGGCTGTGACAAGCGGATGGAAACCTGTCGAAAGAAATTCAACAACCTTCTGAACTTTCAGGGGTTTCCCGATTTGCCGAAGGAAGATTGGGTGTTGGCGGTTCCCAAGAAAGGACATCCAAACACCGGGGGAAGCAGGCGATGAGTGGGTCCAAGCAGGATATCGTAAAGGAAACCCGAGCCTGGCTGGGTACACCCTATAGGCACCAGGCATCGGTAAAGGGTGTGGGCGCAGATTGCCTTGGCCTGCTACGGGGGGTCTGGCGCGCGCTTTTGGGCGAGGAACCTGAAAGCGTACCGTCCTACAGTATGGATTGGTCAGAACCTCAGGGTGAAGAGCGCTTATGGGCGGCTGCTCGTCGGCATCTTGTGCCTAAAGGCACTTGCGAGATGGAGGCGGGCGACATCCTTCTGTTTCGTATGCGGGAAGGTCGGGTCGCGAAACACATCGGAATTGTCAGCACGGTTGGAAGCGCACCGCGTTTTATTCATGCGTATTCCGGACACGGCGTTGTTGAGAACACTCTGAGCGCCCCGTGGCGCCGCCGAGTGGTCGCTTGTTTCAGCATTCCCTTGGAGGATCTTTGAATGGCTACGATTGTTCTTTCCGCAGCGGGTGCGGCCATTGGTGGTGCGATCGGTGGAACGGTCGCGGGTCTATCGACTGCAATTGTCGGGCGCGCGATCGGTGCGACGTTGGGGAACGTCATTGACCAACGCCTGATGAGTCAATCCGTGATGGGCAGCGGCAGTGAGGTTGTCGAAACAGGCCGGCTCGACCGGTTTCGCCTGACCGAAACGGGTGAAGGTGCTCCGGTTGCGACCATCTTCGGTCGCATGCGGGTTGGTGGGCAGGTCATATGGGCCTCGGACTTTCTGGAAACCCGCAGCACCAGCACGCAAACGCAATCCGGTGGCGGTGGTAAGGGCGCACCTAGAACGCCTGATGTCACGACGACGACCCATAGCTACAGCTATTCAGTTTCTCTTGCGATTGCGGTGGGCGCGGGTCTGATCGCTGATGTCCCACGCATTTGGGCCGACGGAGAGGAGGTTGAGCGCGCAGGGCTCAACATGCGTATCTACCACGGTTCGGACGACCAGCTTCCTGACCCACTTATCGAAGCCATCGAGGGCGCGGGTTCGGTTCCAGCGTATCGAGGCACGGCATATGTGGTGATCGAAGATCTGCAGTTGGCTCCATTCGGAAACCGTGTTCCACAGTTTTCCTTCGAAGTCGTCCGACCGGATCAACCAGACTTGCCGGAAACCCAAAACGCCTTGTCCACTATTGTCCGCGGCGTTGCGATGATGCCGGGGACCGGCGAATATGCATTGGCCAGCACACAGGTGAATTACACCAAGGGTCGGGGGCAAAGCTGGGCTGCGAATGTGAACTCGGCCTCGGGTGAGCCCGATCTTGTGACGTCAATCAAGGCGTTGAATGCAGAGTTGCCCGCTTGCGATGCGGCGTCTTTAGTCGTGTCTTGGTTCGGAAATGACCTGCGCTGCGGTCAGTGTCAGATTCAGCCCAAGGTTCTGCACAAGGATATCGAGGGTAAGAACATGGCCTGGCGCGTGGCAGGGATGACACGTCAGACCGCGCAGGTTGTGAAACACGATCAGGAGCGTCCGGTTTATGGTGCAACCCCGGCCGATGACTCCGTCCTTCAGGCGATCCGACACCTGAAAATCACCGGCAAACGGGTGATGTTCTATCCCTTTATTCTTATGGATCAATTGGCCGGGAACGGTCTGCCTGATCCCTGGTCCGATGCCCCTGATCAGCCTCACTTGCCTTGGCGCGGGCGAATTACCTTGAGTTCCGCACCGGGCCGCCAAGGTTCCCCGGATGGCTCTGTAGCCGCAGATATGGAAGTGGCAGAGTTTTTTGGGGAAGCTCGCGCCGATGATTTTGCCATAGGTGATGCGGGCGTCGAATATACCGGTCCGCAGGAGTGGGGCCTGTTCCGGTTCATCCTGCATTACGCGGCCCTGTGCAAAGCTGCGGGGGGCGTGGATTCTTTCTGTATCGCGTCGGAAATGAGGTCGCTCACGCAGATCAGAGGGTCCGCCGGGTTCCCTGCTGTGGATCAGATGCGTGTATTGGCTAGCGAAGTCCGCAAGATACTCGGGGCTGAGACCAAGATCGGCTATGCTGCGGATTGGAGTGAGTATTTCGGATACCAGCCTGCCGATGGCAGCGGAGACCGGTACTTTCATCTGGATCCGCTTTGGGCCGACGACAACATAGATTTTGTTGGCATCGACAATTACATGCCGCTGTCCGATTGGCGGGATGGTGAGAGCCATGTTGATGCTCAAAACGGGGCATCAGCGATCTATGACATCGACTATCTGCGCGGCAATATTGAAGGCGGGGAAGGGTATGACTGGTACTATGCCTCGCCAGAGGAAGCCGAGGCACAGATACGTGCTCCGATTGAGGACGCGGAACACAATGAGCCGTGGGTCTGGCGCTATAAAGACCTGCGCAATTGGTGGGCGCAACCGCATCACGAACGAATTGGGGGCGTGCGACAGCCGGATCGAACTGCATGGGTTCCGGGGTCGAAACCCATCTGGTTCACGGAACTTGGGTGTGCTGCTGTCGACAAGGGGACAAATCAGCCGAACAAGTTCTTGGATCCCAAATCTTCTGAATCCAGTTTGCCGAAATACTCCAACGGCTTGCGGGACGACTTTATACAGGTTCGGTATCTGGAGGCGGTTTTGGGCTATTGGTCTGACCCGCAGATCAACCCTGTTTCAGACATTTACGGCGGTCGGATGATTGATATGTCCAACGCTTATGTCTGGGCATGGGATGCCCGGCCGTTCCCAGCCTTCCCCAACCTGCGCAGTCAGTGGAGTGACGGCGAGAATTACTCTCGCGGTCACTGGCTGAACGGGCGGTCGGGCGCGCGGACGTTGGCGTCAGTTGTAACCGAAATCTGCCACGGGGCTGGAGTGACTGACATAGATACGTCTGGCCTTTACGGGATCGTTCGAGGGTATGTGATCGAGCAGGTCTCGGACGCGCGGTCGGCGTTGCAACCTCTGATGCTGCGGTACGGGTTCGACACGGTTGAGCGTGATGGCATTCTTCTGTTCCAATTGCGTGACGGCCGGTCACCGATCCATATTGATCCGGAAAAGCTTGCGATCAGTTCGGATATCGAAGGTTCAATCGAATATCGACGTGAAGCAGAAGCCGAGATGACAGGCCGCGTCCGCCTGCGTTTTGTCCAGTCAGACGCGGACCACGACATCGTCGCCGAGGAAGCCGTACCTCCAGACGCGCGCACTCACGCCGTGTCGATAAACGAGATGCCCTTGTCAATGACGCGCGCCGAAGGTCGCCAGACGGCCGAGCGGTGGCTGAGCGAGGCAAGAATATCCCGAGAAACGACGCGCTTCGCCCTCCCTCCGTCGATGTCTCATGTCGGGGCGGGGGATGTCGTCAGCTTGAAGGGAAGCGACGAGGGCGCGCGATACCGCATCGACCGGTTGGAGCAGGCCGAGTTGCAAATCGCTGATGCCGTCCGGGTTGAGCCCGGTATATATACGACCACGGACTTGCCGGACGACGCAATCGCCGAGAACCCTTTTGTGGCTCCGGTTCCTGTGTATACTGTGTTCCTTGATCTGCCATTGATGAGCGGGTCCGAGGCACCGCATGCGCCATATTTGGCAGTGACAGCAAACCCGTGGCCCGGAGGCGCCGCCGTCTATTCCGCGCCATCGGACGAAGATTATGTGCTGGAACAAGTCGTATCTGGTCAGGCAGTGATTGGCCTGACAGAAAGCCCGCTGATGCGGTCAAGCGCCGGAGTTTGGGACGAAGGCGCCCCGCTAAATGTTCAACTCATTGATGGCGTTTTGGAATCCCGCCCACGCTTGGCGCTGCTGAGTGGCGCCAACCTTGCGGCGATCGGGGACGGAACGCCCGACAATTGGGAATTGTTCCAGTTTGCCGACGCAGGCCTTCAAAGCCAGGGAGCCTACGCGTTGTCCGGGCGGCTTCGTGGCCAGTTCGGGACTGACGCGCACATGCCAGAGGTGTGGCCTGAGGGTTCGGTGTTTGTGTTACTGGACTCACGTGTCGTTCAAACCGGATTGCTTCGGTCAGAGCGCAGGCTTGCGAAACACTATAGAATTGGTCCGGCAACGCGTGGGTATGATGACCCGTCGTTTGTTCACCAAGTCGAGGCATTCAATGGCAATGGTTTGCGCCCCTACGCCCCGGTGCATCTGCGTGTGCGTAAATCGGCAGCAGGCGACACGCTTTCGTGGGTGCGTCGAACGCGAATTGACGGAGACGACTGGACCGGAATCGAAGTCCCGTTGGGTGAAGAGGCTGAATCCTATCTGATACAGATTCGGGCCGGAGGGTCCTTGGTACGTGAGGAGTTCGTTCAAAACCCCAAATGGACATATACGTCGGCTGCGAAGCTTGCGGACGGTGTGGCCGAACCTTACGCGGTTCAGGTGGCCCAGCTATCGGCCAGCTATGGCCCCGGTCTGTCGGCTTCTATCGCGGTAGGTTAGATGGCAGAGTAAGGCTGACCCTCCAAAGAGATGTTTCCACTGCGGCGCATGTTTTGTGACATGCGCTGCCCGATGAATGAGATAACCACCGCGCCTAAATGGTACATGATGCAAAGATCACCAGAGGGTTGGTCGTCAGAACTGGCGAAACCACCCCTGATATGGAAGAGCTGGGTCGAATTCCTCAATGCCTTCGTGGTTGAAGGCGGCGGAGAAACCTTAAAGGATGTATATTATTTCTAATTATTACAATGCATTATAGGAGATTCGATCAGATGCAGTGTCACCCAGATGCGCAACTAACGCATTTGGTGGCTGCATAATCCAAGTTCAGTCGACCAACAGGAATCTCTTCACCGCAGTCCTCGCAGAAACCGTATTCTCCTTCGTCGATCCTGACCAAAGCCGCGCTTAACCTGTTCATTTCGATGTCCCGATTGGCTTGCTGTGCCTTTGCCATTGCCTGGTTTTGCAACGCGTCCATCCTGCTAAGGCGTCCCACCGCCTGCTGGTCCAATTCTACGATCGCCTGTGCCTTCTTTCCTGTCTCCGAGGCATCGGTAAGTTCGGCTATACGGCTGCGTATTCTCGCCTCGAATTCCGCCATCAAAGATGCATTCATTTTTGTTATCCTGCTGATCACGGGTTTGCGTTTGGCGTTTTTGCCACTAAATGGCATTCTAGGCGCAGCAAAGGATCAAAAGCCATGTTGGAAACGCGCAGTCACGTGACCCCCGTCGACCCTGTTTGGGATCGCATCACGACCGAAGCTCAATTAGCCGTTGAGAATGAGCCGTTGATGGGCGGGTTGGTGCACGCCTGTATTCTGCACCACCGCAGTCTCGACAGGGCATTGTCCTACCGGGTTTCGGCCAAGCTGTGCTCGAACGAAATGTCCATGATGGTCCTGCGCGAGATCGTGGACGAAGCCTATGCGGATGACCACTCGCTGATCGAGGCAGCCCGTGCCGACTTGATGGCGGTTTACGAGCGTGATCCGGCCTGTCATCGCCTGCTGCAACCGATCCTTTACTTCAAGGGCTATCAGGCAATGCAAGCCTATCGTGTGGCGCATTGGCTCTGGCAAAAGAAACGCTACGATCTGGCATATTTCTTCCAGATGCGTTCATCCGAGATTTTCGGGATTGATATCCATCCGGCCGCAAAAATCGGCAAAGGGATCATGATCGACCATGCGCATTCCATCGTAATCGGTGAAACCGCTATTGTGGGGGACAATGTGTCGATGTTGCATTCCGTCACGCTTGGCGGGACCGGCAAAGAAGAAGAACAGCGCCATCCGAAAATTGGTGACGGCGTTCTGATCGGCGCGGGTGCCAAGGTGCTCGGCAATATCGAAGTCGGCCACTGCAGCCGGATCGCTGCCGGTTCGGTTGTCTTGCAGGCTGTGCCCGCGTGCAAAACCGTTGCGGGCATTCCAGCAAAGATTGTCGGCGAAGCGGGTTGCGATCAGCCAGCGATCTCGATGGATCACATGCTGGGCAAGGATCAGTAAGGCACCCTCAGTTCGAGCGGTTGTTCTTTTCGTTCAACCGCTTGAGCCGCTTTTCTTCCCGGCGTTTCTTTCGCTCTTCAATCCGCTTGTTGCGCTCGGCTTCCCATTTGGCAACCGCGCTTGTTGAGTTGAATTTCGAGTTTTCACCGGGATAGCTGTTGGGCTTGGCATAGGCATCGGCAGGTGCGATCGCAGCCAGCATCAATAAAACCAAGCCAGTCCGAGTAATTCGCGTGAAGGTCATGGGGCACCTTTGACTCCGTGTCCGATCTGCAATCAACTTGATGCCCCGCGCGGTTCCAAACAACGGTTGACCGGATCACGTTCGCTCACTTCCCGTCTAGACATGAAAAAGCCGCGCCGGAAGGTCCAGACGCGGCTGTTTCGGATTTTTGGGTGTCAGGCCAGCATGACCATGGGGTTCTCGAGGTTCTCGACAATGGCTTGCAGCAGTTCCGCGCCGAGTGCCCCGTCGATCACGCGGTGATCTACGGACATGGTGACGGACATCACTGTTGCGACGGTCAGCTCTCCGTCATCGCCAACAACTGGTTTTTTGACGCCAGTCCCCACGGCCAGAATACCGGCGTGCGGTGGGTTCACGATGGCGTCGAAATTGTCGATGCCAAACATGCCCAGATTCGAGATTGCAAATGTCCCGCCCTGATATTCATGCGGGGCCAGTTTTCGTTCACGCGCGCGACCTGCAAGGTCTTTCATCTCGGTCGACAGCGCAGACAGCGACTTGGTGTCGGCATCTTGCAGAACCGGGGTGAACAGGCCGCCCTCGATGGCGACCGCGACGGCCACGTCCGACGGCTTAAGTTGCAGAACCCGGTCGCCCGCCCAAACCGCGTTACAGGCGGGAACTTGTTGCAGCGCATTGGCGACGGCCTTGATGATGAAATCATTGACGCTGAGTTTGACGCCGCGCCCTTCCAGTTGCTTGTTCAACTGGCTACGGAACTTGAGCAGCGCATCCAGTTTGATATCGCGACGCAGATAGAAATGCGGGATTGTCTGCTTGGCCTCGGACAGACGCGCGGCAATGGTTTTGCGCATCCCGTCGAGCTTGATTTCCTCATACGCGCGGCCCTCGTACATTTTGGCCACGGCATCTGCCGATGGGCCAGCCGGAGCCGTCGCCGCCGCTGCGGGAGCTGCCGCTGCAGGCGTCGGAGCGGGCGCGGCGGCGGTGGCACCCTCGACATCCGCCTTGACGATGCGTCCATGGGGGCCGGAACCGGTGATCTGCGCTAGATCGAGACCTTTCTGCGCTGCGATGCGCCGGGCCAAAGGCGAAGCAAAGATACGTCCGCCATCGGATTTGACCGGAGCAGCCGGAGCCGGGGCAGGCGCCTCGGATGCCGCTGGCGCGGCAGCCTCGTTACCTGCGGCGGCCGGGGCCGCCTCGGGCGCTTTGGCAGGCGCAGACGCGATATCATCCGCGCTTTCGCCTTCTTCCAACAGAACCGCAATGGCGGTGTTGACCTTGACCCCCTCAGAGCCTTCCGGGATCAGGATCTTGCCGATGGTGCCTTCGTCAACGGCCTCGAACTCCATCGTGGCCTTGTCGGTTTCAATTTCTGCCAGCAGGTCGCCGGAGGAGACGGTGTCGCCCTCTTTGACCAGCCATTTGGCAAGGGTGCCTTCCTCCATGGTCGGCGACAGGGCGGGCATCAGAATTTCTGTAGGCATCTGTGTCGCTCCTTACCGGTAGGTCACTTGTTTGACGGCGGCGATCACCTCATCCGTGGTGATCAAGGCCAGCTTTTCGAGGTTGGCGGCGTAAGGCATCGGAACATCCTTGCCGGTGCAGTTGATGACCGGCGCGTCGAGGTAATCGAACGCCTCTTGCATCACGACCGAACTGATATAGCTGCCGACCGAGCCTTGCGGCCAACCTTCTTCGACAGTCACCAGACGGTTGGTCTTCATCACCGAGTTGATGATCGCGCCGGTGTCCATCGGGCGGATGGTGCGCAGGTCGATGACCTCGGCGCTGATGCCGTCCTCGGCCAGCTTGTCAGCGGCTTCCAGTGCGTATTGCATCCCGATGCCAAAGCTGACGATGGTCACGTCCGAGCCTTCGCGCCAGATGCGGGCCTTGCCCAGCGGGATGGTCAGGTCATCCACCTGCGGTACGTCGAAGGACCGGCCGTAGAGGATCTCGTTTTCAAGGAAGACCACCGGGTTGGGATCACGGATCGCCGATTTCAGCAGACCTTTGGCGTCGGCTGCCGAATAGGGCATCACAACCTTCAGGCCGGGGATCTGCATGTACCACGCGGCATAGTCCTGCGAGTGCTGCGCGGCGACGCGGGCAGCAGCACCGTTGGGACCACGGAACACAATCGGACAGCCCATCTGACCGCCGGACATATAGAGCGTCTTGGCGGCGGAGTTGATGATCTGGTCAATCGCCTGCATCGCGAAGTTGAAGGTCATGAATTCGACGATGGGTTTCAGACCACCGAAGGCAGAGCCCACGGCGATACCGGCAAAACCATGCTCGGTGATGGGCGTATCAATGACGCGCTTGGAACCGAATTCGTCCAGCAGACCTTGGCTGATCTTATAGGCCCCCTGATATTCGGCGACCTCCTCACCCATCAGATAGACGTCTTCGTCACCGCGCATTTCCTCGGCCATTGCATCGCGCAGGGCTTCGCGGACCGTTTCGGATTTCATCTGAGCGTCGGCAGGCCAGTCCGGTGACAGATCAACCACAGGCGCGGCAGGGGCCGGAGCGGGGACCTCAACCACTGCAGGGGCGGCCTCGGACACCGCTGCGGCTGCAGGCGCAGCCGCGGGCAGGGCGGAGGCGTCTTCGCCCTCTTCGACAAGGATCGCGATAGGGGTGTTCACCTTGACGCCTTCGGTGCCCTCGGCAATCAGGATCTTGCCAACGATGCCTTCATCGACAGCCTCAAATTCCATCGTCGCCTTGTCGGTTTCAATCTCGGCCATGATATCGCCCGAGGATACGGTGTCGCCTTCCTTGACCAGCCACTTGGCCAGCGTGCCCTCTTCCATCGTGGGCGAAAGGGCGGGCATGAGAATTTCGGTTGCCATGTCTCAGTTTCCTTCCGGGGCCGGGGTGATCATCCCGACGATGTTACCTTGTCCATCTTCCACATAGGCGCAGCGGCCTATGCCGGGATAATCAGTTGGAGGTAGCGCTTCGGCACCACCATTATCCAATGCCCACGCATAGCGTTCGTCGCAATCGCTGACCTCAAAGGTCATGGTGCCGCCGCGCACGGGGCTACCGGCCGCAGGCGCTTCACCATGGCGCAGCATCAGGCCACCGGTCAGCCCCGGGCTGTCGCCGATCTGGTCGCCACTGATCAGGTGATAGCCAACGTCTTCGCCGCCGGGCATTGGTGTAAACGCCCAGTCAAATAGTCCCGCATAGAACGCTTTGGCCTGCTCTACGTTGGTGGCGTGAATTTCGAAATGCGGCATCTGTTAGGCCTCGGCGTAGATATCTGTCCAGAGCTCTTCCACGGAAGGCTCGGGGCTTTCTTTCGAGAATTCGGCGGCCTGATTGACGATCTCTTTGATCTCTTTGTCGATCGCCTTCAGGTCATCCTCGGTCGCGTGTTTGCCGGTCAGCAGCAGTTCACGGACATGTTCGATCGGGTCGCTTTGTTCGCGAACCTTCTGAACCTCTTCGCGGGTGCGGTACTTGGCCGGGTCCGACATCGAGTGGCCGCGATAGCGGTAGGTTTTGATCTCGAGGATGTATGGCCCCTTACCAGCGCGACAGTGGGCGACGGCTTTTTCACCGGCCTCTTTGACGGCCAGCACGTCCATGCCGTTGACGATTTCTCCGGGGATGCCGAAAGCCTCGCCCCGGTGATAGATATCCTTGGTCGAGGTCGAGCGCGCCTGGGCGGTCCCCATGGCGTATTGGTTGTTTTCGATTACGAACACCACCGGCAAACTCCACAGCGCGGCCATGTTGAACGTCTCATAGACCTGACCCTGGTTGGCCGCACCATCCCCGAAATACGTGAAGGTGACGCGACCGTTCTCTTTGTACTTGTCGGCAAAGGCCAGACCCGCGCCCAACGGAACCTGCGCGCCTACGATGCCGTGTCCACCATAGAAGTGCTTCTCTTTCGAGAACATGTGCATCGAACCGCCTTTGCCCTTGGACAGGCCGCCGATACGTCCGGTCAGTTCGGCCATCACGCCGCCCGGGTCCATACCGCAGGCCAGCATGTGGCCGTGATCGCGATACGAAGTAATCCGCTTGTCACCGTCCTCGGCTGCGGCCTCAAGGCCCACAACAACAGCTTCCTGTCCAATATACAGGTGACAGAACCCACCGATGAGGCCCATGCCATAAAGCTGTCCGGCCTTTTCCTCGAATCGGCGGATCAGCAGCATCTCTCGGTAATAGGTGGTCAGTTCTTCCGACGAAACATTTGGTTTCTTTGTGGTTTTTCGCGCAGCCATAGTGGCGATCTCCCCCTCTCGGCAAGATAGTTTAGCGTTAAACTATCTCATAAAGCATTTGCTGCTTTCTGGCGAGGGTAAATGTGACGCAGAGTAATTTATCGGCTGATCGCAGGCTTGAACGAAGATTTTCAGTCGCCGGTCAGCGCATATAGTTCTCAAAATTCTGGATATAGTCGTCCAAGTTTTCCGACAGCATTTTGCGATATTCAGTTACAAAATACTCAATCGTTTCTTCCTTCAAGTCCTTCATGTCGGCCCCGTTTTCGAAACCGCAGGCGCTGACCCAAGAGTTGTACCGTGCCGTTGCATAAAGAAGCGAGGCGCTGATTTTTCCGCGTGTTGTCTGATCCAGAAACGTGTTGGCCAGGTTAATAACTGCGTCAGCTCTGTCGAAAAACTGATCGTCGAGGGTATTGCTCATATTCAAATTCCTTTTGGGTTCGATCTGAAAAGCCGCATGAGAATGGAAGGCTTCGAACTATGAACTAGGTAGATGCCCGCGCCGCTTGCTCAACGGATGACAATCTCATCCGAGCGGATCATTCCAAGGACAGAGCGCGCTTGCTGATCCAGTAAATCCAGATCCAGATACGTATCTGACAGGCGGCGGGTCAGATTCTCCATCTCGGCGATTTCAGCCTCGAGCTTATCGAGGTCGCGCGACAGAGCGTCCCGCTCCGCTGCAATCTCGACCCGCCGGAACAGGCCATAGTCACCCTGCACGGCGGCAAAGGTGAAATATACACCCAGCATAAACGCCACCATAAAGAATGCGACTGCGCCCAAACCGGGCCGATTGGAACGGGACACTCTGTTTACCGCCGTATGAAGTCTGCCTCAATAACGGGTCCTTTTTGGACCTCTGAAAGCACTATGTCACAGGTGATTCGGGTTGTGAATCCCCTGATTCGACAAAATCGCGTGGGCGGGTGGTTTTATTGCTCGAGCGCGGCAACGCCGGGCAGGGTTTTGCCTTCCATCCACTCGAGGAACGCGCCGCCTGCGGTCGAGATGTACGAGAAATCCTTGGCCGCACCCGACGCATTCAAAGCCGCGACCGTGTCACCCCCACCTGCGACCGAAACCAACTGCCCGGACCGTGTCAGTGCCGCCGCTTTCAGCGCAGCCGCGTTGGTTGCGGTGTCGAAGGGTTCGATCTCGAACGCGCCCAGAGGTCCGTTCCAGATCAGGGTCTGGCTTTGTCCGAAGATGTCTGAAATCGCCGCCACGCTGTCGGGGCCTGCGTCAAGGATCATGCCATCGTTGGTGCATTGATCAGCGGGCAGGACCTGATGGGCGGCGCCTGCTTCGAACTTTTCGGCTACGACGATGTCGGTGGGCAGCACGATGGTGCAGCCCGAGGTTTCGGCCTTGGCCATGATCTCGGCCGCGGTATCCTTCATCGCTGTTTCCGCCAGCGACTTACCCACGTTCAGGCACTTGGCGACCAGAAACGTGTTGGCCATGCCGCCACCGATAACCAGATAATCCACCTTGTCGATCAGATTGCCCAACAGCTCCAGCTTGGTCGAGACCTTGGCCCCGCCCACAACGGCCGTTACAGGGCGTTTAGGCGCGCCCAGAGCGCCCTCCAGCGCCTCAAGCTCGGCCTGCATCAGGCGGCCCGCACAGGCAGGCAGCAGACGGGCGATGGCCTCGGTCGAGCTATGGGCGCGGTGTGCAGCCGAGAATGCGTCGTTGCAATAGACTTCGCCCAGCTTGGCCATGCCTGCGGCCAGGTCGGGGTCGTTCTTGGTCTCGGCTGCGTGGAAACGGGTGTTTTCAAGCAGTAGCACTTGTCCGGGCTGCAACTGTTCGGCGGCAAGTTCCGCCTCGGTGCCCACACAATCGGCTGCGAACAGAACGGTTGCGTCAAAAGCGGCTTCGAGCGTCGGGATCAATTGTTTCAGCGACAGGTTCTCGCGCCGCTCACCACCCGGCCTGCCGAAATGCGCCAGCAGGATCGGTTTGCCGCCAGCGGCCAGAATATCGCGCACGGTGGGCACGATGCGCTGAATACGGGTGGCATCGGTCACAACGCCGTCAACAACAGGCACGTTGATATCCACGCGCACCAGCACGCGCTTGCCGTTCAGCTCCATATCGTCCAGCGTTTTCCAGCCCATCGTTCCATCCTTGCCGTTAAATACGATTTAGGCGGTTCTTTTCCTGCATTTTGCCCTCAGGTCAATGCGTCACTTGGCATTCATGCGCCCGCGTCATAGGTATTTGCGCAAGACAAACGACAGGAGGGCCTCATGGCCGAGATCAAGGATCCCGAAAACACCATCATCATCGAACTCAAAGGCGGCAATGTCGTTATCGAGTTGTTGCCCGACGTGGCCCCCCAGCACTCGGCCCGGATGAAAGAACTGGCCCGTGGTGGCGAATATGACAACGTGGCTTTCCACCGTGTGATCGACGGTTTCATGGCGCAGACCGGCGACGTGCAGCACGGCGACATGGAAGACGGGTTCAACATCCGCATGGCGGGCACAGGTGGCTCGTCGCTGCCGAATGTTCCGGCAGAATTCTCGAAACTGCCGCACGACCGGGGTACCTTGGGTGCCGCACGCTCGCAGAACCCGGACTCGGCCAACTCGCAGTTCTTCATTAACTTCAAAGACAACCACTTCCTGAACGGCCAATACACCGTCTACGGTCGTGTCATCGACGGGATGGAACATGTGGACGCCATCGTCCGGGGTGAGCCGCCCATGAACCCGGACCGTATGATCAGCGTCAAGGTGGCCGCCGATGTATAAGCTGGCAGCCGCATTTGCTTTGCTGGCCAGCCCCGCGTTGGCCACGGGCTTGCAGATCGAGATCGAGGGAGAAGGGGCCAATGGCACCGTGACCGTTGATCTGTTTGACGATCTGGCCCCGAAACATGTCGAACAGATCAGCACCCTTGCCGCCGAAGGCAAGTATGACGGTGTGGTCTTTCACCGCGTGATCGACGGCTTCATGGCACAGACCGGAGATGTGGAGCACGGGCGTCTGGGCAGCGATCTGCGTCGTGCGGGCACCGGTGGGTCGGATCGGCCTGACCTGCCTGCCGAATTCTCGGACTTTAACTATGACCGCGGTGTCGTAGGCATGGCGCGGGCGCAAGACCCCAACAGCGCCAATTCGCAGTTCTTTATCATGTTCGCGCCCGGCCCGTTTCTTAACGGTCAGTATACCGTTGTTGGTCAGGTGACAGACGGGATGGACGTTGTCGACGCGATCAAACGCGGCGATGGCCCCAACGGGGCCGTCATCGGACAGCCCGATGTAATGAAAAAGGTTACCGTAACCGAGTAACAAGAAAGGCCCCGGCGCAGATCGCACCGGGGCCTTTTGATTGACAGGGCTCAGTCGTCGCCCATGGCTTTCCAAATCACGGCCCCAATCGCGCCGCCGATCAGCGGGGCGACCCAAAACAGCCAGAGTTGTGACAGGGCTGGACCGTCGGCAAACAGCGCAACACCGGTTGAGCGTGCCGGGTTTACGGATGTATTCGTCACCGGGATCGAAATCAGATGGATCAGCGTCAGGCCCAACCCGATTGCGATCGGGCCGAAACCTGCCGGAGCACCTTCGGATGTGGCGCCCAGAATGATTACAATGAAAAACGCCGTCAGTACGATCTCGATGATCAGGGCGGACATCATCGAATACCCTTCGGGGGATGCCTCGCCATAGCCGTTGCTGGCAAAGCTGCCGACCCCAGTGAATTCAGGTGCACCGCTTACGATCAGGTACAGGACGACCGCTGCCGCAATTGCACCGATCACCTGGGCGATCCAATAGGGAATAAGGTCTTTTGCGGGGAACCTTCCACCGATCATCAGGCCAAGGCTGACGGCTGGATTGAAATGCCCGCCCGATATATGGCCGACTGCGTATGCCATTGTCAGAACGGTTAAGCCAAAAGCGAAGGATACACCCAGCCAGCCGATGCCGACATCGGCGACGCCTGCCGCTAAGACGGCGCTGCCGCAGCCGCCCAGTACCAGCCAGAACGTGCCAAAGAATTCGGCCATGAGTTTTGATGACATGAAAAGCCCTCCCAAAAACAATGGGTTCAGTGTAATTCAAAAAACCAATTTTGTGAAATTCTTGTGGAGCCCGGTTCCGCGGGTGCAAGCTAGTCCCAGGTTGCGGGGTCCAGCCGGAACAGCTTGGCCAACTGCTCATAGATGCCGGGGGCCTCGGATTTCAAGGCACGGGGCCGCTCGAAAAAGACCTCGACCGATACCGCAAAGAACTCTTCGTGCCCGACGGCACCATAAGGATCAATGACCGTGTGCTGACCCTTTTCCACGGACCGAACATGGGCGTCGTAAGCCGTCAGAAACGCGCGCTCCCACTCGGCGAAGGTCTGCCCTTCGCTGAGGATCGGCACACCGTTGGTTCCACCTGACAGATCGTCGATCTGATGCGCGAATTCATGCAGGACCACGTTTTGCCCATCGTGATCGTCCAGCGCGCCTTGCCTGCTGTGAGTCCACGAGAGAATGACCGGCCCACGGTCCCAGCTTTCCCCGGTGCGGATGATTTCCTTCTCGCTGATCACGTAACCGTCCTGCCTGCGTTGCCGGGACTTGAAGGCGCTGGGGTAGATCAGGATCGTGGTGAGGTGATCGTACCAGAGCGCGCTGTTGATGATGAGAAGACATGCCTGCGCTGCGATGGCCAGGCGCATTTCCTCCGTGACCTCAAGACCATCACAGCCAAAGAACCGGACCTGATCCAGAAACAGGTTCACCTTACCGTCGAGACCCGCGCGCAGGTCAGGGGGCAAGCGCCGCACCAGGGGAACCTGAGCTTCGATTATGGCGCGCTGTTCCGGGGTGAGAGGGGTGGACAACAGCGCCTTACGTGCCTGTGATCTGGCCCAATGGCGATAGGTGAAAAAGCCCACGACAATAAGAACTAAGGCAAAGAAAATCCACATTTCGCAAGCTTATACAGGCGGGTTGCGTCATGGAACCGGAAAGTTAAACAGGGCCAAAGCCAAAAAGAAACGCCGCAGGTTTCCCTGCGGCGGTGAATCGTCATTCCGGGTAAGGGCAGGTGTTACTGCTTGACCTCTGCCGCCGGGTTTGCGCCGCCCTTGGCACTGCGGCCGGGGTTCAGGGGGTCGTCCTGACGCTGGACCGAACCTTCGAAATGCGCGCCGCTTTCGATCGCGATGGTCTTGTGGATGATGTCGCCTTCGACACGTGCGGTCGAGGTCAGGCGTACTTTCAGACCACGCACACGGCCCACAATGCGGCCGTTGATCACCACGTCATCTGCGGTGACTTCGCCCTTGATGGTCGCGGTTTCACCGATCGTCAGCAGATGCGCGCGGATGTCGCCTTCGACAGTTCCTTCCACCTGGATATCGCCCGAGGTTTTCAGGTTGCCGGTGATGTGCAGATCCGAAGACAGAACCGACGCCGGAGGCTTGGGCTTGGGCGCGGTGCTCGCCTTGTTTTCCGACGGTGCAGGGGCAGCCGGTGTTGCTGGTGCGGCGGGTTTTGCCGCTTCTGGTGCATTCGAACCGGGCTCGTTGATTTTGCTCTTAGAAAACATTTCTCGCAGCCTTGATGTAAGTCATTGGGTTAACAGGTTTTCCGTTCACACGTACCTCATAGTGCAGATGCGTGCCGGTCGACCGTCCGGTGCTACCCATATCAGCAATATGATCCCCGCGCGAGACCCTTTGACCAACCTTTACCCTGATCTTGGTATTATGGGCGTAAAGTGTCTCAATTCCGAAGGCGTGCTTGATTTTTACCAGCCGTCCAAATCCGGATTGCCAGCCTGCATGGGTGACCACTCCGTCGGCGGTCGCAAAAATATCCGTTCCGTGCGCACCTGCAAAATCGGCACCATTATGCATGCGGCGACCGCCGGTCTTGGGGTCTCGGCGTGTCCCGTAGCCACTGGTAAAGCGGACAACCGCGTTCACCGGGCTTGCAAACGGCGCTTTTTCGGCAGCGATGCGATAGAGGTTCAGCTGATCCATCTGCTGCAGCAGGGTATTCGCGCGGATTTCGTCGGGGGTCAGTTCCTCACCGCGCGTGCTGAAGGATATGGGGGTAAGGGGGCCACCCATGCCACTGTACCCGCGCCGTACTTCTTCGATGATACGGTCGGTGGGCATACCTGCCTTGCGGAACATCTTGTCGAGCGGTTCGACAGAGATGACCATAGCCTCTTCCAGCTGACGGAAAATTTCGTCGCTGCGTTCTTGCATCAGCTGGATTTCCAGTTCCAGCTCGTCGCGCTGGTCCAGCGCATCCTTGGCATCGGCAGCGATCTGATCACGCTCCATCGCGGTCCTGACCAATGCCTCGGTCATGAAGTTCATCTGGGCGGGGCTGGTGGCGTATGCCATCTGCACCTCGCCCGAACCGGCCTCTTGGTTCAGTTTGGCCAGTTCTGTGCGGGCGTCTTCGCGCTGCTTCATTGTCGCGCGCAGGGTGGTCTGAATGACCTCAATGCCCGTTTCCAATTCGCGGCGGCGGTTTTCCGATGCCAGCAGCTCGGACTGCATGGCGGAAATCTGTTCAAGCGCTGCGTTGAACCGGTCCTGAGCCATCAATGCTTCTTGCGCGCGTATATCGCGTTCGGCCGACAGAACATTCAGCCGTTCCTGATAGGTGGCCTGATCTCGCTTCGCCTGTTCGCGGAAATTGCCCGATCCGATGCTGTCCATCAGCAGGATCGCAGTCGCAACAGCGGTCCAGCCAACGATCACCGCAACGCCTGCAACGGCGGCGACCTGCGTTTCCGAGCTGAGCCGGATGAACCGTGTGTCATTGTCGGATTTCAGAAAAACCCTGCGTTCCGGAAAATGCCGTTCGAGCAGTGAGTGTAGTTTTATTGCCAGACGTGTTCGCACGCGTCTTCCCTCTTCATCCCCAAGATCGGGATCGGTCGTGAGTGATAGCCGTCCCTTGGGCGAAGTGCATAGAGGGCGCTCAGGTTTTGGGCAAGTTTGTTAACCAGTTTACCCAACAAAGTAGGTTTTTCCCGCCAATTCTCGGCGGGAAATTGCCGATAACGTCAACTTGAGCACGTTTAATGGTCGTGTCCGGGCTGAGGCAGGTCTTCGGTCAAAGGCCAGTAGAAATCCGGCGGCAGTCCTGCTTCGGCGCGTTTTTCCTCGTTGAAAGGCGGTTTCAGGACGCCGTGGAAATACCGCCGGACCAATTCGTGGAACACATCCTTTGGGTCGGCATTCTCACGCCCACACAGGAAATGGAACCACTTTGAGCCATAGGCCACGTGCCCGACTTCCTCGGCATAGATCACCTCGAGAGCGGCGATGGCCTTCTCAGCCTTGGCCTTGCGGAAGATGTCAATCATACCGGGGGTTACGTCCAGCCCGCGTGCCTCCAGCACCATCGGAACCACAGCCAGCCGCCCCATCAGATCCTCGGCCGTATCTTCGGCGGCGCGCCACATTCCCGCATGGGCGGGTAGGGCGCCGTAATAGCTGCCCATCTCCTCAAGGCAGTCGCACACCATCTCGAAATGGCGCGATTCTTCTTCTGCGCATTTCACCCAATCGTCGTAGAAACCGATTGGCATAGGCACGTGGCCGAACCGGGCGATGATGTCCCAGTGCAGGTCGACCGCGTTCAATTCGATATGCGCAACGGCGTGCAACAGAGCGATCCGCCCGGCCTCGGTCCCTGGTCGGCGTTTGGGAACGTCGCGGGGCGACAGCAATTCAGGCTTATCAGGCCGTGACGGGTAGAGCGGTGGGGTCGCTGCCCCGACCTTAATCTCAGGCGCATCACCCGCACGCGACGCAAACCACTCGGCGGCATAGCGCTTGGAAAGGGCGGTTTTCGCGCGCCCTTCCGCAGTGGTCAGAACTTCGGTCGCCATCTGGGTCAGCGTTTTCGACACAGGGTTTCTCCGCTTTTGCGTTCGCGCGGGTCTTAGACTGGATGGCGGTCGCAGGAAAGAGGGTCAGAGCGCGCGCGCAGCCTCAAGTACCTCATCCACGTGACCGGGAACTTTGACCTTGCGCCAGACGCGGGCGATCTTGCCGTCGGCGTCGATCAGAAAGGTCGAGCGTTCGATCCCCATCGACTTGCGCCCATACATGTTCTTTTCCACCCAGACGCCGTAGTCCTCGCAAACGGTTGACCCCTCGTCGGACAGCAAGGGGGTGGTCAGGTTGTGTTTGGCCACAAACTTGTCGTGCTTGGCAATGGTGTCCCGCGAAATGCCGAAAACTTGAGCGCCCGCCTCGGCAAAGGCTTGAAGTTGTTCCGAGAAACCGATGGATTCCTTGGTGCAGCCCGGCGTATCATCGCGGGGATAGAAGAAAAGAACGACGGCACCGCCTCGCAGGTTTGACAACGTGACCTCGCCACCGCCGTCGCGGGGTAACGTGAAATCAGGGGCGATGTCTGTAACGTCGGGCATTGGAAACTCCGTTAAAGGTTTTTAAGTGCTGCCCGTCATCATAGGGCGGCACGAGCGGGTTGAAAGGCGTGGATAGAAAATTGGTGCAGCACGAAGACAAAAGTGCAGACCCGCCGGGCAAGCCCCGGCGCGGTCGGTCGCGTCGTCGTACTGCCCTTCGCTGGACGTTGTGGTTCGCACTTTCCCTTGCGGCGATGGCTTTTGCGGGGTGGTTCTTTCTGATCGGTCAGCAACTGCACGCCCCGAATTGGATGCGGGTTCAGGCTGAAAAGCGGCTTGATCAAACGCTGGGCGGGCTGAAAATCCGCTTCGGCGATGCCACCTTTTTTGTGAATGAGCAGTGGCGCCCCCGGCTTCGCCTGACGGATGTGACCATTAGTGACGCCGCCGGACAGCAGATCGCCCAAGTGTCGGACTTGCGCACGCGTCTGTCGATGCGGGGGCTGTTGCGGGGGCAAATCCGGCCTAGACGCATAATCCTGCAAGATGCACAGATCGCGCTGACGCGCGGCGAGGATGGTGCGCTGTCGCTGACGGTCGGTACGGGTAGCTCGCCCGTGCAACAGGCACCTACATTGGCCGAACTGATCGAAGAATCCGACGATGTGTTCCTTTCTCCGATCCTGTCGGGCCTCAGATCGGTCGAGTTGCAATCCCTGACGCTGGACTACCAGGATTTGCGGATGGGTCGGGCCTGGGTGTTCGACGGTGGGCATATCTCGATCACGCGCAGCGGGGACGAAATGCGCCTTGCCACCGGGTTTTCGGTTTTGACCGGCCGGGACTATGCCAGCTCGATCGAGGCCAATTATTCCAGCGTTTTAGGTACGCCCGAGGCCAGTTTCGGCATTTCCATCACCGATCTGCCTGCCGAGGATATCGCGGGGCAAAGCCTTGCGCTGGCGTGGTTGCAAGAACTGGACGCCCCGATTTCCGGTGCCCTTCGCGGCAGCGTTGATGGTCAGGCTGCGTTGGGTCCTTTGTTTGCCACACTGAATATTGCCGCAGGTGTCATCCAACCGACACCTGAAACACGCCCCATTCGATTTGATTCTGCGCGCACCTACTTCACTTATGATCCCAGCGCTCAGGTGCTGGATTTCAACGAAGCGTCGATCGTTTCCGATCTGGGGGCGGTTCAGGCCAGCGGTAAGGCGTATCTGGAAGGGATAGAGAACGGGACGCTGGAAAGCCTGACGGCACAGCTGGACCTGAACAATATTGATATCTATCCCGGCGGCCTTTTCCCCGAGTCACTTGAATCCGCACGGGCAAATCTTGATTTCCAATTGAAACTAGCCCCGTTCGAGGTGCGATTGGGGCAACTGACACTTGTGGACGCGGACCATATTCTGCGCGCTTCGGGTAATCTGATCGGCCGCCCGGAGGGATGGGTGGCGGCTCTGGATGCGCATCTGAACACCATGACCGCCGACCGATTGCTGAACTATTGGCCCGAAATTTTGGCCCCAAAGCCAAGGCTCTGGGTCTCTGAAAACCTGTTTGAAGGCCAATTTCAGGACGTCGAGTTTGCGTTGCGGCTGCAACCGCAAAGCAAGCCGGACATTTACTTGGGGTTCGGGTTCGAAAACGCCAAAATCCGGTACGCAAAGACGTTACCCCCCATTCAGGACGCTCAGGGTCGGGTCAGTCTGCTTGATGACCGGTTTACCGCTTCGGCGGAAAGCGGGGTAGTGATTGCCGATGCTGGCGGGGCGGTTGATGCGTCGGGGACGTCGTTCATCATTCCCGACACAACGATCAAGGGTCAGTCACCGGCCATTGCCCGGATAGAGGCGCGTGGTTCCGCGACGGCAGCCCTGTCGCTGCTTGACCGCGAACCGCTTGAGTTGCTGACAAAAGCCAACCTGCCTGTCGATTTGGCTCAGGGCGAGGTCATCTTGTCAGGCACGCTGGCCCTGCCGATGAAGAAGGGTCTGAAATTCGATGACACCGAGTTCCACTTCACCGGTGAAATCGACAACGTGGCAAGCGAGCGGTTGGTGCCGGGTTTCTCGGTCAGTTCAGACCGCCTGAATGTGAAGGGCGATCAGAATTCGGTTGAAATCGGCGGGTATGGTCTGTTTGGCGATGTTCCTATTGACGCAACATGGCGCCAGCCAATCGGTGGTTCAGGCCCACAGCGCAGTGAGCTGACCGGTGAGATCGAACTGTCGCCCCGTCTGATGACCGAGCTGAAAGCCGGATTGCCGCGGGGTATGCTGACAGGTCAGGGAACCGCAGAGGTTTCCGTCGGCATCGGGGCAGGTGACCCAATAAAGCTGACCGCGACCTCTGATCTGGTCGGTGTCACCCTTGCGATCCCCGAACTTGGCTGGCGCAAGGGCAGCCAGACTGCCGGAACATTGAACGTCGACGCCACGCTGGGCGATCAGTTGCGTGTGGACGAGCTTAAGCTGGATGCGGCGGGTTTGCGCACAACGGCTTCGATCTCGTTTCGTGAAGGGGGTGACTTTGACAAGGTTCAGTTCAGCTCTTTCGATATGGGCAATTGGCTGGCCGTCCCTGCCGAGCTGGTGAACCGTGGATCGTCCGTGCCGGATATCCGCGTGCTGGGCGGGGTCATGAATTTGGGCGGTGCCACTTTCGGCGAAGGCAGCAGCGGTGGCGGAGGTGGCGGGCGCGGGCCTGCGCTGGACGTTGTGCTGGATCGCTTGCAGGTCACGGAATCGGTGGCGCTGACGGGGTTCAGTGGATCATTCCAGACGTCGGGCGGCATCACCGGGGCGTTCACTGCCGGCGTGAACGGAGGCGCGTCGGTTCGCGGGCAGGTCACCCCGCGCGGCGGGCGCAGCGCCGTGGAACTGAAGTCATCCGACGCCGGTGAAGTGCTGCGTTCGGCAGGGGTCATCACTCAGGCACGTGGCGGCTCGCTCGACATGAGCCTCGAGCCCGTCGGCGCACCGGGAAACTATGACGTTAACCTCAAGATCGTGAATACGCGGATCACGGATGCCCCTGCGATGGCTGCCTTGCTGAACGCGATCAGCCTTGTTGGTCTGCTGGATGAAATGGCGGGGCAGGGCATCTTTTTCTCGACCATCGAAAGCCGGATGCGCATTACACCGACCGAGGTCAAAGTCCTCAGCGGCAGTGCGGTTGGCCCGTCCATGGGGCTGTCTTTCGACGGGACGATAGATACCGTCGCGGGGATGCTGAATTTGCGAGGTGCGATTTCGCCGATCTATCTTGTCAATGCGATCGGCAGCGTTTTCACCAAAAAGGGTGAGGGTGTGATTGGCTTCAACTATAATCTGACAGGCCCCCTGACCTCACCCAAAGTGTCCGTGAACCCCTTGTCGGGTCTTGCGCCGTTGTTCTTGCGGAACCTCTTGCGTGCCCCGGCGCCCACAGTGACCGACGGCCCGAATTCCCTGCCTGTAAAGCCTGATGAGCCCAAAAAGACCTTTGGCTCCCCTCCGAAGGATCATTGATCTGGGCTGTTGCTGAATCCGGTCGGGCCTTGTATGGCGCGCGCATGAAACTCAGCGACTTTGATTTCCACCTGCCCGAGGACCTGATTGCCACGCGCCCAGTAACGCCGCGGTCGTCGGCGCGGTTGCTTGTGGCCGATGGCGACGCGATCTCGGACGCGCATGTGTTTGATTTGCCCGATTGGTTGCAGCCCGGAGATCGCCTTGTTCTCAACGATACGCGTGTCATCCCGGCGCGCCTGAACGGTCGGCGGCACCGCGACAGCGCGCAGGGACCCGTTTCAGCGGCGATCGAGGCAACCCTGCTGGACCCGCAAGCGGACGGAACCTGGGCCGCGCTGATCAAACCGCTGAAGAAGGTAAAACTGCGCGAAGAGATCGGGTTCTCGGACCAACTCAGCGCCACGCTGGAGCGGGTAGAAGACGGGCAAGCGTTCCTGCGGTTCAACCTGACCGGTGAGGACTTTGACGCCGCGCTGGAACATGCCGGTGCGATGCCCTTGCCGCCCTATATCGCGGCCAAGCGTCCAGCGGACGATCAGGACAAGACAGATTACCAGACGATCTGGGCCCGCAACTCGGGTGCGGTGGCTGCACCAACCGCGTCGCTGCATTTCGACGAGGCGCTTATGCGCGCGTTGCACGAGCGCGGTGTGCAAATCACACACGTCACGCTGCATGTTGGCGCCGGGACCTTTCTGCCGGTGAAGGTCGAAGACGTGACGACGCATAAAATGCACGCCGAATGGGGCAGGGTCAGCGCGCACGCTGCCAGCGAAATCCAAGAGACCAAGGCCGCTGGCGGACGGGTCATACCAGTTGGAACCACAGCACTGCGCCTGATCGAAAGCGCCGCGCGCTCGGGCCGGATCGAACCGTGGGAGGGTGAGACAGACATATTCATCTATCCCGGCTTCCAGTTCCACGTCACCGACGCGCTGATGACCAACTTTCACCTGCCGAAATCCACGCTTCTTATGTTGGTATCAGCCTTGATGGGACAAGGACGCATGAGCGATGTCTATGCTCATGCAATTGAACAGAAATATCGGTTCTTTTCATACGGGGATGCGTCGCTTTTGATGCCCTGACCGCCGTCTTGTCGGGATCGCGATACGGTTATGTCGTAGACAAGCATGCCCCGAGCCGTTTTTCATACCAAAACGAATCCATAATTCAGACCGATTATTCGTGGAGGTCCCAATGATCCAGGTCCTGTCCAGCGCATGGGCGCTTCTTCTTGGCGTGGGCCTGCTTATGGTCGGCAACGGTTTGCAAGGCACGATCCTTGGTGTTCGCGGCGAGATCGAGGGGTTCTCGACCCTTGAGATGTCGTTTGTGATGTCGGCGTATTTCGTGGGTTTCCTCGGCGGATCGCGTCTGGCGCCCGAGATGATCCGACGTGTGGGTCATGTGCGCGTGTTTGCGGCGCTGGCCTCGTTCATTTCGGCCGTGATGATCATGTACCCGATGCTGACAGCACCTGTGGCGTGGATTCTGGGCCGTGTTGTGATCGGGTTTTGCTTTTCCGGCGTGTACGTGACGGCCGAAAGCTGGCTGAACAATGCCGCCAGCAACGAAAACAGGGGGCAGGCGCTGTCGCTGTATATGATCGTCCAGATGACTGGGATCATTACGGCACAGGGCTTGATGCTGGTCGGAGACCCCGAAGGGTACGAGACCTTCGTGATCGCGTCTATTCTGGTTTCTATTTCCTTTGCGCCGATCTTGCTGTCAATTTCACCTACACCGGCCTTTGACACGACCAAGCCGATGACCCTACGCGAATTGATGGGCAAGTCACCGCTTGGCTGTGTCGGCATGTTCCTGTTGGGCGGCGTTTTCTCGGCTCAGTTCGGCATGGCGTCGGTATATGGTGCGCGGGCCGGGCTGACGCTGGTCGAAATCTCGACCTTCATCGCCGCGTTTTATGTCGGGGCCGTGGTCTTGCAGTACCCACTCGGCTGGTTTTCCGACCGCATGGATCGCCGGTTTCTGATCATGCTCGTGGCCATCGCCGGGGCCGGAGGGTCGATTTCCGGCATGCTTTTCGGAACGGCGTTCCCAATTTTGCTGATCTCAGCTTTCGTGATCGGCGGGATGTCAAACCCGCTCTATTCCTTGCTGATTGCACATGCCAATGACTTTCTCGAACACGAGGACATGGCCGCCGCATCCGGCGGGCTTGTCTTTATCAACGGGTTGGGGGCGATTGCCGGTCCGTTGATCACCGGTTGGCTGATGGGCGACGCGGTGTTTGGCCCGCAAGGGTTTTTCCTGTTCATCGCGATGTTGCTGGTCGTGACCGCAGGGTATGCCATGTACCGCATGACACAACGCGCGGCGGTCCCGGTCGACGAAACAGGAACGATGTCGCCGCTGTATCCCACAGCGTCACCCGTTGCGTTCGAAGTTGCACAGGAAGTGGCCATCGAAGCGGCCGAGGCCGAGCAAGATACGCAAGATGTTGCCTAGGACACGGATTTATGTCGCAAGTGTTGCAATATGTTACTGTAACAGATCTGTAAAACAGCCTTTAATGACGTTACGTCCCTGGGGGAGGCGAACAGACGGAGTTTAGGGCAATGGCAGGGCCTGAAGACGTACTGAGTTATTGGTTGGATGAAGTCGGTCCCAAGGGTTGGTATTTGCAGGACGAGGCGCTGGACGCCGAGATCCGCGAAAAATTCCTACCCATGTGGGAGGCAGCAAATGAGGGCAGGTTTTCCCTTTGGCTGACCTATCCCAGTGGTGCACTTGCGTACATCATTCTGATGGATCAATTTCCACGCAACATGTTCAGAGGCAGCGGTAAGGCCTTTGCGTCTGACCGTGCTGCTTTGTCAGCAGCCAAATGCGCTGTGGACAAGGGGTGGGACCTGAAGATCGACGAACCCGCAAGGCAGTTCTTCTACCTTCCGCTGATGCACTCGGAAAACCTGTGCGATCAGGAGCGGTGTGTGCGGCTGATGTGTCAGAATATCAGCGAGGATTCGAGTAATCTTTTGCATGCGCGTGCGCATCGTGAGGTTATTCGGCAATTCGGGCGGTTCCCGTACCGCAACGAAGCGCTTTCGCGCCCAATGACCGAGCCTGAAGCTGCGTATGTCGATATGGGCGGCTACGGAACGACGGTCCGAGAGTTGCAGGCCGCCGGTTAAGACGCAGGCACACATCCGCGAATGGCAATGATCCGGTCGGCGATTGCGTCGGCCGAGGTCTGTATGGCCGTATTGATCAATTCGTCAGGCGATTCAGTTAAGTCCGAAATGCGGGCTTGTTTCGCCTGCAGCCCTTTTTCCAGATTGTCGAGATTTGCCAAAGCGGTTGAGATTTTCTGCGCCGTCGCGCTATCCGCAACTGTTTGCCCAAGTTGAATCGAGGACAGGTCGCTGCGCAAGGCCGTTAACTCACCCCGAACCCCTTGGAGCTCCTGTTTCAGAGGCGCAACAATCTGGATGTTCTCAGCGAAGGTTGTGGTGATGCCCTCGACCGTCGAGGCCAGCTTCCACCCCAGAAACAGACACAACGCGAACAGGATAAGTGTGGCGTTCAGCAATGCAAGCAACAGATCTTTAAGGGTTCTGGCCATGACAAGCCTCTTGAATTTCTTGGGTTAAACAAGTGCCATCAACAGTTGGCCCCTATCTTCTAGCCATAGAAGGCCATGGGGTATAGGCTCAAAACAGCGCATTTGGTGCCACTTGACCCTGCGTCGCTTTTGTCGCGGGAGCGATGTGTTGATGCGCTAAAAAAATTAGTTTAATGGTAAACTAATTTCTGAATCGACCTGCGCCGAGAGGGAAACATGGCTGCACAATCTTTTGATCTGATCGTAATTGGCGCCGGTCCCGGCGGGTATGTCGCTGCCATTCGCGCGGCCCAGTTGGGTTTGAAAACCGCTGTGGTCGAACGTGAACATCTTGGGGGCATCTGTTTGAACTGGGGGTGCATCCCGACCAAGGCGCTGCTGCGGTCGTCAGAGGTTTTTCACCTGATGGAACGGGCCAAGGAGTTCGGCCTGAAGGCGGACAAGATCGGCTATGATTTGGACGCTGTTGTCAAACGCTCTCGCGGGGTTGCGGCGCAGTTGTCTGGCGGCATTGGCCATCTTCTGAAGAAAAACAAGGTGACCGTGGTGATGGGCGAGGCGACCATCCCCGCCAAGGGTAAGGTGTCGGTCAAGACCGATAAGGGAACCGAGGAGTTGACGGCCAAGAATATCGTTCTCGCTACAGGCGCGCGTGCCCGTGAATTGCCGGGGCTTGAGGCGGATGGTGATCTGGTCTGGACCTACAAGCACGCATTGCAGCCGCCGCGCATGCCCAAGAAGCTGCTTGTGATCGGGTCAGGTGCAATCGGTATCGAATTCGCCAGCTTCTACAATACGTTGGGTGCCGACACGACGGTAGTCGAGGTGATGGACCGCGTTTTGCCCGTTGAAGATGCCGAAATCAGTGCCTTTGCCAAAAAAGCCTTTACCAAGCAAGGCATGACCATCATGGAAAAGGCAATGGTCAAGCAACTGGACCGCGCCAAGGGAAGGGTGACCGCGCATATCGAGGTCAAGGGAAAGGTGGAAAAGCATGACTTTGACACCGTAATCTCTGCGGTCGGGATCGTCGGAAACGTCGAGGGGCTGGGCCTCGAAACCTTAGGCGTCAAGATCGACCGGACGCACGTGGTGACGGATGAATATTGCCGGACCGGGGTCGAAGGTCTTTACGCAATTGGGGATATCGCGGGTGCGCCTTGGCTGGCGCACAAAGCCAGCCACGAAGGGGTCATGGTTGCCGACCTGATCGCGGGCAAGCATGCGCATCCGGTCAAACCGGAAAGCATCGCAGGCTGCACCTACTGCCAGCCGCAGGTTGCGTCGGTGGGGTATTCCGAAGCGAAAGCAAAAGAGCTTGGGTATGACATCAAAGTTGGCCGCTTCCCCTTCATCGGCAACGGCAAGGCGATTGCACTCGGCGAACCCGAAGGGCTGATCAAGACTGTCTTTGACGCCAAGACCGGAGAGCTTTTGGGCGCGCATATGATCGGTGCCGAAGTGACGGAATTGATCCAAGGATACGTTGTCGGGCGACAGTTGGAGACAACCGAAGAAGACCTGATGAACACCGTTTTCCCACATCCGACACTGTCGGAAATGATGCATGAAAGCGTACTGGACGCTTACGGCAGGGTTATCCACATGTGATGTTCGGCGTATGGGGGCTCTGCCCCCGCCGCCCGTGCCGGGCGACTCCCCTGGGATATTTTTAGCCAGATGAAGCGGGGGATCCGTACTTCATCTGGCCCCAAATATCCCGGAGCGCGAGGCAGAGCCTCGCAAAAAGTCTATTTTGTCAGAGCGTCTAGAATGCGCGCCCACGAGCGGATGCCCTTGTGGAAGCTTTTAACGTCGTATTTCTCATTGGGGGAATGGATCGCGTCGTCGTCGTTGGCAAATCCAACCAGCATCGAGTCCAGCCCGAGTTCGGTGTTGAAATAGCCGACGACCGGGATTGAGCCTCCCATCCCTGTGAAGACGGCCTCGCGGCCCCATTCATCGGACAAGGCGCCCCGCGCGGCTTCGAATTCGGGGCGGTCGAGGTTCATGACAGAAGCGGGCGAGCCTTCCAGGTCGTTATCCCATTCGATCTTTGCATCTGTCGACAGGCGCTGCTCGACATGTTTCCGGATTTTGTCGCGCAAGTCATCCGGATCCATGTCGCCGACTAGACGGCAGGTGATCTTGCAGTGGGCCTGCGATGGGATGACCGTTTTTGATCCGGCCCCATTGTAGCCACCCCAAAGCCCGTTTACTTCAAGCGTTGGGCGGGCCCATTGTTGTTCAAGCGCAGAATATCCGTTTTCGCCATGTGGCTGCGTGTATCCAACTGAGTTGAGGTATTCGGCCTCGTCAAATCCGCAGCCTTTCCATTGGCGCAGCTGTTCGGCTGGAACGTCGTGGACGCCTTCGTAAAAACCGTCAACGGCCACGCGGCCGGTTTCGTCATCATAAAAGGACGCAACAATTTTTGACAATTCGCGAAGCGGGTTCAGGCCGGGGCCACCATAGTGACCCGAATGCAGGTCAATCCGGGGTCCGGTGATTGTGAATTCATCTTTGAGCATTCCGCGCAGTTGAGATGCGATGGAGGGGACGCCCCGCGACACCATTGACGTGTCGCAGACCAAGGCCAGATCCGCTTTTAGCTCGGCCGCATTTTCGCGCAGGAACGGGACCAGCGAGGGCGAGCCGGATTCTTCTTCGCCCTCAAAAAAGAAAGTGATGCGGCAGGGCAGGGTGCCGTGAACGGCTTTCCAGGCGCGGCAGGCTTCGACGAAGGTCATCAATTGGCCTTTGTCATCGGAGGAGCCGCGGCCCCGGATAACCGGGCCATTCTCGGTCTCTTCAATCGCCGGATCGAACGGGTCTCGAGTCCACAGGTTCAGGGGGTCGACGGGCTGCACGTCATAGTGACCGTAGAACAGAACATGCGGTGCGCCGTTGTCCTCACCGATATGCCCTACGACCATGGGGTGTCCGGTGGTCTCTCGCTTTTCTGCTGAAATTCCGATGGACTGCAGGTCCGCGACCAGCCAGTCGGCCGCTTGGCTGACTTGTGCATCATAGGCCGGATCGGTTGAAATCGAAGGAATGCGGAGCAATTCCATCAGGCGGTCGATTGAGATTTGAAGATCGGCGTCGATACGGTTCAGAACGGCGTCCAGCGACATGGGGGGCTCCTGCCATGATGAATTTGGCGGAACCCTATCAGTGCGGTCAGCGCCGTCCAGTGTGCTTTTCGGGATCATAGAGCAGGATTGCGACAAAAGTAGGTGGTTTTTCTGTGTGACCTGCGTCGTTTCCTCGCGTCTGTTTGCCGTAACTTTACTTGTGGAGTGGCATGCAAAAAGATATTTGATGCAAATCAAATAAGCATTCTCTTAGCGCGTTATATGTTTTGGGCTAAAATGAGTGCATTGGTGCAATTTCGGTTTCATCCGAAAACGGTGCCATAAAGGACGTTCGGCCAGTGTGAACAAGGTCGGGCAAGTAAGGAGAAACCGGTGGACTATACTGCTCAGCTCGATTCTGCGATCGCAAGGCTACATGACGAAGGACGCTACCGGACCTTCATTGATATTGAGCGACGCAACGGTCACTTCCCCCATGCTGTTCGGACGCGCCCAGACGGGTCACAGCAGGACATCACCGTATGGTGTGGCAATGACTATCTTGGCATGGGGCAGCACCCGGTCGTTCTGAACGCGATGCACGAAGCTGTTGACGCCGCCGGTGCCGGTTCGGGCGGTACGCGCAATATCTCGGGGACAACCGTTTATCACAAGCAGCTTGAGGCCGAGCTTGCCGATCTGCACGGCAAAGAAGCGGCGCTTCTGTTCACCAGCGCCTACATTGCCAATGACGCGACGCTGAGCACGCTGCCGAAACTGTTTCCGGGGCTGATCATTTATTCTGACGCATTGAACCACGCCTCGATGATCGAAGGTGTGCGTCGTAATGGGGGCGCCAAGCGCATTTTCCGCCACAACGACGTTGCTCACCTGCGCGAACTGCTTGAGGCGGACGATCCCAAGGCCCCCAAGTTGATCGCGTTTGAATCCGTCTATTCGATGGATGGGGATTTTGGTCCGATCGAAGAAATCTGCGACTTGGCCGATGAATTCGGCGCGTTGACCTATATTGATGAAGTCCACGCTGTCGGTATGTACGGCCCGCGTGGGGGCGGCGTGACCGAGCGTGATCGTTTGGCGCATCGTATCGACATCATCAACGGCACATTGGCCAAGGCTTATGGCGTCATGGGTGGCTATATCGCCGCGAGCGAAAAGATGTGTGACGCCGTGCGCTCTTATGCGCCGGGCTTCATTTTCACGACTTCTTTGCCGCCTGCCGTCGCAGCAGGCGCGGCAGCGTCGGTCGCGTTTCTGAAGCGCGCGCCAGAGTTGCGCGAACAGCATCAGACGCAGGCAAAGATCCTCAAGTTGCGGCTCAAGGGAATGGGGCTGCCTTTGATCGACCACGGCAGTCACATCGTGCCTGTGATCGTTGGCAACCCGGTCCACACCAAAATTCTGAGTGACCGGTTGCTGGATGACCACGGAATTTACGTTCAGCCAATCAACTTTCCGACGGTTCCGCGCGGAACCGAGCGTTTGCGATTCACCCCATCTCCGGTGCATGGACCCGACGAAATGAACCGTTTGGTGCATGCGATGGACGAACTTTGGTCACATTGTGCGCTAAATCGCGCCGAACTTGCCGGTTAACCTCACGCCAAAGTGTGCAACTTGTTTGTCGCGTGTTAAGCTTAAGATAACAAAATCAGTGTTCGAATCATTTAGGCGATGATTCGGCGCTAGCGCAAAACACGCGTAGGCAGAATGGGGCAGCAGGGATGATTGGGCGCAGATCTCAGCGCGAATCCGACGACGACATTGACGTCCGGCCAAAAGGCTATGACGACTATGAGGTGCGACTTGGTGATATGATGCGCGGCGAACGCGCCACCATGGGCAAATCTCTTCTGGATGTTCAGCGGGAATTGCGGATCAAAGCCAATTACATCGCTGCCATAGAAGACTCTGATCCAGATGCCTTCGACACACCCGGCTTCATCGCCGGGTATGTGCGTTCTTATGCCCGGTATCTGGGCATGAACCCTGATGAGACTTTCGCGGCCTTCTGCAAGGAAAGCGGGTTTGAGGTCGCTCATGGCATGTCCGCCGAGGCGTCGGTTGTCCGTAAGCCCGTGGGCGGTTTGCCATCTCGGGGTCCGATGGGCCGTGACCCGTTCATTTCACCGAATACGCCGTATATTCCCGGCAAGGAATCCCTGGTCAGCCAAATTGAGCCCCGCGCGATTGGCTCGTCCGCGGTACTGTTGGCTTTGATCTGCGGCATTGGTTATGGCGGCTGGGCTGTTCTGAACAAAATTCAGCAGGTGCAGGTCAGCCCGGTTGAACAGGCCCCTGTTGTTCTATCTGATCTTGATCCGCTTGATGTTGCCCGCGCTGACAGGGCAGAGGAAGAGGTCGCGACCATTCAAACCCCCAGCGCCGAGGCATTGGATCGTTTGTACCGGCCTCAGGCGCTGGATGTTCCGGTTCTTGTTGCGCGGGACGCGCCGATTTCCACGCTTGATCCGCGGTCGGTTGGAACATTCCTTCCGCCAGAGCCGCCAAAGATCGAAGTGGCCGAAGTGCACACTGTCGAACGCCCGGTATTGCCGCAAGTGGTTGAGCAACTGGACACAACACTCAAAATCGTAGCCGTCGACCCGGCGTGGATGCGGGTGACAGCCGCGGATGGCAGTATCATTTTCGAAGGTACGCTTGGCACGGTCGAGCAGGGCAGTACATTCGAAGTTCCGCTGACCGAAGAACCGCCGTTGTTGCGCGCGGGGGCGTCCGGCTCGGTCTACTTCTCGATGAACGGCGAACATTTTGGCCCGGTTGGAAATCCCGGAACGGTCGCTAAAGGCGTGGTTCTTTCCAAGGATGCCGTGGCCGAGCGCTATGATGTTGCCGATCTTGAGGCCGAACAGAACAGCGCGCTCAAACAGCTCGTTGCTGAATTACAGGCGCAAGAGTCGCAAGAACCGGCTGAGTGATCTTGCCATTGCGGTGCCCCGACAGGCGGACTATCTAAAGACGCAACTCAGGCTGCCTTGGACCCGACCCCATGTCCCTCAATCACGTTCGCCCGTGGCGAAACATCTATCGCCGCAAGTCACGCCAGATCATGGTTGGCAATGTTCCGGTTGGGGGCGACGCGCCCATCGCCGTACAGACGATGACGAACACCTTGACGACGGATGTTGCGGCGACCGTGGCGCAGGTTCAGGTGGCAGCCGAGGCGGGGGCGGATATCGTGCGGGTCTCTGTTCCCGACGAGGCCTCGTCCAAAGCCCTGAAGGAAATCGTGCGCGAAAGCCCGGTTCCGATCGTGGCCGATATCCATTTCCACTATAAACGCGGCATCGAGGCGGCTGAGGCCGGTGCCGCCTGCCTGCGGATCAATCCTGGCAATATTGGTGATGAGAAACGCGTGCAGGAGGTCATCAAGGCCGCCCGAGACCACAATTGCTCGATCCGTATCGGGGTCAACGCAGGGTCGCTAGAGAAGCACCTGCTTGAGAAATATGGTGAGCCGTGCCCTGAGGCGATGGTCGAAAGCGGGCTCGAACATATCCGCATTCTGGAAGACAACGACTTTCACAACTTCAAGATCAGCGTAAAGGCCAGCGACGTGTTCCTGTCGGCTGCGGCCTATCAGGGTATTGCCGAGGCCACAGATGCCCCCATCCATCTGGGCATCACCGAGGCGGGAGGGCTGGTCAGCGGCACCATCAAATCCGCCATTGGGCTGGGGAACCTGCTGTGGATGGGGATTGGCGATACAATCCGTGTCAGCCTGTCCGCCGACCCGGTCGAAGAGGTGAAGGTGGGCTATGAGATCCTGAAATCTCTGGGCCTGCGCCATCGCGGTGTGAACATCATCTCATGCCCGTCCTGTGCGCGTCAGGGGTTCGACGTGATCAAGACGGTTGAAGCGCTGGAGCAGCGGTTGGAACACATCAAGACGCCCATGAGCCTGTCGATCATCGGCTGCGTCGTGAACGGCCCCGGTGAGGCGCTGATGACCGACGTTGGTTTTACCGGCGGCGGTGCGGGGTCCGGCATGGTCTATCTTGCGGGCAAGGCCAGCCACAAGATGTCCAACGATCAGATGATCGACCACATCGTCGAGCAGGTCGAGAAGAAAGCGGCTGAGCTGGACGCAGCAGCAGAGGCGGCGGAATAGCGCAAGCACACGGCTCTGGGCAGGGATGGGTTCTCGACAGGGTGAAGAGGTCTGTGTTGACAGGCCGCGCTGTTCTGGGGCCAAGTCGGGCCTATGAAGGCTTTACTCGTCCTTGTTTTACTGATGTGGACCGCCCCCTTTGGCGCGGCGCGCGCGTGTGAATTGGCCTTGGCCTTTGCGTTGGATGTGTCGGGCAGCGTCGATGAGAGCGAACATCAGTTGCAACGCGATGGCGTCGCCGCCGCCTTGCTTGACCCTGACGTTGTGGCGGCGATTTCTGCCCAACCCGGTGGTGTGGCCTTGATGGTGTATGAGTGGTCAGACTCGCGCCAACAGACGCAGATTTCGGCCTGGCGTCTGGTCCGAGGGCTAAACGAATTGAAAGCGATCGCCGCCGAGGTGCTGGCGGCCCCTCGAAGTGCAACGGGTGGAACCGGCATCGGTCCGGCGGTGGCGTTCGGGGCGTTGATGTTTGACTATGGGCCGGATTGCCGTCGGCGGGTCATTGATGTGTCGGGGGACGGCAAACACAATAACGGCTATCGTCCCCATGTCGCGCGCGAGATGCAGGTGATGCAGGGTGTCACCGTGAACGCGCTGGTGATCGAGGGGGCCGAGCCCGAAGTGCTGGCCTATTACGTCGACCACGTCATTTCAGGGCAGGGCCCATTTGTGGAAATTGCCGCGGGTTACGAGGATTATGCCGCAGCCCTTCGGCGCAAATTGCTGCGTGAAATTCCGATGGCTGTAGCAGATCGATAAGGCATAGGGCGGCGCACAGATGCGCACCGCCACGGTTCAAATTCAGCCCTGTTCGGCCCGCACTGCGTCTGCGATTTGCAGCATCTGGTCAGCCGTCAGGTATCCGCGCAGCATCTCGGTTCCCAGAACAAAAGAAGGCGTGCCGGAAATCTGCATGCGTCGCGCCAATTCGCGCGTTTGGTTGATCTCAGCAGTCACCTGTTCGCTGTTCATTGCTTCGATGATTGCGTCGCTGTCCAGTCCCAACCCGTCCGAGACTCGGCGCAGGGTCAGTTCGGACGGTTCGCCGCCAAACTCCAGAAGCGCGTCGTGAACCTGTTTATAGGCGTCGTCGCCAGCCACATGTTTGGTGGCAACTGCAAAACGCGAAGACAAGACCGAGGCATCGCCCAGAATTGGAAATTCTTTGATAACCAAGCGGATATTGCCGTCTTCTGACAACAGTTCGGCCACTTCGGGAACGGCCCGACGACAATAGCCACAGCGATAGTCCATGAACTCGACCAGCGTGATATCTCCGTCCGGGTTGCCGCCAACCCAGCTATATCCATCATTGAACAACTCGTCGGCGTTGGCGCTCACCAATTCCTTGTCGGCTTGGGCTTCGGCCAGGGCATTGCGTTGTTCAAGGATATTGATGGCCTCGATGATCACTTCCGGGTTTTCCAGAAGATACTCGCGAACCTGTTCTCCGAACCTTTGCTTTTCAGCCTCGGTCATAGCGTTCAGGTCCAAAGCCTGAGCGGGGCCTGTGATCAACGAAAGCCCCAGCAGGGCCGGCGCAGCGTGTCTGAGGATCATTTTCGTTTCCTTTTTGTTTTCTTAGCTTGTTCCGAGGCAATCAGCACATCCTGTGCACGTTGCCAACCAGGAGAGCCCTCGGGCAATTGCCCGACAGCCCGTCTTGCGTGAATACCTGCATCTGCCAGCCGACCTTGCAAGGCATATCTTTCGGCGGTCACGGCCGAGGCCATGCCATTGTTGCCGACTTTGGCATAGGCAACACCCAAATCCTGCATGAGCCGGACGTTCCGGTAGTCGCGGTTTCTTGCCTTTTCAAGGGTTTGTAAGGCGTTCTTTGTTTGGCCTTGTGCCAGGAGCGCCCGACCATAACCAGCAAGGATCAACGCGTTATTGGGGGCCAGATCCACGGCCTTGCCATATGCCGTAACGGCGTCCTGTACCTTGCGGTTTTCCAACAATATTTGGCCTTTGAGTTCGTAGTAGAACGGATCGTCGGGCCGAATATCCAGCGCTTGGTTGATTGCAGCTCTGGCGTTCGCCAGATCGCGGTTCTGGTGATAGGCCGCTGCCTCTCGCATCAGGCGGATGTCCCGCGCGCTTTCCTCTTTTGCCCGCCGCATGGTCCAGGTCGGAGAGCGGAGAAAGGCCGACAGTTTACCCTTTGTGCGCGCAAACCAGTAGTCAGCGCTTTGGTTGGGTTGCGCTTTATCTCCAAATTCTTCCATGAAAGCTTCGGCGGCTCGTAGGCGCTCACGGCTGGTGGGGTGCGAGCGCATGTAAGGGTCTTGGTTGATCGTACTCAGCAGTTCCTGTCCCGCAAATTTCTGGTGCAGCGCCACCATGCCGCCGGGCGAGATCCCCGCCCATCTAAGGTAGCTGGCCGCACTGCGATCAGCCGAGGATTCTTCGGCACGGGTATGTGCCAGAAAACTACGCAGGGCCGAGCCTGACGTGCCCGCCGCGATGCCTGCAGCAGCCTCACCACCACCGGCAGCGGCCACAACAAGGGCAAGTGCAGTTCCCAACTGAGCGTTTCTTTGCGCGGCCTTCAGATTCTCCACTCGCCGTGCCAGATGGCCATTGGCGATATGCGCAGCTTCGTGCGCGATCACTGCCTGCAGCATTTCCGGGCTTTCGACCGTCAGGATCAGGCCGTAATTTAAATAGATCGCGTTATAGTCGATGACGAAGGCGTTGAATGTGCTGTCATTCACCACCAGAATCTGCACGCGATTGGTGTTCAGCCCCGCGGCGCGCAGGACCGGAAATGCCAGTTCGCGCAGCCCGTATTCGATATCGGGGTCACGGATCAGGCTTTGCGCAGCAGACTGAACGGCGCTTGCGAGCCATGTCACTGCGATCAGCAACAGGGCCGGGATTGACGCCAGCCTGGATACGCGTTCAAAAGCCATGGCTGCAACATGGGAGATGGGCATGAGAAACTCAACCCGGTCCGGGGTCGATCCCTTTATCGTGATGGACGTTATGGAGGCCGCGCGCCGCGCTGAAGAGGCCGGACGCACCATCATTCACATGGAGGTTGGCCAACCCGGAACCGGTGCACCTCAAGGGGCGACGGACGCTCTGGCAAAGGCCATGAAAGAAGGGCCATTGGGGTATACGGTTGCTCTGGGCCTTCCGGCTTTGCGGCAGCGGATCGCGCGGATGTATGGCGAGTGGTACGGTGTCGACCTGAACCCCGAGCGCGTGGTGATCACTCCGGGGTCGTCTGGCGGGTTCTTGCTGGCGTTCACGGCGCTTTTCGACAGCGGGGATCGGGTCGGGATCGGTGCGCCCGGCTATCCGTCCTACCGGCAGATTCTGAAAGCGCTGGGGCTGGTGCCGGTTGATCTGCCGACCGCACTGGAAAACCGGCTTCAGCCTGTGCCGTCGGATTTCTTGGGGCTTGATCTGCAGGGGCTTATGGTTGCGTCTCCGGCCAATCCAACGGGGACAATGCTGGATCATGCGGCGATGCAGGCATTGATCGGGGCCGCGCACGAGCAGGGCGCTTCGTTTATCAGTGACGAGATTTACCATGGGCTGGAATATGAGGCCAAAGCCGTCACCGCGCTTGAGCTGACGGATGAGTGTTATGTAATCAATTCCTTCTCGAAATATTTTTCGATGACGGGTTGGCGCGTGGGCTGGATGGTTGTGCCCGAAGATCAGGTGCGCGTTGTCGAGAGGATTGCCCAGAACATGTTCATCTGCGCGCCGCATGCCAGTCAGGTTGCGGCCTTGGCCGCGATGGAGTGCGAGGATGAGTTGCAGGCAAACCTTGATGTCTACCGGGCCAACCGTGCGCTGATGCTGGAGGGGTTGCCCAAGGCAGGGTTTACCAACATCGCGCCGCCGGATGGTGCCTTTTATGTCTATGCTGACGTGTCCGACCTGACGGATGACAGCCGCAGCTTTGCGGCGGAAATCCTTGAAAAGGCGGGTGTTGCAGTCACTCCGGGCCTCGATTTCGATCCCGTGCGGGGCCATACGACATTGCGGTTTTCTTACGCCAGATCAACGGCGGACATAGAAGAAGGCCTGTTGCGCCTGCAGCGCTTTATGTCTGAGCGCTCCGTTTCGACGGGCTGAGCGCGGGGCGTTCACAAACGGGCGTTGTTCGGCTAAGCTGGGCGTCAAACGATCTCGGGAAAACTTGAGGCCATGAGCAGGATTCTATTCGCCATTGCGCTGATCTGGGCGCTGAACGGTGCTGCAGTCGCGCACGAGTTCAGTGCGCTTGCGCGTGTGCTGCCCGATGACAGCCACGTCACTGATGATGGCCGCGCCGGAGTGCGGGTGCAGCTTGGTCTCAGTCAGGGTGTGCCATACCGGGTTTTTACCCTGCGCGATCCTTATCGAATGGTTCTGGATTTCCAAGAGGTGGACTGGACCGGTCTGGATCGCGACAGCTTTTTGCAGACCGACCGCGTCAGTGGGGTTCAGTATGGGGCCTATGTCCCCGGATGGTCGCGTATGGTTTTGGAGCTTGGCGCGCCTTTGGCTGTCGATACCTCGGATCTGCGTGTTGATCCGGTAACGGGTAAGGCGAAGTTGAGCTTGGCTTTGAAAGGGACTGATTTTGAATCATTTTCTGCCAGTGCAGGTGCGCCGCGTCAGCCGGGGTGGGACCTGCCGGAAGCATCGGTAACCCCTCCGGCGCGGGATGAGGATGGAACCCGTCTGCTGCGCGTGATGCTGGATCCGGGGCATGGCGGGATCGACCCCGGAGCCGAGGTTGATGGTCTGAACGAAAAGACCCTTATGCTGACCTTTGCGCGTGAGCTGCGCGAAATGCTGTTGCGTGCTGGGGGATATGATGTGGTCTTGACCCGCGTGGACGACCAGTTCGTGTCGCTGGAACGTCGTATCACGCTGGCGCATCGGGCCGGTGCTGACGTCTTTATCTCGTTGCACGCTGATATTCTGTCCGAGGGGCGGGCGCACGGTGCCGCTGTCTATACATTGTCCGAGGACGCGTCGGATGTGGCCAGTCTCAGACTGGCTGAACGTCATGATCGGGGTGATCTGATTTCGGGAATTGATCTGAGCGGTTCCGACGATCAGGTGGCGGACGTTTTGTTGGACATGGCGCGCCGGGAAACCAAGCCGCGCACCGACGCGCTTGCGCATGCTCTGGCTGATGGGATGACACAACAGGGTGGGCCGATGAACAACCGCCCGATCCGAACAGCCTCGTTTTCTGTGCTTAAGGCCGCAGACATCCCGTCCGTTCTGATCGAGCTTGGGTTTCTGTCCAGCCCCAGAGACCTTGAGAACATACGAAACCCTGAATGGCGTACCGGTATGGCGCGCGGCATTCGCGACGGGCTGGAACGCTGGCGTCGGGATGATCTGGTCAGACGGTCGCTTATTGGGCAGTGACCCTGCGGCGCAAAACGGCTAATATTGGCCATCGTGTTTTGACCCCGGGCAGGGGCATCACTATATAGGCGGCACCGCGAGCAAAAGGCAGTAACGTGATCCGTTTCATTCTATCCATTTTCGGGGCGATCTTCAGCCTCGTGACCTTGGGCATTTTCATGGCCGCGCTGGTGATTGGTGCGGTCTTCTGGATGTATGGGCGCGATCTGCCCAGCCATGAATCGCTGGCGCAATACAAGCCGCCGACGATCAGCCGGATTTATTCCGGCGAGGGTCAGTTGATCGACGAGTTCGCGCAGGAACGCCGCCTGTTCACGCCGTCCGAGGAAATCCCTGATCTGGTGAAGCAGGCGTTTATCTCGGCCGAGGACAAAAACTTCTACACCCATCAGGGCTATGACCCGCGCGGTATCATTGCGGCGGGTGTCGAAGCGGTCAAATCCAAGGGCGAGAATGTGCGCGGGGCCTCCACGATCACCCAGCAGGTGATGAAGAACTTCTTGTTGTCCGGCGACCGCCGCGCCGAGCGCAAGATCAAGGAAATCATCCTCGCCACGCGGCTTGAGGATACGCTGGACAAAGAACAGATCCTTGAGCTCTATATGAATGAAATCTTTCTGGGGCAGAACTCATACGGCGTGACCGCGGCGGCCCAGACCTATTTCAACAAGACGTTGCAGGAGCTTGCCCCGCATGAGGCGGCAACCCTTGCCGCCATGCCCAAGGCGCCGTCCGATTTCCACCCGGTGCGCGAGAAAGACCGCCTGTTGGCCCGCCGCAACTATGTTCTGCGTGAGATGAATCAGAACGGGTATATTGATCAGGCGACCTATGAGGCAGAAACCAACATGCCCCTGCGCTCGGTCCAGAACGGGGATTTCGAAAGCTTCCGCACCGCTCTGCCACCGCGCGACTATTTCACCGACGAAATCCGCCGCCAACTGAGCGAAGATTTCGGCGAGGGAGAGTTCTTCACCGGGGGCTTTACCGTCCGCGCCTCGGTCGACGAAGAGATGCAGGTCGAGGCGGCCCGAGCTTTACGCGTCGCCTTGCAGAAATACGACCGTTCCCGCGGCAAGTGGCGGGGCACGGGTGAGGTAATTCCCGAAGAAAAACTGGCTGACGAGAGCCAGTGGCGCGAGGCGCTGGCCATTATGGAAATCCCGCGTGACGTGGTTCTGCCAACGCAATGGTATCCCGCCGTCGTTTTGAATGTCGCCGATCAGTCGCTGACTGTGGGTGTCGAGGACGGTCCGGCAGACGGCACCGTCCCACGCTCGGACATTCAATGGATGCAGGGCAACTTTCAGGACAATTTCAAGCGCGGTGATGTCATTCTGGTCATGGCCGGGGAAGAGGGCCAATGGTCCGCCCGACAGGTGCCCGAAGTACAGGGCGGTTTCGTCGCGATGGACGTAAACTCGGGCCGTGTTCTGGCAATGCAGGGCGGGTTCTCGTATCAGGACTCGGTCTTCAACCGCGCGACGCAGGCGCAACGTCAGCCGGGGTCAAGCTTCAAGCCCTTCGTCTACGCAGCAGCGCTCGACAGCGGCTACAGCCCGGCAACGATCGTTGTGGATGCCCCGATTGAGGTGAACACGCCGCAAGGTTTGTGGCGGCCCAAGAACTCGTCAAACAAGTTCTATGGCCCAACGCCGTTGCGCACCGGGATTGAACAGTCGCGGAACCTGATGACCATTCGTCTGGCGCAAGAGGTCACGATGCCGGTGGTCGCAGGTTATGCCGAACGCTTTGGCGTTTATGACCGGATGGGTGCGTTCCTTGCCAACTCGCTGGGGTCCGAGGAAACGACGCTTTACAAGATGGTCGCAGCCTATGCGATGTTCGCCAACGGAGGTGAACGGGTTGAGCCGACGCTGGTTGACCGGATTCAGGACCGCTTCGGCAAGACGATCTACCGCCATGACGACCGGCAATGTCTGGATTGCAACTCGAGTTGGCTGGAACCGGACGAATCGCCCACGATTGAGACCAACCGCAGCCAGGTCATGGACGCGATAACGGCCTATCAGTTGACCTCGATGATGAAGGGCGTTGTCGATCGTGGTACTGCGTCGAGCCATGTCAACCTTCCGGTGCCGACGGCTGGCAAGACCGGCACGACAAATGAATCCAAGGACGCATGGTTCATTGGCTTCACATCAAACATCGTCGCTGGTTGTTACATTGGATATGACCGTCCGCGCCCGATGGGGCGTGGGGCGTATGGTGGCACGATGTGCGGCCCGGTGTTCCAGAGCTTTATGGAAAAAGCCGTTGAAAAATATGGTGGAGGTCCGTTCGAGGTGCCTCCGGGCGGCCATTTCATCAAGATCGACCGCTTCAGTGGTGCGCGCCTGCCTGCGGATGCAACCGGTGAATACGTGGTGGCCGAGTATTTCCGCGACGGCGTAGATGGCTTTATCGACCGCGTTTATGACGGCGGCTTTGCGATGGGCTCTGACCTACCGTTGTTTGAAGAGGTCCACAGCTCGGGCCGTCAGGTGACCACGTCGACGGGCAACACGGTCACGGTCGGGCCAAATGCCAGCCAGGGCGAGTTGCAAGGCGGCGGGCTTTATTGACGACGCGCAGTATTCGGGTCTGCGCCGTCTTGTGGTGGCGCGGACCTGTTGATATCACGCAAACCTGATTGAGTAAGTTGGGACGTAACCATGCGCGCGGAAACCCAGAATATCGTGGCGGAAATCGAAAAGTCTCTGGAGCTGCTGGCGCAGCGCATGGACTATGAAACCGCGCCGCACCGGTTGGAGGAATTCAACGCGCGCGTTGAGGATCCCAACCTCTGGGACAGCCCGGAAAACGCGCAGAAACTGATGCGCGAGCGTCAGATGCTTGTTGATGCGATCGAGACATATGAGTCGATCAAGACGGATTTGAGCGACAATATCGAACTGATCGAATTGGGCGAGATGGAAGACGACAACGAAGTTGTTCAGGACGCCGAGTCCGCGATCAAGTCCTTGCAGGCCAAAGCCGCCAAGAAAGAGCTTGAGGCGCTGTTGGATGGCGAGGCGGATAGCAACGATACCTTCCTCGAGATCAACTCAGGCGCGGGCGGCACCGAAAGCTGCGACTGGGCGTCGATGCTGGCGCGGATGTATGTGCGTTGGGCCGAGAAGAAAGGGTACACGGTCGAGTTGCAGTCCGAGACCGCCGGAGAAGAGGCAGGGATCAAATCCGCCGCTTACAAGATTTCCGGCCACAATGCTTACGGCTGGCTGAAGTCGGAAAGCGGCGTGCATCGGTTGGTGCGGATTTCGCCCTATGACTCGGCGGCCAAGCGGCATACCTCGTTCAGTTCGGTCTGGGTTTACCCGGTGGTCGATGACAATATCGAGATCGAGGTGAATCCGTCGGATATTCGGATTGATACCTATCGGTCCTCGGGCGCAGGTGGTCAGCACGTGAACACTACGGATTCCGCTGTGCGGATTACGCACATCCCGACCGGCATCGTCGTGACCAGTTCCGAAAAATCGCAGCACCAGAACCGCGATATTGCGATGAAAGCCTTGAAGTCGCGCTTGTACCAGCAAGAACTGGACCGGCGGAATGCCGATATCAACGCGGCGCATGAGGCCAAGGGTGACGCAGGTTGGGGCAATCAGATCCGGTCTTACGTGCTGCAGCCCTATCAGATGGTCAAGGATCTGCGAACCAACCACGAAACGTCGGACACCAAAGGTGTGTTGGACGGGGATCTGGACGGGTTCATGGCGGCGACGCTGGCGTTGAACGTGGCGGGCAAAAGCCGGTCCGAAGCGCAGGGCGACTAAGCTGGGAAGGGGGCTCCGCCCCCGCCGCGGCAAGCCGCGACTCCCCCGGGATATTTTGGGCCAGATGAAGAGGATCCCCAAATTGCGGGTGGCCGGGAAAGATACATCTAAACAGTGGGTTTTATTGACGGGGCACCGTCGTTAGGCTGATCACCACAGAGTGATGAGAATGCCAAAGAGCCCCGAATGGACTTAAGACAAATCAGCGCCTCTGCATTGTTGGCAGAGATATCCGGTCGGCGAGTCTCAGCGGCCGCTGTCATGCGCGCAACCCTGGACAGGATTGCAGAGGTTAACGGAGCTTTGAATGCAATCGTTGCCCTGCGCGACGAAGATGATCTAATGGCTGAGGCGCAAGCCTTGGATGACGGGCCGATCAAAGGGCCGCTGCATGGGCTGCCCGTTGCCGTCAAAGACCTTGTGAATGTGGCGGGTATGCCGTCGTCGCAGGGGTCGCCCTTGTTCAAGGATCATGTGCCGGACGAGGATGATCTGATTGCAGCACGGATGCGGAATGCCGGGGCGATATTGATCGGTAAGACCAACACGCCGGAATTTGGGCTTGGGTCGCATACGTTTAACCCCGTCTACGGAGCCACACGGAACCCCTATGACCTAGAGCGGTCCTGCGGTGGGTCGTCTGGTGGCGCTGCCGTTGCGTTGGCCACCGGGATGGTCGCGTTGGCGGATGGGTCGGACATGATGGGCAGCCTGCGCAACCCTGCTGCGTGGAACAATGTCTATGGATTTCGTCCGTCGTGGGGGCGTGTCCCGTCGCAGCCCGTTGGGGATGGATTTCTGCATCAACTGTCGACATTGGGGCCAATGGCCCGAAGCCCCGAGGATCTTGGGCTTTTTCTGGATGTGATTTCTGGCCCCGACGCGCGGCAGCCTCTGAGTGCGCCGTTCCAAGCCGTATCGCCTGTTACACCGGCCGACCTGAATGGGGTGCGCATCGGCTGGCTGGGGGATTGGGGCGGCGCATTTCCTTTTGAGGAGGGAATTTTCGATCTCTGTGAGGATGCGCTGAAGGTTTTCTCGGGCTTGGGTGCCACCGTCGAAGCCGTTGATGCGCCATTTGAGGCCGAGAGGATGTGGGACAGTTGGGCAACCCTGAGATCATGGAGTGTGGCGGCAAGCCTCGCCCCGCTGACCGAGCACAGGTCGATGCTGAAGGATACCGCCCAGTGGGAGCTTGATCGCGGGTTGGCTTTGACTGCGATGCAGGTACATCGGGCCAGCCTTGCCCGGTCGGAGTGGTTCCGTCGCGCGGTTGAAGTGTTTGACAGTTTTGATGTTCTGGCCCTGCCATCAGCGCAGGTTTGGCCTTTTGATCTGGATACGCCGTACCCGACGGAAATAGCAGGGAAAAGGATGGATACGTACCATCGGTGGATGCAAGTTGTTGTGCCTGTCAGCCTGATCGGGCTTCCCTGTCTGTCCGTTCCGGCAGGGTTTGGACCCGAGGGGGTCCCGATGGGTATGCAGCTTTTTGGGCCTCGCGGTGCGGATGCTCGCGTTTTGTCGATCGGGGCTGCGTATCACGATGCTACGAAATGGCCGCAGAAGCGGCCAGCCTGACGCATTCAGGCAAAGGGAGGAGAGACTGAGGATGGAGAAGCCTTTTGGCGTTCCGAAGATGGGGCACGTCACGGCGGATATGCTGCGCGAGGCCATGCGCCGGGCTTGGGCGGATTTTCGTCGCGCGCCGATGTTCGGCTTGCTGTTTGCCGGGTTTTACGTCGTAGCGGGTTGGGCAATGGCTTGGGTCACGATCCAGACACAGACATCGTACTGGCTTGTGCTGGCTGCGATCGGGTTTCCTTTGCTCGGGCCCTTCGCCGCCGTTGGATTGTATGAGGTGTCGCACCGGCTGGAGCAGGGTGAGCCGCTGGAGTTCGGTGCCATTATCGGTGTTGTCGTCCAACAAGGGCGGCGTCAACTGCCCTCCATCTGTGCGATCATCGTGGTGATGTTTCTGTTTTGGTTCTTTTTGGGACATATGATCTTTGCCCTGTTCATGGGATTATCCACCATGACGAACGTCTCAACTTCGCTTGAAGTGTTTCTGACCCCCAACGGACTGACGATGTTGGCAGTGGGAACGGTGGTCGGGGCGGTTTTCGCGACCGTGCTGTACATGATCACTGTGCTGTCGATTCCGATGCTTTTGGATCGGGAACTGGACTTCGTGACAGCGATGATCGCCAGTTACAGCTATGTCAGCGCCAACTTGCCGGTCATGCTGGGGTGGGGCGTGTTCGTGGCTGTTCTGACGTTTGTGGCAATGATCCCGTGGTTTTTGGGTCTGCTTGTGGTGTTGCCACTGCTCGGTCACGCCAGTTGGCACCTCTATCGCCTTATTACTCAGGCAGAAACGGTTGAGCCCGCCTAAATTCCCGGATCAGGCCATTATCTTTTCGGTCGTTCGTTCTGCGCGTCGGGCGGCTCTTGCCGCGGAAAGCGCCGCTTTCGGCTTGGGACCAAGATAGCGCAGGGCAAGACGACGCATTGTGGTGGCATTTGCGGTGGTTTTGGACAGGCAAATCGCCACGCCCCGCCATTGATCCGATTGCTCGTCGTTGCCGCGTTTCACAAGGTAAATGCGACTGTTCTGCGAGGCGCGGCTGGACATGAGGATATAGATCTGATGGCCCGCGCATGCGGCAATTCCCTGAACCTCGCGCAGGTTGGAGGAAACATCATCTCCTGCGGGTGGTTCATAGCTGCGGATTAGGGTGCATTGCGGCAACCTGCGGGCGTGCAGAACCCGGTGCCGGGTTGCATGGGGGTCGTCCAGCCCGGTCTCAGAAACGAAATAGAAACCCGCTGGAAGCAGGCTTTCCGTAAGCGTGCCCGGGCCGGATCCAAGAAAATCCGTCAGCGCCGAAGCCGCCGGGTGGACCGGGGGTAAGTCGATCTCGTCAATGGGGCGTAGAAGGATGCGCGCGTCGACCTCGAAGAAATTGCAGATTCGGTCCAGAACATCCGGGCGTGGAAAGCTCTCACCGCCGAGATACCTGTTGAATTGCGTCCGGTTAATTCCGAGCTGCCGGCAGAGCTCGGAAACCGAAGGGTATTGCCTTGCCAATCGCCGTAGATTTGCGCCGAACATCTTGCGCAGTTCCATCGGGCTGCGAGTGTTATTCGTCATTGGTGTCCCAGGTTCTTATCGTGACTTTTCAGGGTAACAAACCACGCTCGGCCCGACGAACGGAATTGCGCGCTCAATCATACTGACGACCCTAGCGGACGCATCCCAACGTCCCGCTACACCCCGAGGCTAACGTGCAAAAGCATAAACGCAATAGGATTTATTTCGTTTTGTTTGATCTTTATGGCGATTTTCCGCAGAGGTCAGAAAAACGTATTCCCGCAACCGTGTTAGGTGCGGTTTTGGGGAATGGGGACCCCGCCCGCGGGTCAAGCCACGAGCGGGGTGGGCAGTGTCAGTCTCCGCGCAGCAGGGCTGCGACGCCGGTTCGGGCCACTTCGACCGAACCCAGAGGGCGCATCAGATCAGCGAAAGCGTCAATCTTGTCCGGCGCGCCGGTAATTTCAAAGATGAACGAGTTCAGGGTGCTGTCGACGACGTTGGCGCGGAAAATATCAGCCAACCGCAGGGCTTCGACCCGTTTGTCGCCTTCACCGACAACCTTGATGATGGCCAATTCCCGCTCGACCGAGGGGCCTTCGACGGTCAGGTCGTGAACGTCGTGCACGGTCACGATCCGACCCAGTTGCGCCTTGATCTGTTCGATTACCTGCGGTGTGCCGGTTGTGACGATGGTAATGCGGCTGAGATGGCCGGTATGATCGACCTCGGCCACGGTCAGGCTTTCGATGTTATAGCCGCGACCCGAGAACAGTCCGATCACACGCGCCAGAACACCGGGCTCATTCTCGACCAGAACTGCAATCGTATGCCGTTCCTGTACGTCCGAGAAGGTGGGCCGTAGGTTATAGGCCGAATGGCGGGTGGCGCCTTTTTTGATATGTAGGGCAGACATTTACGTCCCTTTCATCATCCTGCGATAGCCGGGCACCGCAGCGCCCGACAGTATTCGACGAATTTTGTTAAACCAGAACCGAACCTTTGGAGTCGATCACGCCCTGCGTCTCGGCCTCACCCAGCAGCATCTCGTTATGGGCCTTGCCCGACGGGATCATGGGGAAGCAGTTCTCGTGCTTTTCGACCAGACAGTCAAAGATGACAGGGCCGTCATAGTTGATCATCTCCATGATCGCGTCGTCCAGATCGGCCGGGTCGGAACACAGAATACCCTTGGCCCCGAAGGCCTCGGCCAGCTTGACGAAATCAGGCAGGGCCTCGGACCACGAATGCGAGTACCGCTCACCATGCAGCAGCTCCTGCCACTGACGCACCATGCCCAGACGTTCGTTGTTCAGGATGAACTGTTTGACCGGCAGGCGGTATTGAACGGCGGTGCCCATCTCCTGCATGTTCATCAGCCATGACGCCTCACCCGCCACGTTAATCACCAGTGCGTCGGGATGCGCCATCTGCACACCGATCGAAGCCGGAGTGCCGTAGCCCATCGTGCCCAACCCGCCCGAAGTCATCCAGCGGTTGGGGTCTTCGAAACCGAGGTATTGCGCGGCCCACATCTGATGCTGGCCAACCTCGGTCGTGATATAGCGGTCGTGGTTTTTGGTCAGCTCTTCAAGACGTTGCAGCGCGTATTGCGGTTTGATCGTCTTTTCGCTGTTGGTGTAGGCCAGACAGTTGACCTTGCGCCAGTCCGCGATCTGCGCTTGCCACTGCTTAACTGCGGCTGCGTCTGTCTTACGACCGCGTGCTTTCCAGACCTTGAGGATATCCTCAAGCACATGCGCCACGTCGCCCACAATCGGGATATCGACGCGGATCACCTTGTTGATGGACGAGGGGTCAATGTCGATATGCGCCTTTTTCGAGTTCGGCGAGAACGCATCAATCCGCCCCGTGATCCGGTCATCGAAACGTGCTCCGATGTTGATCATCAGATCGCAATCATGCATCGCAAGGTTGGCCTCATAAAGACCATGCATCCCCAGCATACCCAACCAGTTCTCGCCCGAAGCCGGGTAAGCGCCCAGACCCATCAGGGTCGAGGTGATCGGAAACCCAGTCGCGTCCACCAGTTCGCGCAGCAATTGGCTGGCCGCAGGGCCCGAGTTGATCACGCCGCCGCCGGTGTAGAAGACCGGTTTCTTGGCCGTCTCGATTGCGGCGACCAGTTCGGTGATCTCTTCCAGATCGCCTTTCAGGACGGGTTGGTAATGCGAGGTTGACGGTTTCGGGCTGGTATAGTCGCCCGATGCAAACTGCACGTCCTTCGGGATGTCGATCAGCACCGGACCGGGACGGCCCGAGGTGGCGACATGGAAGGCCTCGTGCATGGTCTCGGCCAGCGAATCTGTGTCTTTCACCAGCCAGTTATGCTTGGTGCAGGGGCGGGTGATGCCAACGGTATCGGCCTCCTGAAAGGCGTCCGAGCCGATCATGAAGGTCGGGACCTGACCGGTCAGAACCACGATCGGGATCGAATCCAGCAATGCGTCGGTCAGGCCGGTCACCGCGTTGGTGGCACCGGGGCCGGATGTCACAAGCGCAACGCCGGGCTTGCCGGTCGAGCGCGCATAGCCTTCGGCGGCGTGTACGGCCCCCTGTTCGTGACGCACCAGAATGTGGCGAATGTCGTTTTGCAGAAAAATCTCATCATAGATCGGTAGCACGGCGCCGCCGGGGTATCCGAATACCGTGTCCACGCCCTGATCCTTGAGGGCCTGAACCACCATCTTTGCGCCGGTCATCTCACGTGTCATCTGCTTTGCTCCGTTCGCGACATGTGTCTTGCGTTTTGCCAAAAAAAAGCCCCCGAGATTTTCGGAGGCGCATGGGTTCGATTATGGTTTACCGTTACCGGCCCATGCGCGTGTTTCCTACGATTACGACTAGCGCTTTCATCGCCAGAGGCTCCTTTTTTGCGTGCAGGGACATTATGGGCGGTAAAAGGGGGCGTCAACAGGCAATCGTACCAATTTTGTATCTTGAGTGGTGAATTTTGCGACATTTTATTGCGCAGATTGACGCATGATCGGAAGATTCGGGAAATCTCGCTGTTGTCTGCGGGTTGATCTCGAAATCGAGAGTGTCGGAAAGCGTCGCGGCAATGTCCCAAACAAGCATGATCAGGCGGTTGGGCTGAGTCACGTTGAGCTTGTCTTAGCAGGCAGAGGAGGCGGGACATGCTGCAGGATCTTGTGGATCTGGGACGGTATCCGATCGATTGCCCGGGCTCGCGGGCCTATGATCAGTTGATCAGCGACCTGAGGCGCGAGCTGGATCAGGATGGATGCGCCGTTCTGCCGGGTTTTGTGCACGCCGAAGGGGTGGCGCACCTGCTGCAAGAGGCCCAGACCACAGCCCCAAAAGCACATCGCTCGTTCAATCGGACCAATGCCTATTTTACGAAGGATGATCCTGGGTTGGCGGCGGATCATCCTATCCGGCGGTTTTATGATCGGTCCAACGCCTTTGTACCGGCCGACAATTTCAAGACATCCGGACCATTGCGCCGGATCTACGAATTCGAGGGCTTTCTGCCTTTCATCCGCGCGGCTTTGGATGAGCCCGAAGACCGGTTCTTTCGCTATGATGATCCGCTGGCGGACGTCATTATCAATGTCGTTGAGGAAGGGCAGGGCTTTCCATGGCATTTCGACACCAACAACTACACAGTGACATTGGCCATCCAAAACGGGGAGGAAGGCGGCGCGTTCGAGTATGTGCCCAACCTGCGTAGTTCTTCGGAAGAGAATTTTGACACCGTGGCTTCGGTGTTGGACGGGAACAGGGCACGGGTGCGCAAGCTGGAGTTGCAACCCGGCGATCTGCAGATCTTCAAGGGGCGCTATGCCCTACACCGCGTTGCACCTGTGAAAGGATCGCGCAGCCGCTATGTGGGGATTTTCTCATTTGTCGAGGCCGAAGGCATGTGCGGTGGGGTCGAGCGGACCCGGCAATTATATGGTCGCGTCCTGCCACATCACATTGAAAAGGAAGGGGTGAGGCGGGACACTTTGCTCGACTGACGCCCTCAATGGAGCGGAAGACCCTCCCGCCCATTGTCGACGCGCCTTTGGCGCATCTCCGCTGGTTGGGCGTGGCAGCGCTGCGCGCTGCGGGATCAAAAGCCGGGACTGGTGCCTTGTAGGACGCCGTGTTCCAGCGCGTAGCGTGTCAGGCCTGCCGTTGATGAAATGCCCAGTTTGCGTTTGATGTTCTTGCGGTGCGTCTCGACGGTTCGAACAGAGATATCCAGCGCCTGAGCGACTTCTTTGTTCGACTTTCCTTGCGCGAGTTCCAGCAGGATCGTTTGTTCGCGCCCTGTCAGCGCCTCACGGGTGCTTTCGCCCTTGGGCTGCAATGAACCGCTGGCGCCCGTACACAGATATTGTTCACCGCGCATCACGGCGTCGATGGCTTGCTTGATCTCTTCGGTCTGGACATCCTTGAGGACATAGCCCTTGGCCCCGTGGCTCAGCGCGGTTGAGATATATTCCGGGCTGTCATGCATCGACAGGATCAGGATGCGAGTTTGGGGCAGACGTTCGAGGATGATCTCGGTCGCGCTCAACCCGCCTAGTCCCGGCATGTTCAGGTCCATCAGGATGACGTCGGGGGCCAGATCTTTTGCCTTATCAACCGCCTCCTGCCCGCTGCTGAGTGTTCCAACGACCTGAATTTCGTCATAGCTTTCAAGGATCGACTGAATCCCTTCGGCGACCATCGGGTGATCGTCTACAATAAGGACCCGGATCGTTTGGTCGCTCATGCACCGGCCTTTCGGTTCGGGGTTGCGTCTTCCTGCGGTGGCAACAGGTGGCTCAGGGGCAGGCTGACCTCGATCACCGTACCGCTGCGTGGGCCGCGTGATGACAGAATACGCAAGGAGCCGTCAAGCTGTTCGATACGCTCCTGCATGTTCCGCAATCCGATCCCGGCGCTTGCCTGTCCGGGGTCGCTACGCAGACCACGACCGTTGTCTGTAATGCGCATTGTCGCGCCTTTCTTATGGCCGCGCAAATCAATTGTGACGCGCGTTGCCCCCGAATGGCGCTCAATATTGGTGAGGGCTTCCTGGGCAATACGATACAGCGCGATCTTGCTGTCCTGATCCAGACGGTTGCGGAAGACGACGGTCGAAAACTCGGTCTCGATCCCTGTGCGTTCGCGGAAATCGTCGGTTAGCGCCTTGAGCGCCGGGCCAAGCCCCAGATCGTCCAAAACACCCGGACGCAGGTCGCGGCTGATGCGGCGGACCTCGGTGATGGCCGTGCCAAGGTGGTCGATCCCCTTCTCCAACGGATCACGCGCGCCTGCGTCATCACCCCGAGACAGGCGACGGCGGGCATTGTCCAAGGCATAGCGCACCCCGACCAGAATCTGGCTGATCCCGTCATGCAGTTCACGCGCCACGCGACCGCGTTCTTCCTCCTGCGCGTCAAACACGCGTTGGGTCAGTTCTTTCAGTTTGGCGTCGGCCAGCCTGCGTTCGCGGAAGTTCAGCAACATGCCCGAGGCAAAGACGATCAACACAGCAGCCAAAACGATGCCGCCGATATACATAAAGGTTCGCTGAACACGCGCCTCAACCTCGGCGCGGGCATTGGCGACGGTGGCAACGATATCGTCGATGAAAACACCGGTCCCCACGGCCCATCGCCAATCTTGCAGGCCGACGACATAGGCGATCATCTGCGCCTCTTCCCCGGTTGAGGGTTTTTGCCACATGAAACTGTGCCAGCCAGCCCCCTGACGGGCGAGGCGAATGAATTCATCAACAACAGGCGTGCCGTCGCTGTCAGTCAGACCTTCCCAGTTGCGGTTGATGAACTGGGTTTGGCGCGGGCTGACCAGATTGTTGCCGTCATAGTCGTAGACGAAAAAGAACCCGTCCTTGCCGTAGATCATCGCTGACAGGATTTGCGTCACAAGATTCTGCGCCACCTTGTCGTCAGTTGATGCGCGGCCATAGATATAGGCGAACCCGTTGCGGGCCTGGGTCACATAGTTGCGCAGCTCTTCCTTCTTGGCCTCGATCAGCCTGCGTTCTAATGCCTGAATCTCGCGCTCGGCCGTTGCGCGGGATTCGTAAGTCACGAACAAGGCAATCGCAGCGACGGCCACGACCAAGGGAATCGCCGCGACAAGCGACAATTTCTGGCCATAGGTCAGCGAAATCAGATTTCGGAATCCCCTCATGGTCGAATCGATACGCAAGCCTGCGGGAAATTGCAAAATTTTTGGACTTTTGATCGTTCTTCCCGGCCATAGGTCAGAAAAATGTGGTGTTTGGCGTCAAATTCACGACCCAAGCCGCCAAAAAACCGCTCTTCCTACGTAGTAGTAGGTATTCACATTCAATTCGCGGTCATTAGGCTGGCGCTCACTGACAACGACTGCCCCCGGCATCGGCTGGGGTATTGAATATGTAGGGGAGGAACACTCATATGGATCGTCGTTCATTTCTGAAAACATCTGCTCTGGGCGGCTCGGCAGCTGCGGCCACCACGCTGGCGGCTCCGGCTTACGCGCAGGGCAAGCGCACCCTGACCATGGTGACCTCGTGGGGTCGTGGTCTGGCAGGTGTTTTCGACAGCGCACAGCGTTGCGCCGACAGCATCACTGCAATGTCGGACGGCAACCTGACCGTTGAAATCAAAGCAGCCGGTGAACTGGTTGGCGCGTTCGAAGTTTTCGACGCGGTCTCGTCGGGTCAGGCCGACATGTACCACGCGGCGGACTACTACTTTGTGGGTCAGCATCCGGGCTATGCCTTCTTTACCGCTGTTCCGTTCGGCATGACCGCGCAGGAACTGGTGAACTGGTATTACCACGACGGCGGCATGGAAGCTCATGACGAGCTGGGTCAGATCTTTGGCCTGAAGTCGTTCCTGGCCGGTAACACCGGTGCGCAGGCAGGCGGCTGGTTCTCGAAAGAGATCAACAGCCCCGAAGACTTTAACGGCCTGAAGTTCCGCATGCCGGGTCTGGGCGGTAAAGCTCTGGGTAAACTGGGCGCGTCTGTTCAGAACATCCCGGGTTCGGAAGTGTATCAGGCACTGTCGTCCGGCGCGATCGACGGGACCGAGTGGATCGGACCGTGGGCCGACGAAAAGGCCGGTTTCCAGGAAATCACCAAGACCTACTACACCGCGGGCTTCCACGAGCCGGGCGCAGGTCTGTCGCTGGCGACCAACCGCGACGTGTTCGAGGAACTGACACCCGCACAGCAGAAGATCATCGAGATCGCTGCCGCTGAAGCGCACCAGTGGAACCTGGCGCAATTCCTGGCCAACAACGGTGCGGCCCTGCAGCGTCTGCAGTCGGGCGGCGTGAAGGTCATGGAATTCCCGGACAGCGTTTGGGATGCCTTCGGCACTGCCAGCCAGGAAGTTCTGGACGAAAACATGGGCGATGAGCTGTTCAAGAAAATCCACGACAGCGCAATGGCTTCGATGGCGTCCTCGTCGGCATGGCTGAACCTGTCGTCGGGTGCCTACACCGCTCAGCGCGACCGCGTTCGCGGCTAATCGCCAGACCTGAACTCAATTGGTTTCCCCGCCCAGCGCGGGGAAGCCTTTCCCGTTGCACATGCAGGGCTCGGACAAGCCAACAATAAGCTGCGGTGCAACTGACGCGACCTGGGGACAACATGCAGGACGAAAACGGTATCTCGTTCTTCGGCGCCCTGTGGAATGGACTGGTTTGGTTCATTCAGAACATTGCCGAAGCCTTCTATAATTTCGGATACGCCATCACGCATCCGCAGCTCTGGCTGAACTGGTCGGACAAAGAAGCCATCATGCGCTTTGTCTATTATGGCGGTTCGGTCGAGTTCTTCTTTGTAATCTTCACCATCTTTCTGGTTCTGACGGCCGTCGGCCTGTACTACCGGAATTTCATGTGGGGCATGGTGCGCGGGCTTGAAGGGTTCGCCAACACAACCGGGCGCTTTTTTGCATGGGCGGGTCTGCTGATGGTCATCCAGCAGATCGTCATCGTCTTTATGCAGCGGGTGTTTGCACGGCCCGATATGGCCTTCGGTTTCGGCATCCCGATCCAGATGGATATCAGTTGGTATGCCGAAGAACTGAAGCTTTATAACGCAATGGTCGTGTGCCTGTGCTGCACCTATACCTTCGTGCAGGGCGGACATGTTCGGGTTGACTTGATCTATGCAGGTATCAGCCATCGGGCCAAGCGTGTCGTCGACATGCTGGGTGCGTTGCTCTTCATGATGCCGATGGCGGTGCTGACATGGATGTACGGCTGGTACTTCATGTGGCGGCACCTGATCGTGCCAAAGCCTTCGGCCAGTGACACGCTGGACAAGCTGGTTCTGAAATCCCGCGCCCTGCGTTGGAATGTGGAAACCATCGGTTTCAGCCCGAATGGGTTCAACGCCTACTTCCTGTTCAAGATCCTTCTGGTGGCCTTCGCGGGCATGGTGTTCCTGCACGCCATCGCGTTCCTGTACCGGTCGTATCTGGAATATGTGGAAGGGCCAGACAGCGTTGGAAAATACCTCGACAAGGACAGCCTTGGAGAGGGTGAAGAAGCCTACGAAGGCGCACATTAGGGACGGGGACCCAGACTATGTTATTCGGACTTGATGGCGTCGAGATAGGCCTCATTATCGTGTTCTTCTGCCTTTTCGGAGGCATTCTGTCCGGCTTTCCGGTGGCTTTTGCCATCGGTGGGGCGGGGATCATCTCATTCGGGATCATTGCGGCGCTGGACAGTGCCGGGTTGCTGATACATCAGGCGATTGATACCGGCTCACAAGCCTATCGGGATGTGGTGAATTCTGGGATCAAGCCAGATGTTATATCGGTGTTCCGATACCCGGACTTACCGCGCATAGCTGAACCAGTCTTTGCATCGGGTTGGGAAACGGCCCTTGACCGCAACGTCTCATTCATCGTGAACCGGATGAACGAGCGCGTTCTGGCAGGGCAGTCGATCGAGACTCTGCTGGCCGTGCTGATGTTCGTCCTGATGGGCATCACGCTTGAACGCTCGAAGATTGCAAACGACCTGCTGACGACGATGGCGCGCGTGTTCGGACCGCTGCCGGGTGGTCTGGCCGTGTCGATTGTTGTGGTGGGAGCGTTTCTTGCGGCCTCGACCGGGATCGTGGGGGCCACCGTGGTGACCATGGGCCTGCTGGCCTTGCCGACGATGTTGCGGAACAACTATTCGCCCGAACTGGCGACAGGTGTGATCGCGGCCTCGGGTACGTTGGGGCAGATCATCCCACCCTCGATCGTGATCGTTCTATTGGGGACGCTTGCGGGGGATTTGTATTCGACCGCGCAGGAAACCCGTGCGGTTGAAGCGGGCTGTACCGACGCGCTGACCTATCTGGGTGAGCCTGCGGTGGTTTCGGTCGGCACATTGTTCCAGGCGGCGCTGCTGCCGGGGATCATGCTGGCCTTGCTCTATGCGCTCTATGCGTTTGGATATGCGTTGCTGAACCCCGAAAAGGCTCCGGCCGTCGAAATGTCGGGCGGCAGTGGCGAGGTGATTACCCGCGCGGAAGGTCTGACCTGGTTGCTGGGTGCGCCGGTTGCCCTGATCGTGGGCGCGGTAATGCTGAGTAGTGCCGGTGTCATCGGCACCCAGAACGTCAGCGTTTCCGCATTCTCTGACATTGGCGAGGGCGCCTCGCTGCGCACGAATGTGTCGGCTGAATGCAAAGCCTCGATGATCGACCTGCATGGTCAGTCCGCCTGGGATCAGGCCGTGGCCGAGCAGGAATCCATCGACGCTGCAGGTGGAACCAGCGAAGCCACACGGTTGACCGAAGAGGAACTGGCCGCCGCACAGGAAGCTAAGATCGCAGCGGCTGCCCCGATTGGAACCGGTGTCGCCGTGATGGTTGTTCTGCTGGGTCTGACACTGGTCATGGGACGTGGCATTGCACCCTCTCGGCCCACGCAACCCCTGATCGTCGGAGCCATCGGTCTGTTGCTGATGTTGCTGGTAGATGTGCTTCTGATCGCGCCGACGACCTCGTCCGGGGCAACTTTCCTGCTGCTGGCAGCGCCGTTTGCGCTGGCTATGTATGGCTGTAAGGAGGCCGCGGCGCGGTGTGCGACCAATGATCTGATCCGCGTGGTGTTCCCGCCGCTGGTTCTGATCATCGCGGTTCTCGGCTCGATCCTGGGTGGCGTGACGAACCCGACTCCGGCGGCTGCGCTGGGGGCCGGTGGTGCGATCATGCTGGCGGCCTACCGCAAACTGCAGGATCAGGGACGGTCCGGCAAGGTGATCATCTGGTCGACATTTGCCGTGATCATCGCCCTGCTGATGGGGGTCAACTTTGACCTGCGCATCAATCAGGGCGGCGTGACGGTGGAAACCTGGATCGCCTTCATCATCGCCTACGGCGCTTACCTGTTCGCCCTGTTCGGTCTGATCTATGGGTGCTGGGTCCTGTTTACCAGCGGCGTTCTGACGCCGGTGGTCCGGGAAACCGCCAAGGTGACCTCGATGGTGTTCACCATCCTGATCGGCTCGCAATTGTTGAACCTTGTGGTGATCTCGTTTGGTGGGGAACATTACATCCAGCAATTCCTCAAGAGTTTTGACAACGAGTTCACGGTCTTCCTGATCGTGATGCTGGTCCTGTTCATCCTTGGGTTCGTGCTGGACTTCCTCGAGATCATCTACATCGTGATCCCAATCGTCGGCCCGGTGATCTATGGCGGGTCATTTGATCCCAAGTGGGTCACGATCATGGTCGCGGTGAACCTGCAGACCTCGTTCCTGACGCCACCGTTCGGGTTTGCCTTGTTCTATCTGAGGGGGGTTGCGCCGAAGGAGGTCACGACGGGTCATATCTATCGCGGGATCATTCCCTTCGTGCTGATCCAGGTGGTCGGAATCGCGATCCTGTGGTTCTTCCCGTCGATTGTGACAATCGTTCCGGATCTGATCCCGAACTGACCTTTGGGTGTCATGCGGTGAAAGTGAAAAGGGGGCCTGTTGGCCCCCTTTGCTTTGGTGTTTTGGGAAGGGGCCAGCCCCTTCTTGGCCTGCGGCCAATTCATCCCCGGGATATTTTTCGCCAGATGAAGGGGCGGATCAGGTGAACTGAATGAGGTCCCAGCGGTTTCCGAAGGGATCGCGCCAGACTACGACGGTTCCGTAGGGTTCGTGTCGGGGGGCTTCTTCGAAGTGAACACCTACGGCCGTCATATCGGCGTGGTCGCGATCAAAGTCATCGGTTTCCAGAAAGAAGCCTACGCGCCCGCCGGTCTGGTTGCCGATTGCTGCGGATTGGTCGGGGCCGTCTGCGCGGGCGAGCAGCAGCGACCCCTGTTTTGATCCCGGTGGGGCGATGCGCACCCATCGCTTTCCTGCGCCCAGATCAACGTCCTGTAATACGGTGAACTTCAGCGTTTGCGAGTAGAATGCGATGGCTGTGTCATAATCCGGGACCACCAGCGTCACCGCGTGAAGACTTTGGCGCATGTTGCCTCAGCCCTTGGTCGGGTGGCGGTCTGGCAGTTGGATGTTGGCCACCTGCTCGGCAATGGGGGCGGTGGACAGGGGGTGATGGCGGGAGTCCGACAATTCGGACGGATTGCCGACACCAACCCATTCGCCCTGAACGTAGGCTTCGAGCCCCGAGAAGCGGGCTTTGTATCCCATTTTCGGGCTGCCGGGCACCCAATACCCGAGATAGACATAAGGCAGGCCCGCTTCGCGCGCGATGTCGATGTGATCGAGGATCATGTAAGTCCCCAACGAGTTTTGCGGTTGCGACGGGTCGTAGAAGGAATAGACCATGCTGAGCCCGTCATCCAAGACATCCGTCAGGCTTACGGCGATCAGGTCACCGGTGGCCGGGTCCGCGTATTCCACGACCCGGCTGCGGATCGGAGTTTCCTCGATCATCGCGGCGAATTCGAAGACATCCATATCGGCCATGCCACCATCGGCGTGGCGGGTGTCCAGATACTGGCGGAACAGCTCGTATTGCTCATCCGTTGCCCAAGGCGAATTCGCCTTGCGCTGCAGGTGGGCGTTACGCTTGATTGAGCGTCTCTGGCTTTTGCTGATGCGAAATTCGGACACGTTTATCCGGGCGGACAAACAGGCCGCGCAATCGGCGCAGGATGGGCGGTAGAGTACGTTCTGGGACCGGCGGAACCCTTGTTGCGACAGCGAATTGTTAAGCTGATCTGCGCCTTCGCCTTGCAGGGCAGTGAACAGCTTACGCTCCATCCTGCCCTCAAGATAAGGGCAGGGTTGTGGGGCCGTCACATAGAATTGTGGCGCTATCGGCAGCGTGTGTCGCATGAATGTTCCAGGTTTCCTGAGACGGATGATAACAACCGATCCCGGTACCGCCAAGTGATTCAAGCAGTTGGATAATTTTTACGCGCGCTGGTTGATCATGACCGTTCCAAGGAACGCGTCCGTCAATCCCTGGCATCGCGCGCTGGTCAGCATCATGATGATGGAAATGATCTGTAGAACAGGAAAAGCCATGCTGACGAAATAGCCCGCAGTGTGGGCTACGGCCTTGCCGGTGTCCATGCGGGCACCGAAGGAATCGCGCAGTTCTATGCCCATGAAGCGCATGCCCAACGTGGCCGAGCCATTTGCGATGGTCACAACGCGATAGACAAAGCTGACGACCGCGTAGATCAGGGCAAGAATAAACAGGCCCATGCCCAGGGTCAGAAAGATCGCGACCGTACAGAGCAGCGAGATAAAGGCGATGTCAAACAGCCACGCGACAAAGCGTTTGATCGCCACGGACTGATAGAACTCCGGTTGGCGGTCAGGGTCAGGCAGGTGGGTCATGTGGGGAGTTCCGAGTTGTTGTGTGGGTTTACCCTGTCCCGATCAGGCGGGGCAGGGCAAGGCTGGATCAGGCGTTTTCGCCGTTTTCGGGCTGATCGCTGTTTTCGCGGGCGCGTTCATCCATGAACTGATCGAACTCGGCCTTGTCCTTGGCTTCGCGCAGGCGGCGCAGGAACGCTTCGAAATCCTGTTGTTCGCGTTCCAGACGGGCCAGGGTGTCGGCCTTGTACGCGTCAAAGGCGCTGTTGCCCGAAGGTTTCATGGCGCTCATGTGGCTGTGCCAGGTTTTGCGGCGGCTGCAGGACTTGCTGAACATGCGTTTGCTCCAGATCATATAGGCCAGAAGAGCCAGGCCCACGGGCCAGAAGAAGATGAATCCAAGGACCATTGCGGCGATCCAGGCCCCTTTTCCCTTGTCATCAAGCCAGGCTTCGGCGCGGTAGAGCCATCCCGGATTTTCAGGGACGGCGTGGTCGGACAGTGCGGTCATTTGGGGTCTCCGGGTTAATGTAAATTGCGTTCACATCATCTAGATGGGGGGTGTGCGGCAGGTTGCAAGGGGTGAATGTGAAAAAGATTTACATTTGAGGTAATCGCTACATGACCAAGCTTCAGGCGGTGCACAGTTTCCACTTGCGCAAGACATTGAAATCACGCCATCTCTTAATTGGGGCTTGAACCCCCGTTTGTTGTCGTTCCGCCGGAGGGTTAATGTCAGAACCACTCGCCATCCAACGCATGCCGCGACCTTTCGATCCGTCGCTAGGGGAGGAAGCGCGTGCGCTTGTCCCCGATGTTGCGCCCGAAGCTGGTGAACTTATCGCCGGGGCCGCAGGGTCGAGCCCCTATCTGAAGGGCCTTGTCTCGCAAGAAAGGGATTGGCTTGCGCAGGCTCTGGTCCAGCCCGATCAGGCTTTGGCAGAGGTGATGCAGGACGCACGCGGCCTGCCTGCCGACCAGTTGAAGCCCGGGTTGCGGCAGGCCAAGCGGCGAATGGCGCTTCTGACCGCGCTGGCTGATCTGGTCGGTGCGTGGCCGTTGGAGAAAGTTACGGCGGCCCTGACGGATTTTGGTGCGCTTGCGGCAGATATTGCGGCCAAGGCGGAAATTGCCGCGCTGATCCGACGCGGCAAACTGCCGGGTATGACCGAGGATGACGTCGAAACCGCTGCCGGGATGTTCATTCTGGCCATGGGAAAGATGGGCGCACACGAGCTGAACTATAGCTCGGATATCGACCTGATCGTTCTGTTTGATGAAACCCGGTTTGATCCGGATGATTTCTATGATGCGCGCCACGGAATGGTCCGGGCCACGCGGAATTTCTGTGCAACGCTGAGCGACAAGACGGCTGATGGTTATGTCTTTCGCACAGATCTGCGCCTGCGTCCTGATCCGGGGGTGACGCCAGTGTGCATGGCGGCTGAGGCGGCAGAACGGTATTATGAAAGCCTTGGCCGCACGTGGGAGCGCGCAGCCTATATCAAGGCGCGGCCCTGCGCAGGTGATATCGAAGCAGGTCAGCGTTTTCTGGACACGCTGCGCCCCTTTGTCTGGCGGCGGCATCTGGATTTTGCGGCCATTCAGGACGCCCATGACATGCGCCTGCGCATTCGTGAGAACAAAGGCACCGGCGGTGCCCTGACCATACCCGGCCATGACATGAAGCTGGGGCAGGGTGGGATTCGTGAGATCGAGTTCTTCACTCAGACCCGCCAGTTGATCGCCGGAGGGCGCGACCCTGACCTGCGGGTTCGCGGAACGGTGCCCGGCTTGGCAGCTTTGGCCGATAAGGGCTGGGTTCCGCAGGATGTGGCGGACAAGCTGACCGATCACTATCGCGCCCATCGCGAAGTCGAGCATCGGATTCAGATGATCCACGACGCGCAAACCCACAAGGTGCCTCAGTCGCCCGACGGGATCGAACGTGTCGCCTGCCTGATGGGGATCGACAGCGCCGAGCTGACATCGGACCTGACCCGCCGTATGACCGAAGTGCACGAGCTGACCGAAGGGTTCTTTGCGCCCGGTTCGTCAACGCCGAAACCTGCCGGAGAGGTCGGGTTTGACCAAAGCGTTCTGGCCCGTTGGCCCACCTATCCGGCCTTGCGGTCACAACGGGGCGCGCGCATTTTCGAACGGCTCAAGCCCGAACTTCTTTCACGTCTGTCGAAAACCGCGAAGCCGGATGAGGCGCTGTTGGCGTTGGACGGGTTTCTGTCCGGTTTGCCTGCGGGTGTGCAGCTCTTTTCACTGTTCGAAGCTAACCCTCACCTGATTGACCTGCTGATCGACATTGTCGGAACCTCACATGCGCTGGCGGCGCACCTGTCGCGCAATTCCTCGGTGTTTGATGCGGTGATTGGGGGCAGCTTCTTTGATGACTGGCCGGGACGACCCGCTTTGCAGTCTGATCTGGAGCAGGCGCTGGCGCAGGAAAGCGACTATGAAAGCCAGTTGGACCTCGCGCGGCGCTGGTGCAAAGAGTGGCACTTTCGGGTCGGCGTACATCACCTGCGTGGATTGATCGACGGGGCACAGGCCGGACGTCAATATGCGGAACTGGCCGGGGCTGTGATCGCCGCGATCCTGCCATGCGTGGAAGACCAGTTCGCCCGGAAACACGGACCTGCACCCGGACGCGGGGCTGCCGTGCTGGGTATGGGGTCGCTTGGCGCGGGCAGGATCAACTCGCAATCCGATCTGGATATCATCGTGATCTACGATCCGCTGGATCAGGACATGTCTGACGGCCCGCGGCCTCTGGCGACCCGGACCTATTACGCGCGGTTCACGCAGGCCCTGATCACAGCGCTGTCTGCGCCCATGTCTCAGGGCAGGTTGTACGAGGTCGACATGCGCCTGCGCCCTTCGGGTAATCAGGGTCCCGTGGCGACAAGTTGGGCCAGTTTCACCAATTATCAGCAAAACGAAGCTTGGGTCTGGGAACATTTGGCCTTGACCCGTGCCCGGGTCGTGGCCGGTGATCCGGGACTGGCCGAAGATATCGAGGCGTTCCGTGCGGAACTCCTGTCTCGTCCCCGAGACCATGCGCAGGTTTTGAACGAGGTGGCAGAAATGCGCACCCGTTTGGCTGCTGCGAAATCCCCGTCTGGTATTTGGGACGCCAAGAACGGGGCAGGGCGCATGATGGATATTGAACTGATGGCCGAAACTGGCGCGTTATTGTCCGGTGAGACCAAACACGATGTTCACGCGGGGCTGGACGGTGCGGTCGCTGCCGGGCTTTTGGATGTCGCGCAGGCGCAAACGCTCAAAGAGTGCTACGATCTATGCTGGTCCGTGCAATGTGCGGCGCGGCTGCTGTCCGGTAAGGTGATCGACGCGGATAAAATCGGTCAGGGCGGGTCTGATTTCCTGTGCCGGGCGACGGGGTTCGATCAAGTCGATGAGCTACAGGCCGCGTTGCAGCAGAAGTATTCAAGCGCGGCCGAGATCATCGGCAGCGTGATCAAGGAGGATGGCAATGGCGCGCAGTGACGACCCGAACGATCACAAAGGTCTTATCCGCGAAGCCTATCGCATCGAGGGCATCACCTTGCAGGAATGCCGCACCATATTTCTGGACTGGGCTCTCAGCCTGCCTGAGGACCGGAACCAGGCACAGGCGCTGACCGACTTGCATGCCACCTATTCCGCGCAAGAGGCGGATCATCCGATGACGCAGGTTCTGGCCGACGGCTTGCAGGCCGCCCAAACGCCCAAAAGACGCGGCGGATGGCGCTCGCGCTCGCGCTAGGGCTTTTCCCTGCGGACAATCGGCACTAAGAGGGCGCCATGACCCAAACCGCCGATCGTCCCCGAATTCGCCTCAAACCCAAAGCCAACGCACGCGGGCTGCGCCATGGCTTTCCCTGGGTCTATGCAAATGACATCGTAATCGACCGCCGGACGCGCAAGATCGAGGCTGGCGCCCTTGCGGTTCTCGAAGACGACAAGCGTTCGCCCATTGCGCTGGTTGCGGTGAACCCGAACTCCAAGATCATGTGCCGCGTTCTGGACCGCGATCTGGAGGCCACGTTGGATTCCGATTGGTTCGAGACCCGACTGCGCCGCGCGCTTGAGATGCGTGAACGGCTGTTTGATGCGCCATATTACCGCCTGATCCATGCCGAAGCGGACGGTTTTCCCGGCGTGATCATCGACCGTTTCGGTGACGCCTGCGTTATCCAGCCAAATGCGGCTTGGGCTGAAAAACACCTCGAGACTCTGACCGATACTCTGGTCTCTGTGACGGGCGTTTCGGTCGTTTTGAAAAATGCTTCGGGTCGGACGCGCGGTCTGGAGGGGCTGGATGATGTCAACCTCACATTGCGCGGCGCGGTCCCCGAAGCCCCGCTGCCGGTTCCAATGAATGGCGCGACCTACATGGCCGACCTGACCGGTGGGCAGAAGACCGGTCTTTTCTACGACCAGCGTCCCAACCACGCGTTTGCCGCCCGTTTGGTCCAGCCTGATGCGCAGGTTTTGGACGTCTTCAGCCACGTTGGTGGGTTTGGTCTTGCGATGCTGGCCGGGGGTGCGGGTCGCGCGCTGTCCGTCGATGGCTCTGCCGCTGCGCTGGAGCTGGCCGCTAAGGGTGCGCAGGCGTCGGGATTTGACGGCAAGTTCGAGACCCGGCAAGGCGATGCCTTCGATGTTCTGACACAACTGGGGCAGGAGGGTGCCCAATTCGACGTCGTTATCTGTGATCCGCCAGCTTTTGCGCCGTCAAAACAGGCATTGGATGCAGGGTTGCGCGCGTATGAGCGTGTGGCACGACTGGCTGCGCCGCTGGTGAAGGTGGGCGGCTATCTTGGCCTCTGTTCCTGCTCGCACGCGGCCGATCTTGGTCGGTTCCGCGACGCATCCTCTCGCGGAATTGGTCGGGCAGGGCGGCAGGCGCAGCTTATCCATACCGGGTTTGCCGGACCCGATCACCCGCAACTGCCACAACTGGCCGAAAGCGGATACCTCAAAGCCGTGTTCTATCGTCTGTGAAGGCCGTTCTCGATACCTGCGTCATCTACCCGACGGTGATGCGAGAGATGCTGCTGGGTGCGGCCAAACTTGGTCATTTTACACCGGTCTGGTCTGCGCGCATCCTAGAAGAATGGGCGCGCGCGGCCCGTAAACTCGGCCTCGAAGGTGAGGCGCAAGCCCGCGCTGAAATCGCTTTGACACAGGCAAGCTGGCCAAAAGCTGAACACCCGGAGAACCCAGGGTTAGCGCAGCGACTTTGGCTGCCCGATCCGGCAGATATTCACGTTCTGGCAACGGCTGTGTCCTCGTCTGCGGATGTCATTGTTACCGTGAATGCCAAGGATTTCCCAAGGAACATCCTTTCGGAAGAGGGGCTTGAACGCCGCGATCCCGACGCGCTGCTGCATGGGTTCTGGTCGGAAAACCCGGTCAACATGGCCGAACTCGCCGACGGGGTTCTGGCCGAAGCCAACCGTCTGTCGGGCGACCAATGGAACCTCCGCGCGTTGATGAAAAAAGCCCGGCTATCGCGTCTGGGCAAAGCGCTCACAAGCTAGGGCAAGATCCAGCTTATCCACCCGCGCCCCAACGCTGTTCAAGCACCTCCAGCGCCGCAATACGCTCATCGGTTTTGGGATGGCTCATCAGCCAGGCCGGGGTCACACCTGCGCGTTGTTGCGTGAGATCTTCGAGTTTGTGAAACAGGGACTTTTGCGGCCCGATCCCGATCCCGGCCTTGGTCAACAGTGCAGCGGCATATTCATCGGCCTCATATTCATCCCCGCGCGACAAACGTGAGGCCAAAAGATGGGTGAGCATGTTTGCAATCCACGCACCAATGAATGGGATGAAACGGTTCAGCAACATCATCAACGCCGCCCGAAGCGCATTCTGGCCCGAGAAATCAATCATCCGCCGCCGGGCATGGCCTAAGGCAACATGGCCAAGTTCATGCGCGATCACGCTGGCCATTTCTTCGGCCGAAACCTCACCATTGCTGAATTTACGGTAGAACCCGCGCGTTATGAAAATTCGCCCATCCGGTGCGGCAAGCCCGTTCACCGGGTCAATCTCGTAGATATAGACCGGCACGCGGTCGATCCCCAGCGCCGCTGCAAGCCGATCCGTCATGCGTTTGAGCGCGGGATCGGCCAGTTCGGTTGACTTGGCGTCCAGTTCCCGGTGGGTGCGCCAGACGGAAATTCGATACATGACAACGGCATAGGCGATTGCCAGCAATATTGGGGTCAGGCGAAGCATAGTTCAGATATGGGCCGCGCGCGTGGACGAGACAAGCCACAAGTTTCCGTCTTGCCGGTCTGAGACCAACGCCGTGGGTCCGATCAGTCGACGGGCGAAGGCAGCTCTAGATTCTCATGCAGGTCGGAAAGAGTGTCTTTGGTTAGCACTTCGCCCTTGGCCGCTTGGAAAAACGCGTATTCGGCCTCTTTCTGGGCGACCAATGTATCGACCCGCAGGTCTTTGACATCTGCACGCAGGTTGTCGCGAATTTCTTCATATGCCTCTGCTTCAAGCAACTCTCGCTCCAGAGTATCCAGCTTGTCGTCATATTCCGGATCGTCGAGGTCAAGATCGGCAATGTCGTCCGCAATCTCGTCACTGGTGCGACCGCCATAGTTTTCGTTCAACGCCCGCAAGTTGCGCCGGGTTTCGTATAGCTCGGCGCGCAGTTCGTAATACTCGGACGCTTCAAGCTGGTAGGACGCAATCTTGCCGACGTTACTGTTGGGTGCCGCGTTCTGGAACGCAGGGGCCGCCGCGTTCGAGGCGTTCAGGTTACGCAACTTGTCCGACCCGTAGGGGGCCGTGATCGCGGCGACAAGCGGATCGCGTTTGTAACGGTTCCGGCCCTTTTTGTTCGGGTATTCGACGTCGTCGTAGCGCAGAGTATAAGCGGCCTCTTTTGCGAAATACGCGTGGTCGTCGGAATAGCGGTGATACTCAGGGTCATAGGGCACGGGCTGAATCGTCACGTCGTCCTGATGGCGATCTTTTGGTTGCGGAAGATCAAGATTGTCATGAAACTCACCCAACGCGCTGCGGGTCAGAGTGCGGCCCTTTGATGCTTCGAAAAAGGCGGATTCTGCGTCGGCCAACGCATCCTTGGTGTCGTATGACAGGTCTTTGACATCCTGCCGAAGGTCGTCGCGGGTTTCCTCGTACACTTCAGCTTCGCGCAGTTCGGTCTCCAACTCATCCAGTTGCTCATCGTAGTCCGGGTCATTTGGATCAAGCCCGGCGATGTCATCGGCAATCTCATAGCTCGAACGGCCATCATATCCTTCGTTGAGGTCGCGCAGATCACGGCGCGCCTCGTATAGGTCGGCGCGCAGATCGTAATACTCGGTTGCTTCCGCCTGATAGGTCGCGATCTTTCCGACATTGCTGTTCGGAGATGCGTTTCGGAACGCAGGCGCCGCTGCGTTCGAGGCGTTCAGGTTGCGTAGCTTGTCCGAGCCATCGGGGTCGGTGATAGCCGCAACAAGAGGATCGCGCTTATGCCGTTTCCGCCGTTTTTGATCCTCATCACCCTGATGCCAGCTATAAGCCCCTGTAGATCGGGCCACCGGGCGCGGGGACTGTTCGATCGGGTCAATCGAGGCTTGGCGATATGACTTTTTGACCGGTTTCGAACCACGATTCGACCGAGAGCTTGAGCGATTGCCAAACAGCTCTTCCACGTCCCGTTTGAACTCGCGTCCGAATTCTGAAAACGAAACCTTTTGCGTGGTTCCGGTCTTGCCCTTACTTTTAGCCTTGTTGGAGCCGTTTTGCTTTTTGAACAAATTCTGAAAGGAATTGTTCTTCCGGGCTTTGTTTCCGCTTTTCCCGTATTCGCTTGTCTTGCTGTTTTTATTGCCTTTTCCAGCCTTTCCCTTTCCGCCGCCCTTGCCACGGCCTTTACCTGCGCCTTTTGCCTTGTCGCTTTTGGCAAATGCAGAATCTGGGGCAAGTGCAAATGTGGCAACCGCACCGGATGTCAGGATAAGAGAAGCTGATGTAACAATGGTCGTAAGAAATGCGCGAAAACGAAATCTGGTCATTTTAGCCCCCCAGCCTTAACCAATTCACAATATAGCATGGATTAAGGAATCCCGGCGGGATTTAGAGGGGTTGTTTCTTTAGGGGCTACAAAGGTCGGATATTTGAAAGAAAATGGCTCATTGTTTCCAAATTAGAAACAATAGTTCAAGACGATCAAAGCCCAAAAGAGCTATCGTGTCAGTTCCTTCATTCCCTGTTCCAGTCCGGCCAGCGTCATCGGCACCATTCGGTCTTCGAATATCTCACGGATCATGTTGATCGAGTGGGTGTATTCCCAATATTTCTCGGGCACCGGGTTGATCCAAAGATGCGATGACCACTGTTCGCGGGCCCGTTGCAGCCAGACTTGACCAGGTTCCTGGTTCCAATGCTCGCTCGCGCCACCGGGATAGGCGATCTCGTAAGGGCTCATGGAGGCATCCCCGACAAAGATGCACTTGTAGTCCGGCCCATAGGTCCGCAGTACCTCGTGGGTCGGGGTCTGCTGGTCCCAACGACGGACGTTGTCTCGCCAGACGCCTTCATACAGGCAGTTGTGGAAGTAGTAGTATTCCAGATGCTTGAACTCGGTCCGCGCAGCCGAGAACAGCTCTTCAACCACCTTGATGTGCGGGTCCATTGAACCGCCCACGTCCAGAAACAGCAGCACTTCGACCGCGTTATGACGTTCGGGGCGAGTTTTGACGTCCAGATAGCCGTGTTCGGCGGTGGCGCGGATGGTGCCGTCCAGATCCAGTTCATCGGCCGCACCCTCGCGCGCCCAGCGGCGCAGGCGTTTCAGGGCGACCTTGATGTTGCGCGTGCCCAGTTCGACCGTGTCGTCCAGGTTCTTGAATTCGCGCTTGTCCCAGACCTTGACCGCACGCTGGTGGCGGCTTTCCTTCTGACCGATCCGCACGCCCTCGGGGTTATAGCCATAGGCCCCGAACGGAGACGTCCCGGCGGTGCCGATCCACTTGTTGCCCCCCTGATGGCGGCCTTCCTGATCCTTGAGCCGCTCGCGCAGCTTTTCCATCAGCTTGTCAAAGCCGCCAAGGGCTTCGATCTCGGCCTTTTCTTCGTCTGACAGGTGCTTTTCGGCCATCTTCGCCAACCATTCGGTCGGGATGTCGACGGCTTCCAGAACCTGATCAAAGCTGATTTCTTCCAGCCCTTTGAAACTTGCGGCAAAAGCCTGGTCGAACTTGTCGATGTTGCGTTCGTCCTTCACCATCGACACGCGGGCAAGATAATAGAACGCTTCGACGTCATAGGTCGCGAGGCCCTTTTTCATACCCTCCAGAAAGGTCAGGTATTCGCGGAGTGAAACGGGAATACCGGCTTTGCGAAGGTTTTCGAAGAAGGGCAGGAACATGGATCAGGCTACCAGACGAACAAGGATGAGGGAAAGTACAAGGCCGACAAGGGCAAAGGCAATGCCGTAACCTGCTGCATATTGAGCGATATCTGCCGGGCTGCCATTGCGCTTGCGCGCCGTCAAAGCCCCCAGGATAGCCCCAAGGATCGCCATGCCCAGAACCACTATCATGCGTTACCCGCCTTTGTTGTTTGCAGGGGCTTCGGCAACGTCTTGCACAAGCGACCTGACCACGATTTCCGAGCCGAAGCCGTAGCGCGCCCACCCCAGACTGTCCAGCCTGACGGAACGTGCTTGCTCAAGCCGTCCGGTCTGACTGAGCGCTTCGGACTTCAACAGCAACAACGTGGCCAGTTGTGATGCATTCTCGGCCCGCGCCATCACGTCAATGGCCTTGTTCAATTCGGGCAGAACTTCAGACCCCTTGCCCTGCGCCAGCGCGTAAGAGGCCGTTTGGGTCGTCACATACGCGCGGTGAACCTCGGTGCCCGGGGTAGCGCGGAGAAATTGCAGGGCGACGTCATAGTGCAGCAATGCCTGCTGCGGATCGTCGAACTGTACCATGCGCCCCATCAGGTAATAAGGAAAGGCGCGGCGGTGGTCCGTCCATCCCTGTTCCTGACCAATCAGGGCAGCCTTTTGCGCGGCGCGAAAGCGTTTGCGCGATCCCGGTCCCGGACCGACGGACTTTTGAATGGCGTTGACCCATTCGCGCGGGGTTTCGGTGATGGGTTGCGGTTGGAAGGAGTCCCCACGCGGGTTCAGCCGCGACAGGATACCGGGGATGGCGGCCTCGGCCTGTTCGCGCGTCATGCCACTTTGCAGTTCGGGGGCATACGTCGCGCGCAGGATCAGCATGTCGAAGCCGGTCAGAACGGTGTGGATGTTGTCGTCGTTGAAGACGGAATCCGGCAGGTGATACAGGTCGTTCAACGGCCCCAGCGCCTGCGCGATCTCTTCATGCAGGCAATCCCGTTTTTCCTGCGGGCTGACGTCGTAAGGTATGAAAATCCCTATCCGTTCCCGGTTGCGCAGAGCGGTCCAACTGCTTTTCCTTTTGCGACGATCGCGGCTGTATTCTTCAAAGCTGGACGAATTGGGAACAACGAAACAGGCCGCGTTCGGCAGAATATCGTGGATTTGGTCCTGACTGACGGCCTCAACCGTGATGTTGGCCTGACCCTCTGAAATCTGGCGGATGTCAATCCTGGCCTCGCGTTGCAGACGGGTCAGAAGTCGGGTCAGGTCGCGCTGCATGGATGGGGTCGGTGTCCCCGTCAAACGCACCGTTACCGGTTCCTCAAACCGCGTGAAAACCGGCAGTGGGGTGCCGCTTTCCAACGCGAAATGCAAAGCGATGAAATCCGACGCGATATTGATATTCGACCGCGCCGGAGGGGTAGGGTACGACGCCGTGAACGCCTTGACCGGCGGCAGGATATCTTCGACTGCCTTCACGCGGGTTGGCGGCTCGGGCGGAGGGACCGCCGCGCATCCGGTCAGGGCCAGCCCGAAAAGGAGTGCCGCCCATCGCATCATGGGCGTTGATACCGGATAAAGGGCGTTTCCTTGCCGATACGGTCATACAGCTTGCGCGCTGTATGGTTGAACTCCTGAGTCAGCCAGTAAACGGACGGGGCGCCCTGCCTGTCGGCCTCGTCGTAAACGGCCTGTATCAGGGCCCGTCCTACACCTGTCCCGCGCGCCTCTGGCCGGGCAAAGAGGTCCTGCAGATAACATACGCTTTCCACTTTCCATGCATGGCGGTGGAAAAGGTAATGGGTCAGACCAATCAACTGCCCGTCTTTTTCAGCGAGGAAACAGGAAAAATCGTGTGGATCATCCGCCAGCAGGCGCGCAAAGGTGCTGTCATATGTCTCGGCCGGGACGGTTGTTTCATAGAATGCCAGATAGTCGTGCCACATCTCTTGCCATTCGGGGCGATCATCGGGCCGCAATGCGCGAATTGTAAGAGTATCAGGCAAGTAACATGTCCCATTCATAACGTGAGCAAGCGCCCGGACAGACCCGGACGCCTCTGCGCTGATGCTGACACCCGGCCCTCTATAAGGCAAGCGTCGATCGGCGGAACGTCACATCTCTTAGCGTTTGCTGCGAGCCATGAACGCCAGACGTTCGAACAGATGCACGTCCTGCTCATTTTTCAGCAGCGCGCCGTGCAGCTTGGGCAGGGCGTTGGCACCGTCACGCTTAAGGTCCTCGGCCGTCAGATCCTCGGCCAGAAGCAGCTTGAGCCAGTCCAACACCTCAGAGGTCGACGGCTTTTTCTTCAGCCCCTGCGTATCGCGGATTTCGTAGAACTGGGTCAGGGCGGTGGTCAGCAGACCGTCTTTGATACCGGGATGGTGCACTTCGACGATACGGCGCATCGTGGTTTCATCGGGGAACCGGATGTAGTGGAAGAAACAACGACGCAGGAACGCATCAGGCAGTTCCTTTTCGTTGTTCGAGGTGATGATCACGATGGGGCGGTTCTTGGCCTTGATCGTCTCGCCGGTCTCGTAGACGTGGAATTCCATCTTGTCGAGTTCCTGCAGCAGGTCGTTGGGAAACTCGATATCGGCCTTGTCGATTTCATCAATCAGCAGCACGACCTTTTCGTCGGCCTCGAACGCCTGCCACAGCTTGCCCTTGCGGATATAGTTCGACACGTCGTGAACCCGCTCGTCCCCCAACTGGCTGTCGCGCAGACGGCTGACCGCATCGTATTCGTAAAGACCCTGCTGGGCGCGGGTGGTCGATTTGACGTTCCATTCGATCATCTTCAGGCCCAGGGCCCCGGCGACCTGTTTGGCCAATTCGGTCTTGCCAGTACCCGGCTCGCCCTTGACCAGAAGCGGACGTTCCAGTGTGACCGCAGCGTTAACGGCGATTGTCAAATCGTCTGTGGCAACATATTCGGCTGTGCCTTGAAAGCGTGCGGTCATTGTGTCCTCATAATATGTCGCGCTGTCTGTGCCTTTGGGGTTACAGAGGGGTGGAGAATTTTACAACCCGCGTCGCTGCGTCGTCTGAAATGGAATTGACCAGCAACTCCAAGGGCTTTGAATGATTCGAGCGCTAACACAACCTGCGGCATTTTGGGGATTGCCCAGAAATCGCCTGCTATTTTTCACAGAAAAACAAGGTTTTGTTATTAGTTGTCTCATATTTAGACGCTTTATTATCGCACAACACGGGCGCGTCGTTTGCATAGTGACAATCCCCGCGCCGTCAGATAAACGCTCCGCAGAAGGGAATGCCTCATGTCTGGTGAAGAGAGAGCACTCGGCGTTGCAGGCCACACCGAGGGAGCAAAAATGAAGCAGGAAGTATTTCTGCCCGAAGATTATCGTCCAGCCGAAGACGAACCATTTATGAACGACAAGCAGCTTGAGTATTTTCGCCGTAAGCTGCTGGACTGGAAGAACGAACTTTTGGCAGGCAGCCGCGACACCATCGAAGGGCTGCAGGACAACACCCGTAACATCCCCGACGTTGCCGACCGCGCAAGCGAGGAAACCGACCGGGCGCTGGAACTGCGCACACGGGACCGCCAGCGCAAGCTGGTCGCCAAGATCGACTCGGCCCTGCGCCGGATTGACGAGGGCGAGTATGGGTATTGCGAGATGACCGGCGATCCAATTTCGCTGAAACGTCTGGATGCGCGCCCGATTGCGACCATGACGCTGGAAGCACAGGAACGTCACGAGCGCCGCGAGAAAGTCCACCGCGACGATTGATCGCTGAGGAATAGAGAAATCTCTGACGCCGGGGCCTGTCGCTCCGGCGTTTTTGCGTTAAGCGTATGGCATGAATATTGACGGTCTGAATTTTGTCGTGATCGGCGGCGGCATAGGTGGCTTGGCCAGCGCGGTGGCGCTGCGGCAGCGCGGGGCAAATGTCACCGTGCTTGAGCAGGCGCCTGCGTTGACAGAGGTCGGTGCGGGGCTTCAGATCAGCGCCAATGGTGTGGCCGTTCTGTGCGCCCTGGGCCTCGAGAACAAAACCTTGGACTTGGGGCAAGTGTCGCATGGCACAACACTGAGAGACTACCGAAATGGCCGCGTGATCAGTCACCTTCCGGGTCCGGCATCCGGCCCAACTTACTATTTTCACCGCGCCGATCTATTGGACATTCTGCACAGCGAAGCCCTGCGCGTTGGCGTGCGGATTCGATTGGGCGCTCGGGTTTCAAGCGTATCAAAGCACCCCGCCGACGCCGAGGTCGTTCTGGATGATGGAGAGCGCCTGCGAAGCGATTGTGCCATCGCAAGTGATGGAGGGCGCAGTATTCTCCGCCCAATCCTGAACGGGGTCGAAACACCGCAATTCACTGGTCAGGTCGCGTGGCGCGCCACCATCCCCTGGTCGCATCGAGAGGACGCTCCGCGCGCGTCTTTGACGATGGGGCCGGGGCGTCACGTGGTGACCTATCCATTGCGGGATCAGTCCCTGACGAACATCGTTGCCATCGAAGAGCGATCAGACTGGCAGCAGGAAGGATGGCGACTGCAGGGCGACCCTGAAGACTTGCGTGCCCGGTTTTCGGATTTCGGTGGTGGCGTGAGGGACATATTGGAAAAGGTGACAGAGACTCATCTCTGGGCCTTGTTCCTGCGCCCGGTTGCGGAAAACTGGCAAAACGGACGTCTGGCGCTTTTGGGGGATGCCGCGCATCCAACGCTGCCGTTCATGGCACAGGGGGCGTGTCTGGCGTTAGAGGACGCCTGGATACTGGCCCGGTCTTTCGACGAACAATCCGGCGTGTCGCAGGCGATGCTTGCCTATCAAACGGGCCGTCGTGCAAGGGCGCGCAAAGTCGTTGCCGCGGCCGGTTCCAACGCGCGAAACTTTCACTTGCGTGGACCGATGCGGTTGGCCGCGCAAATGGCGTTGAAGGCCATAGGCCCCAAACTGGCCGGCAAATATGAGTGGATCTACAGCTACGACCCGACGGACTAACCCCTCAGAGGTCGAGTTCTACCCAAACCGGAACGTGGTCAGAGGGTTTCTCATGCCCGCGAATTTCCGAGTCTATTCGGCAGTCTCGCATCAGATCGGCAGCTTGGGGTGTCAGCAGAAAATGGTCAATGCGTATTCCGTCATTCCGGTTCCACGCGCCCGCCTGGTAATCCCAAAATGAATAATGCCCCGGGCCTTGAGTTCTTGCACGGAAAGCCTCGGTAAAGCCAAGGTTCAGGATTTTTCGAAATGCTTCGCGGCTTTCGGGGCGAAACAGGGCATCTTCACGCCACGCATCGGGGCGTGTTGCATCTTCAGCTTGCGGAATAATATTGTAATCACCTGCCATCAACGCGGGCTCTTCGCCGGCAATCAGCTCTTGCGCCCGGTGGTAGAGGCGGTCCATCCAAGCCAGCTTGTAATCATATTTTGGCCCCGGTGCGGGGTTGCCATTCGGCAGATACAGTCCGCAGATACGTAACGCTTTCTTTCCGATGATCGTGGCCTCGATCCAACGCGCCTGCTCATCGGTTTCATCACCGGGCAAGCCGCGCGTCACATCTTCCAGAGGAAATTTCGATAGGATCGCAACGCCGTTAAAACTTTTCTGGCCGTGGGTTTCGACGTTGTAGCCGCGCTCCTCGAACAACTCGCGCGGGAAATTTTCGTCTACAGACTTGATCTCCTGCAGCAATACGACGTCTGGCTGCGCCTCGTCCAACCACCGTGGAAGAGCTTCGGCCCGCGCTTTGATGCCGTTGATGTTAAACGTGGCGATTTTCATACGCGATCCTCCGAAGCCTGTCGCAACCTATCGCGCAGAATGAACCCGGCGGCAAGATGGCGGGCGAGGGAAGCGAGGCTCTGCCTCGCGCTCCGGGATATTTTTGGCCAGATGAAGAAACGGATCGTTAACCAATATCGGCGATCAATGCCGTGCGGTACAGGCGGGGACGCCGATGACCGCGCCAGGTGAAGCTCTCCGGCGGTAGGGTCGGAGAGCGGATCCCTGCTTCATCTGGCTGAAAATATCCTGGGGGTGTGGGGGCAAAGCCCCCACCTGATGTTACATGGAAAACGAAGTCCCACAGCCGCATGAGGACGTCGCGTTGGGGTTTTCGATCACGAACCGAGCACCAATCAATTCCTGCGTAAAATCGATGACCGCGTTTTCCAGAAAGGGAAGCGAAACGGAATCCACGATGACCTTTTGACCTTTGCCCTCGAGGATCAAATCGTCGTCCTTGGGTTCATCCAGTGCGATTTCGTATTGGAACCCGGAACAGCCGCCACCTTCCACGGCGACGCGCAAAGCTTGCCCTTGATCGGCAGCGCCGATTTCGGCCAGGCGCTCGAAGGCGCGTTCTGTGACTGTCGGGGGCAGGTTCATGCCGCACTCCAAAGGTTTATTTCTGTTTCACTCTACCATATAGAAAACGCAATGGCAGGCGACAAGGACAAGACCTTTGGAAAGAGCGGGTTTTGCATCTGACCCAGCGCGCGCACGAGGGCGTCTGGTGGCGGAAGAAGAGAGCAGTTTCCGGTCATGCTTTCAGCGGGATCGAGATAGGATCATTCATGCCAGCGCGTTTCGACGGCTTAAACATAAAACGCAGGTTTTTGTTGAGCATGAAGGGGATAGCTATCGCACGCGTTTGACGCACTCCATTGAGGTGGCGCAGGTGGCAAGGACCATTTCAGGCGCTTTGGGCTTGAATCCCGAACTTACCGAAGCCGTGGCTTTGGCCCATGATCTGGGGCATACCCCTTTTGGTCACACGGGCGAGGACGCATTGCACGCCATCATGCAGCCATATGGCGGGTTTGATCACAATGCGCAGGCCATTCGCATCGTGACCAAGCTGGAACGGCACTATGCCGAATTTGATGGCTGCAATCTGACGTGGGAAACGCTGGAAGGGATTGCCAAGCATAACGGCCCGGTCGGGGGTGCGTTGCCCTGGGCGCTGGCCGAGTGTAACGGCGTGTTTGATCTGGAACTGCACACCCATGCCAGCGCCGAGGCTCAGGTGGCCGCGCTGTCGGACGACATTGCCTATAACAATCATGACCTGTTGGATGGTTTGCGAGCAGACCTGTTTTCCGATCAGGAAATACAGCTCCTGCCGATCGTGGGTGCGTGTTATGCCGAGGTGGATCGCAAATACCCGGCCCTCGACCCTTATCGGCGCAGGCATGAGGCGCTGCGGCGTGTGTTCGGGGTGATGGTCTCGGATGTCATCGACACCTCAGCGCGGCTGATTGCTGATTCCGGTGCGCAGTCGGTGGAAGAAATCCGCGATTTGGGTCGCCCGGTTGTCCAGTTCTCGGATGGGCTATGGGCGCAGTTGAAGGAAATCCGAGCGTTTCTGTTTACCCGAATGTACCGCGCGCCCTCGGTGATGGAGGTGCGCGCCGAAGTCAGCCGGATTGTAGAAGAACTGTTCCCGATCTACATGAACGACCCCAAGCAGATGCCCAAACGATGGCATGCAGATATCGAGGCTGCGGGTGATGAGACCGCTCTGGCGCGGATCGTGTCAGATTACATTGCCGGAATGACGGACCGGTTTGCTATTCAGGACCACGCCCGATTGACTGGTAATCCTATACCTGTCGGTCACTCGACCCCAATGTAAGCCAAGGCCCAGACCTGTTGGCCGGCTTGTTCGTCGGCAATGTCTTCGTTCTCTGTTGGGGGGAATACGATCATGGTGGGGCCGTACCCTCCGACGCCCATCGGCGCGCCGTCGGCATGGGTGGCCAGAATGGGTTGGTACGTCGCAATGCTGTCCCACGGGATTTCCGCCTGATAGCCGTCCATCGCCATTGGGCGTGCGGTGTTGCCCTCGGCCCCAGCCATTGCCATGACGTCCGACAAAAGGGGACCACGGAATGTATAGTCGCGCTGATGTTCGGGCGAGCCGTAGAGGATGGTGATCTCGACCTGAGGAAGGCTGTCCAGCAGGGCGGCGTCAAAGCCTGCCGCTCCGTCATGGGTTACCTCAAGAAACCCAAGAAGGCCGCCGTCATTTTCGCCCCGCGCAGGCAAGTTGGTTTCGCTTACTGCGCCGCCTAGTGTCACCAGCACGTGGCCTTGCGGTGCGGGCATTTCGGCCAGGGCGGGCAGGGCGGTGGACAGAAGCAGGCTCAGGGGCAGAGCAAGGCGCATGAAGGGTCTCCGATTAGGCTTTCCGCGCCGACTGTAGCGGGGATTGCGCCCAAACCAAGGTCAAACTTTAGGCATGCATTGACCTTAGCGCGCTGCGTGGTAAACCGCCGGACAAGCAAAAGGACATCCGAAATGAACCTGTTTTCCGAGATCCGCGCCCTTGTATTGGACGCGCTGGCGCAGATGCAGTCCGAAGGTGCTCTGCCCGAGGGGTTGAGCTTTGACAACGTGGCGGTCGAGCCGCCGCGCGATGCCGCGCATGGCGATATGGCGACCAATGCGGCGATGGTGCTGGCAAAGCCCGCCAAGATGAAGCCGCGCGACATTGCCGATGTGCTGGCGGGGAAGTTGGCCGAGGACGACCGGATCACCAGCGCCGAGGTTGCCGGGCCGGGCTTTCTGAACCTGCGGCTGGCTCCGTCTGTATGGCAGGGTGTTCTGGCGGCTGTACTAGAAAAGGGTACGGATTTTGGCCGCTCGACCATGGGGGCGGGGCAGAAGGTGAACGTGGAATATGTCTCGGCCAACCCCACAGGCCCGCTGCATGTGGGCCATACGCGGGGTGCGGTGTTTGGCGATGCGCTGGCAAGCCTGCTGGCCTATTCCGGCCATGATGTGACGCGCGAATATTACATTAACGATGGTGGCGCGCAGGTGGATGTGCTGGCGCGTTCGGCCTTTGAGCGGTATCGCGAGGCCAATGGTCTGAGCCCTGAGATTGCCGAAGGTCTGTATCCCGGCGACTACCTGATTCCGATCGGTGAAGCGCTGAAAGAGAAATATGGTGACAGCCTGATCGACAAGCCTGAAAGCGAGTGGCTGGAAGACCTGCGCAACTTTGCCACCGACGCGATGATGGACCTGATCCGCGCAGACCTGAAGGCGCTGGGCGTTGAGATGGATGTGTTCTTTTCCGAGAAGTCCCTTTACGGCACGGGTCGGATTGAGGCTGCGTTGCAATCGCTGACCGACAAGGGCCTGATCTATGAAGGCGTGCTGGAGCCGCCAAAGGGTAAAAAGCCCGAGGATTGGGAGCCGCGCGAGCAGACCCTGTTCAAATCGACCGAGCATGGCGATGACGTCGACCGCCCGGTCAAGAAATCGGACGGCTCGTGGACCTATTTTGCGCCGGATATCGCCTATCACTATGACAAGGTGACCCGTGGCTTTGACGCGCTGATCGACGTGTTTGGCGCCGACCATGGCGGCTATGTCAAACGGATGAAGGCGGCTGTGTCGGCGCTGTCCGATGGCAAAGTGCCGCTGGATATCAAGCTGACCCAGTTGGTGAAGCTGTGGAAGAACGGCGAACCGTTCAAGATGTCCAAACGGGCAGGGAACTTTGTCACCCTGCGCGATGTGGTCGATCAGGTTGGCCCCGACGTGACCCGTTTCGTGATGCTGACCCGCAAGAACGACGCGCCGCTGGATTTCGATTTCGACAAGGTGCTTGAGCAGAGCCGCGAGAACCCCGTGTTCTACGTCCAATACGCCCATGCCCGCGTCATGAGCGTTCTGCGCCGCGCGGCTGAGGCCGGGATTGATGCCGATGACGCCACCCTCGCAGGGGCTGATCTGGGCAAGATTGATCATGCTTCGGAGCTGACTGTTGCCAAGAAACTGGCCGAATGGCCACGTCTGGTCGAAATCGCCGCGCGGACCAATGAACCGCACCGAGTTGCCTTCTATCTGTATGAATTGGCAGGGGATTTCCACGCTTTGTGGAACAAGGGTAACGACGAAACCCAGCTTCGGTTCATTCAGGATGGCGATGTTGACACAAGTCAGTCAAAAATCGCACTGGCCCGGTCCGTTTCTGTTGTGATTTCAGCAGGCTTGGGTATTCTTGGCGTTACCCCGGCGCAGGAGATGCGGTAACAAATATCGCCCGAACCGCCGGTACGAGGTAGGCAAGAAATGACCCGCGCGCCTTATTTATTGGCGCGAAACGGGCAGTGAGGCGGACATGGCGAATTACGATTACTCGGGGCATATGCGCCCCGAGCAGATGCATTACACGAATCAACCGCATCCTCAGGATGGGTCTGAATACTCCGATGACATGCTGGAATATGATGTGGCGCCACGTGCACTGGGGCTGGGACGTATTGTAAACACGCTGGGCGCAGTCGCGTCGCTGGCTTTGGTCGCTGGCATCGGCGTTTGGGGTTACAAGCTTGTCATGCGGGACGTGAGCGGTGTGCCAGTTGTGAGGGCGCTGGAAGGTCCGATGCGGATTCAGCCGGAAAATCCCGGTGGAACGCCCGCGGATCATCAAGGTTTGGCTGTGAATGCGGTTGCCGCCGTTGGTACGGCTGCACCGCCTGCGGATCGACTGATCCTTGCGCCGCGTCCGGTATCGCTTGCGGATGAAGACACGCCAGTCGAAGCGCTGCAGCCCACCAAAGCCGTGCATCTGGTTGAGGAAGAGATTTCCGATCAGGAAGCTGCTCAAATGCGCCAGAGCGCGGTGGATGCGCTGGTTGCAGAACTGGCGGATGGAAATACCGCAGCCGATGCCCCGGCCGAGCAGGGCGTGCAACTGGCGTCGCTGGTCACGCCGGAAGAAGAGCCTGCGATTGATCCTGCTGATCTGGCGGCACAGCTACCTGACCCGGAACTGGCGGCATTGCCCGGCGTCCGGCGTTCCCTGCGCCCGATTACGCGTCCGGCACGCACGACTCCGGCGGGGATTACACCGAACAGCTCGACCGAGAACGCAATCAACGCGGCCGTCAAAGCCGCCGTTGGTCTGGATGTGGACCCCGATGCCTTGTCAAAGGGAACACGCCTTGCCCAGCTTGGCGCATATGAAAGTTCCGATGTGGCCCGCGCCGAATGGGATCGCCTGAACGGTCGGTTTGGTGAGTATATGGATGGAAAACAGCGCGTTATCCAGAAAACCTCAAGTGGTGGCCGCACGTTCTATCGGCTGCGTGTGATGGGATTTGATGACCTGAGCGACTCGCGTCAGTTCTGTGCGGCACTGCAGGCGCAAGGCGCGGATTGCATCCCGGTTGCTGCCCGTTGACGTTTGGCGCTGCGATCTCTGATGCCGAGGGCTTGCGCTTGTCGGAAGAAGAAAAAAGCCTGTTCCGTGAAATGAACCCGTTTGGGTTCATTTTGTTTGCCCGCAATATCGACACGGCAAATCAGGTGCGTGCCCTCTGCGATGATTTCCGCGAGGCGGTGGGCCGCAACTGCCTCATTACCATTGATCAGGAAGGCGGCCGCGTGCAGCGCCTGCGAAGCCCGATTGCGCGTGAATGGATGCCACCGCTGGATCACACCACACGGTCAGGCGAACAGGCCGAGCGTGCGATGTATCTGCGGTATCGGCTGATCGCGCAGGAACTGTTTGAGCTTGGGATCGACAGCAACTGCGCCCCCATGGTCGATCTGGCGCGCGAGGATACGCATCCTTTCCTGCAAAACCGGTGCTATGGTTCCGACCCGGATCAGGTTTCCAGAATTGGGCGCGCCGTTGCCAAAGGGCATCTTGATGGTGGCGTGCTTCCCGTGATCAAGCACATGCCCGGCCATGGGCTTTCAACCATGGACAGCCATCATGATCTGCCCCACGTGGATTTGCCGTTGGAGGCGCTGGATCGTGACGACTTTGCCCCGTTTCGGGCTTTGAACGACCTGCCGATGGGTATGACCGCTCATTTGGTCTATGATCGGATTGATCCCCAGCCAGCGACGATTTCGTCCGTGATGATCCAGTTGATCCGCGACCGAATTGGCTTTGACGGGCTGATCATGACCGATGACATCTCGATGAAGGCCCTGAGCGGCGCGCCTGAGGACATCGCGCGTCAGGCGCTTAGGGCTGGGTGCGACGTCGTTCTGCATTGCAACGGATCGTTCGACGCCCGAGCACGCGTGCTGGAGGCCGCCGGAGACATGACCGACCGGGCACAATCCCGCGCGGAAAAGGCGCTGGCGATGCGGCAGAAGCCGGCGGAACTTGACATCCCTGCGGCTGAGGCTGAACTATCTGCCCTAATGGGCGGGCAGGTGTATGAACGATAACCTTTTCAGCGAAGACCCGGTCTCGGTCGCGGATCGCCTTGCGGCCGAAGCCCTGATCGTTGATGTCGACGGGTTTGAAGGCCCGTTGGATGTTTTGCTGACCCTGTCGCGAACGCAAAAGGTTGATCTTCGAAAGATCTCGGTTTTGGCCTTGGCGCAGCAATATCTGGCCTTTGTCGAAAAGGCGCGTGCGCTGCGGATTGAGTTGGCGGCGGACTATCTGGTCATGGCCGCCTGGCTCGCCTTTCTGAAATCCCGCCTGTTGCTGCCACCTGACCCGGATGACGAAGGACCGTCGGGTGAAGAATTGGCCGCGCATCTGGCATTCCAACTGGAACGCCTGCAAGCGATGCGCGACGCCGCTGCCCGCCTTATGGCGCGCGACCAACTGGGGCGCGATTTCTTCAAACGCGGGCAGGGAGAGGATATCACGCGTATCCGCACCGTGACCTACTCGGCCACGCTGTTGGATCTGATGCAGGGTTATGCGCGCATCCGTACTCGGGATGAGTTTCGCCCCTTTGTCATGGACCGCGACGCCGTCTTTACCATGGAGCAGGCGCTGGAGCGGATGCGCCCCCTGATCGGCTTTGCCGGGACTTGGACGGATATGGAAACCTACCTGCCCGATGGCTGGGACGCGGATCCAGTGCGCCGACGCTCGGCCACGGCTGCCACGTTTGCGGCCTCGCTTGAGTTGGTGAAAGAAGGACATATGGAGATCAAGCAAAGCGAGACTTTTGCTCCGATCCATCTGCGTAAGAGGACCGAAACACGTGACTGACGCCCCTGAAGACGAAGGCACCGGCACCTTGTTCGAGGCCCCTCCGCTGGCCGAGCAGGAGCGGATGGTCGAGGCTGTGCTGTTCGCCAGCGCCGAACCTGTGACGATTGCCGATCTTGAGGCTCGGATGCCCCATGGCAGCGATGCAGCGCAAGCTGTTGAATTACTGCACAAAAGATACGAGGGGCGCGGCGTCCGAGTGGTCCGTGTGGGCGAGGCCTGGGCAATCCGCACTGCCCCCGATTTGGGTTTCCTGATGCAAAAGGAGACGGTCGAGACACGAAAGCTCAGCCGTGCCGCGATCGAGACGCTGGCGATTGTCGCGTATCACCAACCCTGTACAAGGGCCGAGATCGAGGAAATCCGCGGTGTCTCTGTGTCGCGCGGCACCATTGATCAGTTGCTTGAGATGGAGTGGATCAGGTTGGGCCGCCGCCGCATGACACCCGGGCGACCGGTGACATTTGTCGTGACACCGCAATTTTTGGATCACTTTGGCCTTGAGAATGCGCGCGATCTGCCGGGTCTCAAGGAATTGCGCGCCGCTGGTCTTCTGGAAAATCGCCCACCACCGGGTGCGATGCCCTTGGGGGAAGGGCAGGACGATGACGAAGACGAAGATCAGACCGAGCTGTTCGAGGAAGAGTGATCGCGCGCCCCTTTGTTTGCGGCGTCAAACGCTTATGTTCGGACCCAGAAGATGGAGTTGAGCAATGAATGCCAATCGACTGATCGACATGATTGTGCGTCAGGTGATGCGCCGCCTTGTCAGTAAGGGCGTGGACAAAGGCTTTGACATGGCGGGTCGTATGGGGCGCCAACCCGGAGAACAGCCAAGGACCAAAGGTGACCCATCGGCTGATCGTCACATTCAAAAGAACGCCAATCGGCAGAAGCAGAATATGAAGCAAGCGCAGCGCATGACGCGTCAGATGCGCCGTTTCATGAAATTCTAGCTGACCGCTTTGAAATGCTTGGACAGTTTCAAGCCTTGGCCCTGATAATTTGAGGCGATACCCGCGCCATAAAGCTGTGTGGGCATCTCGGCCATTTTCTCATAAACCAGCCGCCCGACGACCTGCCCGTGTTCCAACACGAAGGGGGCTTCGTGGCAGCGCACTTCCAGAACACCGCGTGAACCAGCACCACCAGCGGCGGCATGGCCGAAACCGGGGTCGAAGAAACCCGCATAGTGCACGCGGAATTCACCGACCATAGCCAGATAAGGTGCCATTTCCGCGGCATACATGGGCGGGATATGCACCGCTTCACGGCTAACCAGAATGTAGAATGCACCGGGATCAAGGATGATGCGGCCATCGGTGGTGCGCACCTCCTCCCAGTATTCCTGCGGGTCGTATTCGCCAATCCGGTCGAGGTCGATCACGCCGGTATGCGGTTTGGCGCGATAGCCGACCAGATCGGTGTCTGGCAGTTGCAGATCGACCGAAAAGCCCAACCCGTCCTGAATAACGGCAGGCCCATCGACAAGGGGCGAGTCGTTGTGCAGCGCAGTCAGTTCCGCGTCGCTCAACACGGCTTGCCCCTCGCGGAATCGAATCTGGTTCAACCGCATTCCCGGCCGCACAAGGACCGAGAAGGAGCGGGGGCAGATTTCGGCGTACAAGGGTCCAGTATACCCGGCGGGCACCCGGTCAAATTCAGTCCCGCCATCGGTGATGGTGCGGGTCAACAGGTCCAACCGCCCGGTTGAGCTTTTGGCATTGGCAACTGCGGTGACGCTGTCGGGCAGGGCTAGTGATTCCATCAACGGAACCAGATAAACGCAGCCCTTTTCCAAAACCGCGCCGTCGCTGATATCAATCCGGTGCATCTCGAACTCGGCCAGACGGTCGGCGACCGAGCGCCCTTCACCGGCAAGGAAAGACGCGCGCACGCGGTAAGCCACTGTTCCCAGACGCAGGTCCAGACTGGCTGGCTGTACCTGCGGGTCGATGATCGCTGGCTCGGCGGTAATCTCACCACGCGCAATCATGCCTTCGATCTGCTGGTTTGGGCATACACCTGTCATTCCGATCCCCCCTGATGCCAGAGCGGGATCTGGCCTGTCTGCCATAAACGTCGGTGTGATTTGGTCGGGCTAGCAGGACTCGAACCTGCGACCTTCCGTCCCCCAGACGGACGCGCTACCAGGCTGCGCCATAGCCCGACGTTGGGGTGTTCATAAAGACTTTCCCGGCGGGGGCAAGAGGAAATCATCGCCTTTTTTCTTATCCCGCCGATCGGTTTTCAATTCGATCCAGCACGGCTCGCAGCTCTTTGGCGACCGGTGCGATTTGGCGCAACAGACTGTCGTCGAAATCTGTTCTGTTCCATGCCTGAGTCGCAATGCCCCCCATCAACGGTGCTTCGTCCAGATATTCTGGTTCGGATTGCGGAGGGGTGTCGTTTTGTGGTGTTGCAGCGGCCGGAGCCGGTTCAGGCTGCGCAGGTTCAGGCGGCTTGGCGGCCTCCAGATCCAACGTAATCTGCTCTTGGGTAGGGGCTGGCTTGGTCGCGAAAGGAACAACAACGCTGCTGTCGGCGACCGGATCAGGCTGTGCGGCTTCGTCCAAACCTTGTGACAGCGAAGCGACATGCGCGACGCCTTGTTCACGAAGGATGCGCTGAACGCCTTTGATGGTAATGCCATCTTCATGCAGCAGTTTCTTGATGCCACCAAGCAGCCGCATGTCATTCGGACGATAGTAGCGACGCCCGCCCGCACGCTTCACCGGCTTCACCTGGCTGAAACGGCTTTCCCAGAATCGCAGCACATGAGCCTGAACGCCCAGCCAATCCGCAACTTCACTGATTGTGCGAAATGCGTCGGGGGACTTGCTCATGACCCTGCTGTCCTGATCTTACTTACGGTTTCCTGCGGCGACGCGATCCTTCATCAGGTGCGACGGGCGGAAGGTCAGCACGCGGCGCGGCTGAATGGGAACTTCTTCACCGGTTTTGGGGTTGCGACCGATACGAGCGGTTTTGTCGCGCACACTGAACGTGCCGAAAGACGAAATCTTGACCTGCTCACCACGCACAAGCGCATCGGACATATGGTTTAGAACGCTTTCAACCAGTTGCGCGCTTTCGTTGCGTGAAAGACCGACTTCTCGAAAGACGGCCTCGCTCAGATCCATTCGCGTCAGTGTTTTGTCGCCCATGCCTATTCCCCTGTTGATGGTAAAGCATAGGGTCAGGGCAAATTCACTGTCAATATCAATGAATTGCAGCCGTGTGTGTAAGCCGTTTTGCGCCTGTTACCACCGCAAGAGGACTGATCCCCAGGCCAATCCACCCCCGATTGCCTCGGTCACAAGCAAATCGCCCGGCTTGAACTGGCCGCGCTGCTTGGCCACAGACATGGCAAGCGGAATCGATGCGGCCGACGTGTTCCCGTGGTCTTGAAGGGTCACAACGACATGATCCATCGGTACACCCAGCTTCTTGGCGGTGCCCTGAATGATACGGATATTGGCCTGATGCGGCACGATCCAGTCCACGTCCTCGTGCCCTAAACCGACTTTTTTCAAGCTATTTTCGGCAGTTGACGTCAAACGCTCAACAGCCTGACGGAACAGTTGGTTCCCCTTCATACGCAGAAAACCGGTAGTTTGCGTTGAAACACCGCCATCGACATACAGCAGGTCCTTGTAGCGCCCGTCCGAGTTCAAGTCGGTGGCCAGAATGCCCCGGTCATCCGGGGTTCCGTTGCCTTCCTGACGCTCGAGGACAAGCGCACCAGCGCCATCGCCGAACAACACACAGGTCGACCGGTCTGTCCAATCCATGATGCGCGAAAATGTCTCGGCCCCGATGACCAGTACGCGTTTCACCTGATCCGACAGAATCAGGGCATTGGCATTGCTCAGGGCATAGACGAACCCGGCGCATACGGCCTGAACGTCAAAAGCAAACCCTTTGGTCATCCCCAGCCGCGACTGCACCATGGTGGCCGCGGACGGGAAGGTCAGATCCGCCGTCGACGTCGCCAGCACGATGGCATCAATGTCGTCCGCCGTCAGACCGGCATCTGCCAGCGCAGCTTCGGCGGCCTTGGTCGCCATATCCGACGTCGTTTCATCTTCTGCGGCAAAATGGCGCCGTTCGATACCCGAGCGGGTTCTGATCCACTCATCCGTCGTATCGAGCGTCTTTTCAAACTCGGAATTCGGAACGATGCGCTCTGGCAAATAATGTCCGACACCAACTACAACTGAACGGCCTGCCATCCTGAGGTACTGCCTTTTTTGTTATTCGCCCGCTTTCGGCGGTGCGTGCGCGGCATCTTGTGCAAGCTCGGCTGTGGATGCAACCCGTGCCGCCAATTTTTCAGCGAAGCCTGATTGGGCCAAGGTAAAGGCCAGTTTTACCGCCGCTGATACCCCTGTCGCATCAGCGCCGCCATGTGACTTGACCACCGTCCCGTTCAGACCGAGGAAAACCCCGCCATTCACACGGCGCGGGTCGATACGCTTTTTCAGTCGGTTCAGCGAAGTGATCGCAAGAACAGAGGCAAGACGGGATAACGGAGAGTATTTGAACGCTTCGCGCAGCAGGTCACCGATCAGGCTTGCCGTGCCCTCTCCGGTTTTGATGGCGACGTTGCCGGTAAACCCATCGGTTACAACAACATCCGCCTTATCTCCGGGGATGTCACTGCCTTCGACAAAACCCACAAAGTCAAAGCTGGCCTGATCCGCAAAATCCGCGATCATCGAATGCGCTTCTTTCAATTCAGCGCGGCCTTTGTGCTCTTCCGTTCCGACGTTGAGCAACCCGATGCGGGGGCGCTCAAGCGCCATACCGTTGCGAGCGTAAGACGCTCCCATCAACGCGTATTGGAGAAGGTCTTTGGCGTCGGCGCGCACATCTGCGCCGACATCCAGCATCACGTTAAAGCCCTGCGGGTTGCGCGAAGGCCACAGAATCGCAATTGCCGGACGGTTCACGCCCGGCAGTTTGCGAAGCCGCATCATCGACAGCGCCATCAGTGCACCGGTATTGCCGCATGACACGGCACCATGTGCCTCGTCCTGGCGGACCGATTCCAGCGTCGACCACATCGAGGTCTGCTTGCCGTTGCGGACAACCTGGCTGGGCTTGTCCTCCATCGTGACCACGTCGGGGCAATCACGAAAAACGACGCGCCCGTTCAGGACACGCCGTTTGGCGACAAGTTTGCGCAGTGTGGCCTCGGGCCCGTGCAGGATAAAGGCGATGTCGGGGTTCTTGTTTGCTGATTTCGCAATGCCTGCCACAACCGTGGCAGGCCCCGAATCTCCGCCCATTGCGTCAACCGAAATGGTAATCCGTCCGGCGTGCTTGGGCTTATCTGTCATGCCTTGGCCTGCACTAAGAAAGGCTTAGGCCGCGTCTTCGTCCAGGTCGATTTCGTCGGCCTGAGCGACGACTTCACGGTCATCATAGTGGCCGCAGGACGCGCAGACGTGGTGCGGGCGCTTCAGCTCACCACAGTTCGGGCACTCGTTCGGGTTTGCAGCAACCAGAGCGTCATGTGCGCGGCGGTTGTTGCGGCGCGACTTGGAAACTTTGTTCTGTTGGACAGCCATGGTCTCAACCTTTGTCTACTAAGGGCCAACAGATTCGCTGTGGGCCGGGTTTCATTCTTTGTTTTTCTCGTGGTTTGACGCGCGTTTAGGGGACGAGCCCCGCAATGTCCAACCCAAATTCCGATGAGCGCGCGAAAATACTGCGATTCTCGACATGTTCAAGCGATTTTTCTGAGCGCCTGCTATGACAGGAAATCTGACCCGTGTCACTCGTCTTTTTTCATCGCATCGCGCAAACTGGCAAGCCCGGCAAAGGGTTTGACGTCTTCGTCGGTCATCGCCTGATTGCCCGGTTCCGTATAGTCGGCCTGTTCCAGTTCGGCACCGTCCTTGCGCGGGTATTGCGGCAGGGCCAGCGACAGCGCCTCGATCATGACCTGCGCCGGGTCAATCTCTGGCCCCAGAGGTTCGGATTCGTCGCCTTCGGGTATCTCGAACTCTTCTTCGTCCGGGTCGGACCAATCTGCCAGAAACATGCGCGATACAGGTATGTCGATCCTTGTTGTGACCGGTTCCAATGTCACGACACACGGCTGAATGACCGTGGCCCCCAATTTGCCGGTCAAGCACCAGTCTCGCTTGCCCTGCGCGCGCAGTTCGCCGACGAAGCTGAGTTTGCGCAATCCGAGCAGACCCAGATCCTCTTTGATCACGTCCAGCCACCCGGCATCCGGGCGCAGATCAAAGGTGGTTGGCGAGTTCTGGGGCAGGTCTGCGACCCGCAGAGACGTCTGGTTGCTCATTCGTGACCCTTTCCTGTGTTGAACCGGGGCTGCGGTTTGATGTAATCGGATAGGGTCCGCAAGGGGCCAAGGCAAGAGGGTGTGAATGTTGAAGGTTGTGAACAGGTTGAAACCAGCGTCCAAAGCGCTTGTATTTGGGGCGTGTTTGGTTGTCGCTGGTGCGTGTACGCCTGTTTTCGAGAATCACGGGTATGTCCCCACACCTGAAGAGCTGGCCGAGATCAAAGTCGGCGTAGACACCCGAGACAGCGTGGTCGAGGCCGTCGGCGCGCCAACGTCATCCGGTGTGGTGCGGGATTCCGGTTATTACTATGTGCGCTCCAAAGTCCGTCATTACGGGCCCAAGCGCCCCGAAGTCGTCGAACGTCAACTGGTCGCGATCAGCTTTGATCAGCGCGGCGTCGTCCGCAACATCGAGCGCTACGGGCTTGAGGACGGAGTTGTGGTTCAGTTGGATCGCCGCGTGACCGATTCCAGTATCGAGGGCAGGGGCTTCCTGCGTCAGCTTCTTGGCAACATCGGCAACTTCAACCCTGCGAACATTCCCGGCGCGACCAATTAATTTGAAGCCAGTTCTTGTCGCAGTCACACGATGGTCACACATAGTGTGATAGTCACGCGGCAAGATGAAACGGGTCTGCAACCGCGGAGGTGCGACCATGGCACTATTGCTTGGCAAGGGCCGGTACCGCGCGCGTCTGGCGCAAACACCGCAGGATATTGCGGCGGCGCAGGCATTGCGGACGCTGGCCTTTGAAACGGAACAGGTGGATCAGGACGGTTTCGATCCGCTCTGCGCACATATTCTGGTCGAGGATACACGCGCTGGCGGGCAACTGGTCTGCTGCTTTCGAATGCTGACGATGGATCAGGGGTCCGAGATCGGGCGCAGCTATTCCGCCCAGTTCTATGACCTCTCGGCGCTTGAAGGGTTCACCGGACGTATGGTCGAGATGGGGCGATTCTGCATTCACCCTGACTGGACTGATCCTGACATCCTGCGGGTCGCATGGGGGGCAATGACCGCCTATGTAGATGAAAACAATGTGGAAATGCTGTTCGGCTGCTCTTCGTTCGCCGGGACGGAAACGTCCGAGTATCTGGACGCGTTTGCCATGCTGAAACATCGCCATCTGGCCCCAAAGCGTTGGTTGCCACGTGTGAAAGCGCCCGATGTGTTCCGTTTTGCCGCGCGGCTGCGGCGTCGGCCCGATGCGAAGAAGGCCATGCTGCGGATGCCGCCGTTGCTGCGTACCTATCTGATGATGGGCGGCTGGGTCAGCGACCACGCTGTCGTTGATCGCCACATGAATACGCTCCACGTCTTTACCGGGCTTGAGATCGGCGCGATCCCCCCGGCCCGAAAGCGGCTGTTGCGCGCGGTTGTCGGGTAATCGCCGTTGACGCCTTGGCCCTACCGGTTTAGCTGGCGGATATGGCGAGAATTCCTTTGTTGCAGATGGCCGGTATTTCCCTGACCTTTGGGGGCGACCCGGTGTTTTCGGGGCTGGATCTGGTGGTTCAGCCGGGCGACCGTGTCGCTCTTGTCGGGCGGAACGGGTCCGGCAAATCGACACTTATGAAAGTCATGGCGGGGCTGGTCGAGGCCGACCACGGCGACATCGTTATTCCTCCGGGTAAATCTGTGGGCTATATGGAGCAGGACCCGGGGATGGAGGGGTATGCCACGCTGGGTGATTATGCCTCCAGCGGGTTGGAACCCGGAGAGCTTTACAAGGTCGAACGCGCGGGTGAGGGTTTGAAATTTGACCCTTCGCGCGCGGTTGAGACCGCCTCGGGCGGTGAACGCCGTCGTGCGGCGCTGGCCAAGCTGATGGCCGAAGCGCCCGACCTGATGCTGCTGGATGAGCCGACCAACCATCTGGATATCGAAGCGATTGCATGGCTGGAACGAGAGTTGGGGGCGACTCGCGCGGCTTATGTCCTGATCTCGCACGACCGCGCGTTTCTGCGCGCACTTACCCGCGCGACCCTGTGGATCGACCGTGGGGTCGTTCGGCGGCAAGAACAGGGCTTTGAAGCGTTCGAGGCGTGGCGCGACAAAATCTGGGAAGAGGAAGATCAGCAGCGTCACAAGCTGAACCGTCTGATCAAGTCCGAGGCAAAATGGGCCGTCGAAGGCATCAGTGCCCGACGTAAGCGCAATCAGGGCCGGGTGCGCGCGTTGCAGGCGCTGCGGGCCGAGAAAGCAGCACAGATCAAACGTCAGGGCTCGGCTGCGATGACTTTGGAAGCCGGACCCAAGTCTGGCAGAAAAGTGATCGAGGCCAAGGGGCTGGCCAAGTCTTTTGGGGCGCAGCAGATCGTTCGGAACTTTGATCTTCTGGTGCAACGCGGGGACAGAGTGGCATTTGTCGGGCCCAACGGTGTGGGAAAGACGACCCTGCTGAAAATGCTGCTGGGGCAGGAACAACCGGACGAAGGCTCTGTGTCGCTGGGAACCAACCTCGAGATTGCCGTTTTTGATCAGACCCGCGCGCAGTTGGACCCGGAAATGACCCTCTGGGACAGTCTGACCGGTGACCCAGAGATGCGCGTTTCCGGGAAGGCCGATCAGGTGATGGTCGGCGGTCAACCCAAGCATGTTGTCGGCTACCTCAAGGAGTTCCTTTTCGATGAACGGCAGGCAAGGGCCGCCGTCAAGTCCCTGTCAGGCGGAGAAAGAGCACGGTTACTGTTGGCCAAGCTGATGGCCAAGACGTCCAATCTGCTGGTGCTGGATGAACCGACCAACGATCTGGACGTGGAAACGCTGGACCTGCTGCAAGAACTGCTGGACGATTATGACGGGACGGTGCTGCTGGTCAGCCACGACCGTGATTTTCTGGACCGCGTCGCCACAACCACCATCGCGATGGAGGGCAATGGCCGCGCCACAGTCTACGCGGGCGGGTGGTCCGACTACATTGCGCAGCGCGGCGACGTTTTCGAAAAGAAGGCCGAAAAAACAAAGCCTCCAAAGCCCAAGGCGAAGCAGGAAGCTCAGCCCAAATCTGGCCTGTCTTTTTCCGAGAAGCACCGTCTGGAAAAGCTGCCAGCCGAAATGGAACGGCTTGAGGCCGAGATCGGTAAGCTCGAAGAGCTCATGTCCGATCCCGACCTGTTCACCCGTGAGCCGATCAAGTTCCAGAAAGCGACCGAGGCGCTGGTCGAGCGGCAGGAGAAGCTGGCAGCGGCCGAGGAAGAATGGCTGATGCTGGAAGAAAAGGCCGAGGGCGCGTGAACGTCACCTCATCCGGAGCGCGCCGTCGATCCGGATAACTTCACCGTTCAGATAGCCCATCTCGACGATGAACCCTGCCAACCGCCCAAATTCGCGCGGGTCGCCAAGGCGCGCGGGGTTCGGGACATCCGCCGCCAGTTGCTGTTGCACTTCTTCCGGTAGGCCAGCAAGCATGGGCGTCATGAAAATCCCCGGAGCAATGGCCATCACGCGGATACCGGTTGAGGCCAAATCACGGGCCATCGGCAGCGTCATACCCACAATGCCGCCCTTGGATGCGGCATAGGCGGTTTGGCCTTTCTGACCATCAAACGCCGCAATCGATGCCGTGTTGATGATCACACCTCGTGCGCCATCCGACTCGGGTACGTTCTTGGCCATCTGTTCGGCCGCAAGGCGCGAAACATTGAAAGTTCCCACCAGGTTGATGTCGATTGTGCGCTGAAATGGACTCAGGGGATGAGGGCCCTCTTTCCCAACCGTTTTGATACCCACGGCGATGCCAGCGCAATTCACCGCAGCGGTGATCCGACCCATCTTGTCCACGCCATAAGCAATCGCAGCGGCGACCGATGCCTCATCTGTCACATCCGTCTCGACAAAATGCCCGCCGATCTCGGCCGCAACCTCATTTCCGCGCTCGGCGTCACGATCCAGAATTGTGACCTGCGCTCCGTTTTCGGCAAAATACCGAGCGGTCGCCTCGCCAAGCCCGGATGCGCCACCTGTGACTATGGCGGCGGTTGAGGGTAGTTGCATTTCGGTAACCTCTCCTTAATTTCGACACATTGTGACCACATTTGATTGGTGGCGCAGGTACATATTGTATATCCATGCGCCATAACCGTCACAACTGGTGTTCTGGTCGAGTGTGGTGAGTGGTGGCGAGCCCTTTGTTAACGCATTTTCAGCATGTGCTTAACCGCGCTTCATCTGCGGCTTCCACTTTGTAATCGAAAATCCTGAAGGACTTGGGTTTTTAGGGCGCAAGGAGATTAATGATGCGGATAAGACTGAAATCAAGCGTTTCAGCCTTGGTGGTATCCCCGTTTGTCGGGGTGTTGATGGCAACAACTGCGCAGGCTTCGACAGAGATTTGCAATGCAAGAACGGCACGGATCGCGGCCAATGCGGGTGACTATCAGGCCCTGTGTGATTGTACGCAAGTGACGCCAAGTTTTATTGAGCGTCTGCAGCGGCGGTCAGATTTTGAAACGACATTGGCGGTCACCAGCGAGCAGTGCCCAGCTTTGGCCGCATTATTGACAGATTTCACAACGGCGTCGATCGGGGCAACATCCAACTCAAGTGAAAACCCGAACGAAGATCAAGGGAACCAAGCGGGATCTGGTCCGGGTGGAAATAACGGCGGCGGCGACGGCGGGAATAACGGTGGCGGCGACGGCGGAAATAACGGCGGCGGTGACGGCGGAGACAACGGTGGCGGCGACGGCGGAGATAACGGTGGCGGTGACGGCGGAGATAACGGCGGCGGCGACGGCGGAGATAACGGCGGCGGTGACGGCGGAGACAACGGTGGCGGCGACGGAGGAGATAACGGTGGCGGCGACGGCGGAGACAACGGTGGCGGCGACGGCGGAGACAACGGCGGCGGCGACGGCGGAGATAACGGCGGCGGTGACGGCGGAGACAACGGCGGCGGCGACGGCGGAGATAACGGCGGCGGCAACGGTGGAAACAACGGCGGTCCCGGCAATGGTAACGGCAATGGCGGCAATCCCGGTAACGGTGGTGGCAACACCGGTGGCTCGGGCCCCGGAACCGGTAATGGCGGCAGCAACAACGGCCAAGGCGGTGGAAACGGCAATGGCGGCAGCAACGGTGGTCCCGGTAATGGCAACGGGAACAGCGGGAACTCTGGTAACGGCGGTGGTAATACCGGTGGCTCGGGTCCCGGAACCGGTAATGGCGGCAGCAACAACGGCCAAGGCGGTGGAAACGGCAATGGCGGTAGCAACGGCGGAAGACGTTGACGCCACAAAGCCTATTACTTCAAAGAACTACGGCCACCCAAAGGGGTGGCCGTTTTCTTGTGTTGCCCAGAAGTTCAACCGAGCGTTCAGCCCAATTGAACCAGCGCGTGGCGCTTTTTCCCTGCGCTCAGCTTGATCGGTGAGGACAGCGCGCCCGCGTCGATCATCAACCCCGCGTCAGTCAGCGGAGCGTCATCGAGCTTGGCGCCATTCTCGGCAATCAGGCGCTTGGCCTCTTTGCCGGACTTGGCCAGACCGGATTTGACGATCAACTGAACGATCGAGGCTGGCAATTCATCCGCGCCGACGGTCAGGGTCGGAAGGTCGTCGCCCACGCCGCCTTTTTCGAACACTTCGCGCGCTGTGGATTCCGCTGTCGCGGCGGCCTCAGCCCCATGCAGCAGAGTGGTGACCTCGTTGGCGAGACGGATTTTGGCCTCGTTGATCTCGGACCCTTGCAGCGCGGCCAGGCGGTCGCATTCATCGACGGGCAGTTCGGTGAAGATCTTCAGAAAACGGCCTACGTCGGCGTCGGTGGTATTGCGCCAGAATTGCCAGAACTCATAGGCGCTCAGCATATCGCCATTCAGCCAGACCGCACCGCCTTGCGATTTGCCCATCTTGCGGCCATCGCTGGTGGTCAGCAGCGGCGTGGTCAGGCCATAGATTTCCTGATCCAACACGCGGCGCGTCAGGTCGATCCCGTTGACGATATTGCCCCACTGGTCACTGCCACCCATCTGCAAGACACAGCCATAGCGGCGGTTCAGTTCAAGGAAGTCATAGGCCTGCAGGATCATGTAGTTGAATTCGAGAAAGCTCAGCGATTGCTCGCGGTCCAGCCGTGACTTTACCGATTCAAACGACAGCATCCGGTTGACCGAGAAATGCCGCCCGATATCGCGCAGGAAATCGAGGTAGTTCAGGCTGTCCAGCCACTCGGCATTGTTCAGCATCAGCGCGCCGGTGTCGCTGTCATCATAAGACAGGTACTTGGCAAAGACCTTCTGCATCCCGGCGATATTGGCGTCGATCTGTTCCGGGCCCAGCAGGGGGCGTTCATCCGAGCGGAACGAGGGGTCGCCCACCTTGGTGGTGCCGCCGCCCATCAGGGTGATCGGCTTGTGCCCGGTCTTTTGCAGCCAGCGCAGGACCATGATGTTCATCAGGTGACCGACATGCAGCGACTGCGCTGTAGCGTCATACCCGATATAGGCTGTTTGCACCCCACTGATCAGCGCGTCGTCAAGGCCCTGATAATCGGTGCAGTCGGCGAGAAAGCCGCGCTCGATCATCGTGGCGATGAAATCCGATTTGGGGTGGTAGGTCATATCCGTGCCCTTTGGGTTTGTGTTGCGGAGCAGTGTATAGGCGGTGGGGGTGGCAAGGAAAAGGCACCTTTTGCAGGAAAAGCGTGCGGTGCGTCCGATGTGGCTTGCGTTGTGTTCGCGTTACCGTGCAGGTTGTGGCCAACGCGCTGATCCAACGGGCGCGAAAGACGCAAGAGGTAAGGCATGAGCCGGGTTATTGGCAAATCGGACACGGTCACAGCATTGGGCGCGATGTCGGGCACGTCTCTGGATGGTGTGGATGCCGCCGTGGTCGAAACGGACGGGGTGCGCATTCTGGGGTTCGGTCCCAGCGGTTATCGTGCCTATTCCGAGGAAGAACGCGCCACCCTCAGGGCCGCGCTGGGTCACTGGCACGGTCCGGAAGTCGATGCAGCCGCCGAGTTGGTCACGATTGCCCATGCCGAAGCACTGTCCGAATTCGACGAGATTGACCTGATCGGCTTTCACGGCCAGACGCTTGCGCATGAACCAAGTGGGCGGGGCACGTTGCAGGTGGGCGACGGCGACGGTTTGACCCAAGCGCTGGGTGTTCCCGTCGTGTGGGATTTCCGCAGTGACGACGTGGCGATGGGGGGTGAAGGCGCACCGCTCGCGCCGTTCTTTCACTTCGCCTGTGCCAAATGGATCGGGGCGACGGAACCTCTGTGTTTTCTGAACCTCGGCGGGGTGGGGAACCTGACTTACGTAGACCCCGGTTTTGACGGCCCCGAGGCACCCGGCGCTCTGCTGGCCTTTGATACTGGCCCGGCCAATGCACCTGTCGACGACCTGATGCAGGCGCGGCTGGGTCTGCCGATGGATCGCGATGGCGCAGTTGCACGTGGTGGGACGGTCGAGACCGGCGCGCTGGAACTGTTCCTGGCCGAGCCGTTTTTTACCAAGATGCCGCCCAAATCTTTGGACCGAAACGATTTCTCGGAAATGATCGGGTTGGTGAAAGAGCTTTCAGACGCCGACGCCGTGGCGACTCTGACAGCGATGTGCGCAACGGGCGTCGTGCAGGGGATGGAGCATTGCCCCAAACGGCCCACGCGCGTGCTTGTCACCGGAGGTGGCCGCCGCAATCCCGTTCTGATGGAGATGCTGCGCGTGTCGATGGATTGCCCGGTAGAGCCGGTCGAGGCCGTGGGGCTGGACGGAGACATGCTGGAAGCGCAGGCATTTGCCTATCTTGCCGTGCGCGTAGCCAAGGGGTTGCCAACCTCGTGCCCGGGAACAACCGGGGTCAGCGCGCTTGTGGGTGGCGGGGTAATCAGCGCTCCAACGCGTGCACGTAGTCTGCCGTAAACTCAGCATACCCGTCCGAGGTGGTTTGCAGGTGGGCTTTCGTCCACCCATGCAGCGCGGGTAGCTGGTGAAAGGGCACGTTTGGAAACGCATGATGTTCCGCGTGAAAGGGCATGTTCCACGCCAAAAACTGGATCATGCGGTTGGTGAAGGTGGTGCGTGAATTCTCGAGCATATTGGCGACCGGTGGGCAGAGGCCGTGTTCTGCCAAAAGATACAGGCGTAGAAATGGTTGGCCCATTAGGACCGGAAGCAGCCATAGCCAGAACAGGATCGGTGTGAAGATCAGGCTGATGCCAGCAAGCGTATAGAGGCCCAGCAATATAGCTGCCTCAATCCGTATGGCGCGATGCTGTCGCTGGGGTAAGTAGGGCGCGTCGATCTTTCCGGTCGCGTTGCGAAAGAGAACAAGCGCCATGCCTTTCCAGTACGGCCAGCCGCTGAGATAGATTACCAGATCGTGCCAGCGTTCCGGTCTGGGTTTGCCGTCCAATTCAGGGTCTTTGTCCGGGTCATTGGTCCATTTGTGGTGGGCCAGATGAAAGTACCGAAACCACGTAAAGGGCAGGGCGATAGGAACCGAAACAAGATGACCAACCGCGTCGTTCAGCCAGCCAGTGCGAAAGGGCGTCTTATGGGTGCATTCGTGGCTGAGCGTGAACAGGAACACCAGCAGCAGTCCCTGAGGCAGCAGCAGAAGCGGCCAGAGCGGAACCTGATAAGCAATGCCTGAACTGGTTGCCAGCAGCAGCAGGGCATAGAGGGAAAGGTGCCGCAAGCCTGCGATGTTCGAGCGTTCTTGCAGGCGGTCTTTCTCGGCCGCCGGAATCGAGGCTATGAGGGCGCGGTGGTCCATTCTTCAACCGCGGGGGATGTCAAAGCCGGGGTCGGCCAGTTCAAAGCCGTCGAACTCAAACCCCGGCGACACGGTACAACTGACCAAGGTGTAAGCCCCGGTGGACCGGGCGGCTTGCCAATGGCCTTTTGGCACAATCAGTTGGGGCGCGCCTTGGGAAAGGTCCGGGGTCAGCGTATGATCTACGGCAGGCCCGGTGTCTGTATCGCTGATGGACAGGATAAGCGGTGCACCGGCGTGGAACAGCCAGATTTCGGTCGCGTCGACACGGTGCCAGTGGCTGCGTTCACCCTCTGCCAGCAGGAAATAGATGCAGGTGCCTGTGGCGCGGCCTTCGGTATCCGCGCGCCAGGTTTCGCGAAACCAGCCGCCTTCGGGGTGGCGTTGCAGTTTCAGGTGGTCGATGATGTCTTGTGCGGTCATTTGTGCCTCATGGTTGGGGATGATTATGCACGGGTTTGCGTGATCCGCTATGGTATTCGGCCGGATCAGGAATATGTTTGCCGCATGACCCTGATGATCCCGTTCGACAACACCTATGCCCAGCTTCCCAACAGCTTTTACGCGCGACAGGCTCCGATCCCCGTGCGTGCGCCGCAACTGATCGCGTTCAACGAAGACCTTGCACGTGTTTTGCGTGTCACTCCGGGCGATGTGCATGAAATGGCCGAGGCGTTTGCCGGAAACACGCTGCCTGAAGGGTCCGAGCCGATCGCGCAGCTTTATTCGGGGCATCAGTTCGGCAACTACAACCCGCAACTAGGCGATGGCCGCGCCGTTCTGTTGGGTGAGACCGTCGGGATCGACAGGGTACGCCGGGACATACAGCTCAAAGGGTCGGGGCCAACGCCGTTTTCCCGTCAGGGCGACGGACGGGCGTGGCTGGGGCCGGTCCTGCGGGAATATGTTGTGTCCGAGGCGATGCATGCGCTGGGCATTCCAACGACACGGGCGCTGGCCGCGGTTGAAACCGGAGAGGTCGTCCTGCGCGAAGGACCGATGCCCGGCGCTGTGCTTACAAGGGTTGCGCAAAGCCATCTGCGCGTGGGGACGTTTCAGGTCTTTGCGTCGCGCGGCCAGTTCGACAGCCTGCGCCAACTGACGGGCTACGCCATTCAGCGGCACTACCCTCAGGCCGAGGGTCCGATGGGTCTGTTGCGCGCCGTGGTCCAGAAACAATCCGAGCTGATCGCCGCATGGATGAGCGTGGGCTTCATTCACGGCGTTATGAACACCGACAACAGCTCGATCGCGGGCGAGACCATAGATTACGGACCCTGCGCCTTTATGGACAGCTACCACCCGAACACGGTCTACAGCTCGATCGACCGAATGGGCCGCTACGCCTATTCCAATCAGCCCGAGATTGCCGTCTGGAATGCCGCGCAGCTTGCAACCGCCCTGATCCAACAGGTCGAGGATAAGCAGGCCGCAGTAGAAGAGGCGACCGAGGTTGTTCACGCCATGCCGGATCTGCTGCAAGAGAACTGGCAAGCGCGCTTTCGGTCCAAATTGGGACTGTCGACCTCGGAAGAAGGGGATGAGGGACTGATAACCGATCTATTGGTGCGTATGGCCCAAAATCAGGCCGACTTCACCAATACGTTCCGCGCGCTGGGCAGCGATACGGCCCGCGAGCAATTTACGGACCCGGATGCTTTTGACACTTGGGCTGAGGGCTGGAGGGCACGGTTGCAGCGGGAAGAAGACCCATTCCCAGTCATGGCCGCAGCAAACCCCGCCTTCATTCCGCGCAACCATCGGGTTGAGCAAATGATCCAAGCCGCTGTTCAGGGTGACTATGGCCCGTTCCACCGCCTGAACCGGGTTCTTTCGCAGCCGTATGAGGATCAACCCGATGAGGCCGACCTCAAGCGCCCGCCAACTCAGAGCGAAGTGGTGCACGCGACGTTCTGCGGGACGTGAGCGTACGTGGCTATTTGCGCACGATTTCCAAGACTGCCGCGCTGACGATCAGGACGGCACCCAGCAGTTCGCGCAAGCCAAAGGGTTCGCCCGACAAAGCAGCGGCCGAGGCGATGCCGACGACAACCTCGCTCATCAACAGGATGCCGACCCGTGCAGGAGACAGCTTGGTCGCGGGCCAGATCGTCATATAGACCATGGGCAGCGTGTATAGGGCAGACAGAAGGGAAAGCTGAAGGATCCAAAGATAGTCGCCTTGGGCGAGGGCGGGCAGAACCGGGCCGTGAATGAGCGCGAGGCTGAAGAAAGACAGGATCAGTGCGCCCAGAACAAAGGCAAACACCTGCCCGGAAACGGAAATACTGCTGGCCCGATACAGCCCGAGTGTCCCTAGCGCCCAGCAGATACCCGACGCCAGCGCCAGCCAGTCTCCTGCGTTTTGGGGCCATGGCACGAAGCCGTCGCCGCCTAACACAACGAACAGCCCTCCGATCCCGCAGACCAGTCCGGCAAAGCGTCCCCAACTCAGCCGCTCGCCCAGGAAAAACAGTCCAAGCATCGTGCCCCAGATCGGCGTCAGATAGAACAGAAGGATCGAGCGGACGACGTCCGTGTAGACAAGGCTGAGGGAATACAGGCTGAACGCTGCCCCGGTGAACATCCCGCTAAGGGCAAGGTTGCGCCATTGCGAGGCCAGCGTCAGGCGCTCTCGCCAAACCAGAGGGATCAGAACAAGAAGGGCCGAGCTGTACATCGCGATGCCTGGCCACGGGCCCGTCAAGCCAAGGTCATAGAAGAACCGGACCGGAATCCAATACAGCCCCCACATCATACCGCCGATGACAAGGATGATGCTGGCGCGGGTGGTCTTGTCCGTTTGAACAGGGTTCGAAACCATGAGCTTCCTCGGAATTCGGCCGGCAGTACCGGCCTAGCGTCGGGATAGAATGAACGCAGTCTGGGGATCAAGTGGAACATGCATGGCGATCCACTTCGGGTTTAGGAGCGCGGAAATCTTGGGCTATCGAACGCGGCTGCCTTCAAAATTCTGTATCAGCGCATCATTCGGGCGCCGAGGGGTTGCACCTGACAACCATCGTGGCACTCTTGGTCCAAATGTTTGATCGGGTCCAAATGCAAACTCATTCAACCCTGCGCATTGCGAGCTACAATATCCAGAAATGCGTCGGGCTTGATTTTCGCCGCCAGCCGCAGCGCATCCTGCAGGTGATCGAAAGCATGGAAGCCGATATCGTGGTGTTGCAGGAGGCCGACAAACGTCTGCCTCCACGACCGGCGGCCTTGCCACATTTCATGCTGGATGAAGCGGGTTGGCAGATCGTCGATCTGGGTGGCGCGGGCAGTCTGGGTTGGCACGGCAATGCTGTCATCTGGCGTGGAGACACAATTCAGGAACGTGAGAAAGGCCACCACGACCTGCCGGGGCTGGAGCCCAGGGGCGCGGTGCGGGTCGAGTTTGACACGCAGATCGGCCCATTGCGGGTGATGGGGATGCATCTGGGCCTGTTGCCTGCGTCCAGACGTCAGCAGATCACTCATCTGCGGCGGTTCGACGATGATCTCGACCAGATGCCGACAGTCTGGGCAGGCGATTTCAACGAATGGTCGCGGCAGCCGGTGTTGGATCATCTGGCGCCTGACATGCGCTTTCTGCCCCCGGTTCCAAGCTTTCCAGCCGCGCAGCCTCTGGGCGCGTTGGACAGGATCGCGCTGGGCGACGGGTTAGAGGCCATCCTGCATGGTGTTCACGACGCGCGGCCCGCGCATATTGCTTCGGATCATTTGCCGATATGGGCTGATCTTCGGCGCGCCGCGTAGAAAGAAAATCCCCTGTGGCGCCAGCCGCGCAGACGTATTAAGACAGAGAACCGAATAAGCCCCGAGGGTCACTCATGTCCGATACGATCATCGCCCGTTGTGAGGCCAAGGGCCTGCGCATGACAGGTCAGCGCCGTACCATTGCGCATGTGTTGCAGCAAAGCGAGGATCACCCGGACGTCGAAGAGCTGTATGCGCGTGCATCAGAGGTGGATTCGGGGATATCGATAGCCACCGTGTACCGCACTGTGAAATTGTTCGAAGAGGCGGGAATCCTTGAGCGTCTGGAATTTGGCGATGGCCGCGCGCGTTACGAAGATGCCGAGCGGGATCATCATGACCACCTCATCGACATGCAGTCGGGCAAGGTCATCGAATTCGTAGACCCCGAGATCGAGGCGCTGCAGGAAAAAATCGCAGCCAAGCTGGGGTACAAGCTGAAAGGGCACCGGCTGGAACTGTATGGCGTTCCGCTGGAACAGGACTGACCCATCACAAAATGCGATTGGTCGTCGCACACGATTTCATGAAACACGTCGCAATATCGCTTGCTGCGTTTTGAATGTTGCGGTTTCCCTGACCTGACGGCTTGGAGCTTGTCAGCCTCATTCTTTGGAAACGCGCATGAACAACGTACACGGCATTTTGCTGATCATAGGGTCAATGGCGGCCTTTTCGCTTGAGGACATGTTCATCAATGCCTTTCGGCAAACTACAACCTAAGTGAGTTGTATTTCTGTTTTGGGGCTAGTTGCGGTCAGTATCGTTGCAGTTGATTTTTGGGCCGTGCGAGTCACGTCAAATCCGTCAGAGACGTTAAGTGGTTAGTGCTTTTGAGCGCTGCTAGCTGCTTTTCGAGTTCCACGATCCTGTTTCGAGCTTGCTGTAATCGGCGTTTGTGAAAGTCCCGCGTCAACGTCGTCGTGGCTTTGGGATCAATTGCTGAGAACTTCACTTCGTCCGGTATATTTTGACCGTCTCTGATGTAGACGAAAGCGTTTTGCCGGAACCAAAAGAAGGCATTTTTTCGCGCGGCTATTCGAGGGCGGATCAAATCAAAGCAACTATACCCTTGCGCCGCAAATAGTTCGGCCCAGTAGCGTTGCCAACGTAAGTTTATGTGCCCGCTACCACCTTGTCCTGGTACTGCCGCCGAAAATGCGACCACGTCGCCCAACGCGCACAATTCCCTCACAAAATCTTCACTTCTTGACGGCTCTAGATGTTCGGCTACCTCAAAGGACGCGACCAAATCAAAGCGATCATTGGAAGTTAGCGGTGTGTTCAGGTCGTGAAACCGATATTGCTCCGGTGGAATTTCCGTATTGAGGTCTTTAACCCACTCATTGTCTACGCCGGTTACGTGCGCGCCTCGTTCTGACATTGCCGAAAGAAAGAAACCAAGTCCGCACCCAACGTCCAATACACGTTTGGGCTCAAAGACCGGAAAAAGAATGTCCGCTAGATACTGTCCGTTTCTTAGTCGACGCGTCCTGCCTTTATCATGGCCTCCAAACATCTTGCGATGGGCGATCCTGGTCTTGTCCGCCTCTTTTCGCGAAACGCTATCTGGGTCCAGACGCATAAAAAACTCCCTTGGAAGAACAGGCGATTTGATAATTGCGGCAGAAAAAGACATTCCGCAACTACAGAAAATTGGGGTCCCAAAGTTCCTTCGGTCTTTGTGCTTCGAATGCCTTAACCGATCTGGATTGTCAGAGAAAGGACCATTGCTTGGCGCGCGATTTGGCGGTTGCCGCCTGACGGATCGTCGCACGTTAGCCCAAACAATTGGCTGTTAGCCCTAAAGGGACGTAAATAGCCGTGTTAGCGATAACATGCCCGGTTTACTTTTGACCCTGTGATGCTATGAGGCATGCAACTGAATGCAGCCACAGGGATCGGCCTCATGAGCACAATCATCGACATCCACGCACGCGAAATTCTGGACAGCCGGGGCAACCCGACGGTTGAGGTGGACGTGATTTTGGAAGACGGCACGATGGGCCGCGCGGCGGTGCCGTCGGGTGCGTCGACCGGAGCTTACGAAGCGGTTGAAAAGCGCGATGGTGACAAGGCGCGGTATATGGGGAAAGGCGTGCTCGAGGCCGTCGCCGCAGTCAATGGTGAGATCGCCGAAGAACTGGTTGGCTTTGACGCCACCGAACAGGTCGCCATCGACCAGGCGATGATCGAGCTGGACGGGACCGAAAACAAGGGCCGTCTGGGGGCAAACGCCATTCTGGGCGTTTCGCTGGCCACCGCAAAGGCTGCGGCCGATTTCACGACCCAGCCGCTCTATCGCTATGTTGGCGGTACGTCGGCCCGCGTTCTGCCGGTGCCGATGATGAACATCATCAATGGCGGCGAACATGCCGACAACCCGATCGACATTCAGGAATTCATGATCATGCCGACCTCGGCCAGCAATATCCGCGAGGCGGTGCGCATGGGGTCCGAGGTGTTCCACACGCTGAAACGGGAACTCTCCGCAGCGGGTCTGGCCACCGGCGTCGGCGATGAGGGCGGTTTTGCACCCAACATTGCATCCACACGCGAAGCGCTGGATTTCATCCTGCAATCCATTGAAAAGGCAGGCTACAAGCCGGGTGAGGAAATCCACCTTGCCCTGGATTGCGCCGCCACCGAGTACTACAGGGATGGCAAATACGTTCTGTCGGGCGAGAACATCTCGCTGACCTCCGAGGAAAACGCCGAGTATCTGGCGGCGCTGGTCAAGGACTATCCGATCATCTCGATCGAAGACGGCATGTCCGAGGATGACTGGGACGGGTGGAAAGCCCTGACCGATGCCATCGGCAACGAGGTGCAGCTGGTGGGTGACGACCTGTTCGTGACCAATCCCGAACGTCTGGCCGAAGGGATCGATCGTGGCTGTGCGAACTCGATGCTGGTCAAGGTGAACCAGATCGGGTCCCTGACCGAGACCCTGCGCGCCGTCGATATGGCGCACCGTGCGCGCTATACCAACGTGATGTCGCACCGCTCGGGCGAGACCGAGGACGCGACCATTGCGGATCTGGCTGTTGCCACCAATTGCGGTCAGATCAAGACCGGTTCGTTGGCGCGGTCAGACCGGTTGGCCAAGTATAACCAACTGATCCGCATCGAAGAATCCCTGGGTGAGGTTGCCGAATACGCCGGGACTTCGATCCTGAAGCGCTGAATGCTAGGCTGATCCTCGTATCATTTGCCGAGGATCAGGTTTTGCTTTCGATTATAGAACCCAAGACGCCGGACCAGTTTGATGCGGTTCGGCGTTTGTGTTGGGAATACCGCGAATTCCTGCTGACGTTGGACGAAAAATCTCAGCGCATTGTGCGGACGTTCTATCCGCGAGAGAAATACGCCCGATTGATGGACGCCATTGAGGTCGAGCACGCATCGCCCACAGGGGGCGTCCGGTTGGCATTGAAGGATGATCAGCCTATCGGATGCGGGATGTTCCATACGATTGAACCCGGTGTGGCGGAAATTAAGCGCGTGTTCGTAAATGAGAACGCTCGGGGGACCGGCGCAGGATATGCGATCATGAACGAACTGATCGAAGCCTGCCGCCTGCAGGGGGTCCGTTTTATTCGGATGGATACAGGAAAACCGCTTGAGGCCGCGACACGTCTTTATCTGTCGATGGGGTTTGAATTGCGCGACGCCTATTCGGAAATGCCCGAAGTTGCGGACGGCCATCTTCTGTTTTTTGAAATCGATTTACGGGGGTAGGGGCGTCTTGGGGCAAAAAACTACAATTTTTTTGATGATCTTTCCTATTGTAATTACGGAATAAATTGAAGAAACCGCAATTTAAGTAAACATTATTATACTTATGTGTGAACTTTTCCCTATTGGGAGAGCCGGATCGTCCCGTACCCTGACTGTATTACAGAAAGGAGAACACCATGACTGGTTCAAAATTCCTTCTCGTAGCGTCGGTAGTCGGCACTGTATTCTTGGCGGCCTGTTCAGCACCTGGCACATATCCGATTACCGGAGATCAGGTTTCAGCAAGTGACCCGGTACGAAATATGGAATCGCCCACTTACATCTATCGTGGTGAGGCCCGCTAAGGCCTGCGCATGACATCACGGGCGGAGACGTCCGTGATTGGTCTGAATTCAGAGCTTCTTGCTCATCAGCATATATCGATCGCGCGGTTTGAACCCGGTGCGCAGATACAGTTTCTGAGCTGCCTCGTTTGTGCGGTCGACTTCAAGATGCAGGGCGGTCAGTCCGGCTCCGGCCAAGGCTTTTGGCAAGTCCAGCAGGACTTCGGAGGCAATTCCGCGGCCACGGACGGCGGGGCGGATGTAAATCTCGTCCACAAAGCCATCCATGCCGCCAAATTCGACGGACCAGCCGAATGTCAGGATGATGTATCCCAGCGGTGCCCGTCCGGGTCCGATCAGGTAGACACATCCGTGGGGGATGCCCTCTAACAGCGGCGCCAGAGCGTTGCGGGTCTGATCCGCATCCTGAGCGATGCCTTCCTCTGTGTGGAATGCAGTGACCAGGCCCATCAAGCGGTCCAGATCTTCGGGGCGGGCAAGCCGCAGGGCAGCGCTCATAGTCGGGCCAGCCGTTCGGTCAGCAGGGCAAAGAATCCGTCCGCGTCTACATCCCCTATGAAAGTCGCGTTGGGCTTGCGATCGGTGACGTGCCACCAGTCGGCGACCGTCATTCCCATGGTGAGTTCCGATTGGGTCTCAATCTCGACATTCACGAAGCGGCCTGAAAACAATTCGGGTTTGATCAAGTAGGCGGTGACGCACGGATCATGCAACGGTGCGCCTTGGCTGCCGTATTTTTCCTTGTCAAAGCGTTCGAAGAAATCCGTCATTTCAGCCACGGCGACACCGACCTTGGTTCCCAACGCGCGGAAGGCATCGTTGCGGGGTTTCGTGACCAGCGCCTTATGCGTGACATCCAACGGCATGACCACGATAGGGCGACCGGATTTGAACACGGTATCAGCGGCTTCGGGATCGACATGAATGTTGAATTCTGCGGTGGGGGTAATGTTGCCAACCTCGAAATACGCGCCGCCCATCAGCACGATTTCCTGCACCCGATCCACGATATCAGGCGCTTTGGTGAAGGCGGTCGCGATGTTTGTCAGCGGCCCCAGCGGGCATAACGTGACCGTGCCGGGTTCATGCGCGCGCAGGGTGTCGATGATGAAATCAACCGCATGTCCTTCGGTCAGTTGCATCTGAGGATCAGGCAGGTCCGGACCGTCCAGACCGGTTTTCCCGTGCACATGTTCCGCCGTGACCAGCGCCCGTTTCAACGGGCGGTCGCACCCGGCGTAAACCGGCACCTCGGTATGTCCGGCCAGTTCGCAGACAATGCGGGCATTCTTGGACGTCAGGTCCAGCGGCACGTTCCCTGCGACGGCTGTGATGCCTAGAACCTCGATCTCTTCGGGGCTGGCCAGCGCCAGCAGGATGGCGACGGCGTCGTCCTGACCGGGGTCAGTGTCGATGATGATTTTACGAGGGGGCATGGGCGTCTCCGGGGGTCGTGAAGGTCGGACACTCGCAAGTGTCCCGGCACTTGTCCAGCCGTTTTAGGTGTCCGCCGCCGCATCCACCGGCGGGAGTTTGCCATTGGCGCGGTGTTCCTCGGTTTTCACCTCGTCCCACAGGGCGTCCATCTCGGCCAGATCGCTTTGTGACGGCGTTTTGCCACGCGCCGCAAGACGGGATTCGACCTGTTCAAAGCGGCGGGTGAACTTGGCGTTGGTGCGGCGCAGGGCGGCTTCGGGTTCGATCCCAAGGTGGCGGCCCAGATTGACGATGACAAATAGCAGATCGCCGAATTCATCCTCTAGCGCATCGGCGTCCATACTGTCGCGCGCCTCTTCCAACTCGGCGGCCTCTTCGGTGATCTTGGCCAGCACGTGGCTGGCATAAGGCCAATCGAACCCCACACGCGCCGCGCGCTTTTGCAGCTTATGCGCGCGTAACAGGGCAGGCAGGTTGGCCGCCACACCGTCCAGCGCGCCTTTCTGTTCTTTACCAGCGCGTTCCGCCGCCTTGATGGTTTCCCAATCCAGCGTTTGCTGCTCGGCAGATTTGTCGCGGGATTCGTCACCGAATACGTGGGGATGACGCGCAACCATCTTGTCCGACATGGTGCGGACCACGTCCTGAAAGGTGAAATGCCCGGCTTCCTCGGCCATCTGCGCGTGAAAGACGGATTGGAACAACAGGTCGCCCAACTCGCCTTTCAGCTCATCATATGCCTCACGCTCGATGGCGTCGGCGACCTCATAGGCTTCTTCGATAGTGTAGGGGGCGATGGTGGCGAAATCCTGTTCGATATCCCAAGGGCAGCCGGTTTGCGGGTCGCGTAGACGGCGCATGATTTCCAGCAGGCGTTCGATCCCTGCGTCGCTATCGTGGATCAGAGGATTTTCGGCCATTGCGAACCCTTTCGTTCCGGTGTCAGATGCATCCATTCCGCAGTCAGGATCAGGAGTCCACCCCAGATGCCCGTCGTCAACCGAATTGCCGATTACGCCGCCGACATGACCACGTGGCGTCAGCACCTGCATTCAATCCCTGAGTTGGAGTTTGAGTGTCATGAAACCGCAGCTTTTGTTGCTGACAGGTTGCGCGAGTTTGGTGTGGACGAACTGCATGAAGGAATTGCCAAAACCGGGATTGTCGCGATCATCAACGGGCAGGGCGAGGGGCCGACAATCGGCTTGCGTGCGGACATGGATGCGTTACCGATCCCCGAGGAAACCGGGGCCGACTATGCCTCGACCAAGCCGGGCAATATGCATGCCTGTGGCCATGACGGGCATACCACGATGCTGTTGGGAGCGGCCCGCTATCTGGCTGAGACGCGCAATTTCCGCGGCCGCGTGGCCCTGATCTTTCAACCCGCCGAGGAGGAAGGCGGCGGAGCAGGTGTCATGGTCGAAGAAGGGCTTATGGACCGGTTCGATATCTCTCAGGTCTATGCCCTGCACAACGCGCCCGGTGTCCCTGAGGGGTCGTTTCAGACGACGCCCGGCCCGATCATGGCGGCTGTCGACACGTTTGAAATTCACATCCAGGGTCTTGGCGGCCACGGGGCCATGCCGCACGAAACACGCGACCCGGTGATGGCGGCCTGCGGAATTGCGCAGGCCATTCAGACGATTGTCAGCCGCAACAACTATGCGCTGGACGATCTTGTTGTCTCGGTTACTCAGATCCACACCGGAACGGTCAACAACGTGATCCCGGACACCGCCTATATCAACGGTACAGTCCGCACCTTCGATACGTCCGTCCAGAAGATGGTGATAGAGCGGATGGAGCAGATCGTGCAGGGGCAGGCGCAGTCCTACGGGGTTGAGGCCCGGCTGGATTATGAGATCAATTACCCCGCAACCATCAATGACGCTGACAAAACCGGGTTTGCAGCCGAGGTCGCGCGGGACGTGGCAGGCGACGAGCGGGTGGTCACGAACATTGGCGCGATGATGGGGGCCGAGGATTTTTCGTATATGCTGAATGCGCGTCCGGGGGCCTATCTGTTTCTGGGGCAGGGCGACAGCGCCGGGCTGCATCATCCGAAATACAATTTCAACGACGAGATCGCGCCGGTTGGGGCATCCTTCTTCGCGCGGATCGTTGAAAAGGCGCAGCCGCTGGGCTGATGGGGGAATAAATGGCACTGGAAGATGCAAAAAACCAGGTGGACGAGGCGTTCACCAACCTTGACCTCAAGGGGTTGTCATACGAAAATACATTCGGCGGTGCGACGTCCTTTCTGCGGCGGCTTTATACCAAAGATCTGAAGGGCGTTGATATCGCGGTCACAGGCGTGCCCTTCGATCAGGCAGTGACCAACCGCCCCGGAACCCGGCTGGGCCCGCGCGCAATCCGCGAGGCCAGTGCTTTGCAGTCGCCGGATGCGCCCTATGGCTGGCCTTTTGATGCGCTGAGTGAGCTGGCGATCGTGGATTATGGCGACATGGCCTACGATTACGCCAATATCCCGGCCTTTCCGGATACTCTGACCGATCATATCAGGACAATTCTGGCGGCGGATGTGGCCTCGGTGACATTGGGCGGGGATCACTATATCAGCTTTCCGATTCTGAAGGCTTATGCCGAGAAATACGGGCCCATGTCTCTGCTGCAATTTGATGCCCATACGGACACGTGGGCCGATGATGACATGTCCCGCGTGGATCACGGCACGATGTTCTATAAGGCAGTGAAATCGGGCATCGTCGACCCAAAGCGATCGGTGCAGGTCGGCATTCGCACCACCAACGAGGACACACTGGGCGTCAACATCATCGACGCGCGCGAGGTTTATGAATCCGGCCCCGCTGCTGTCGCGCAAAAGATCAAAGGCATTCTGGGTGACAGTCCCGTCTACCTGAGCTTTGATATCGACGGTCTGGATCCCGCCTTTGCGCCGGGCACCGGTACACCCGTCTGGGGCGGGCTGAGTTCCATTCAAGCGCAGATCATCCTGCGCGATATTGCCGGGATCAACATCAAGGGCGGGGACGTGGTCGAAGTATCTCCGCCCTTTGATACTTCCGGCGCCACGGCGATAGCAGGCGCGCATGTGGCGACGCAGATTATTTGTCTGTTGGGGTGGAACAAGCTGAAGGCTTAACCTTTGGTTAGCCATCTTTCCGGTATCACGTTAACCAAAAGACCGAACGGGAGAGATACGGGCATGACAGAATTCAACCAGCCCCTCAGCGGCAATGATCTGGCGCGGTTTTCCGGGCCGAATACGTTCATGCGGCTGCCGCAGGTGGATACGTTGGACGGGTTGGATGTCGCCGTTTTGGGTATTCCGATGGATATCGGCACCTCGTGGCGGTCGGGTACGCGGTTTGGGCCCAAGCAGATACGTGCCGAAAGCGCGATGATCCGGCCCTATAACATGGCCACATTCGCGGCTCCGTTCGACAGCCTGCAGATTGCCGATATCGGCGATCTGGCGATCAACACATTTTCGCTGGCCGAAAGCCTGAAGATCATCAAGGAAAGCTATGATGCGATACTGGCGCAGGATGTGACGCCTGTGGCGATGGGGGGCGATCACTCGATCACCCTGCCGATTTTGCGGGCAATTGCGGCCAAACACGGGCCGGTGGCGCTGGTTCATGTGGATGCCCATGCCGACGTGAATAATGAGATGTTTGGCGAGCGTGAGACCCACGGCACCGTCTTCCGACGCGCCTACGAAGAAGGGCTGATTGTTCCCGACAAGACCTTCCAGATCGGCATTCGCGGTTCGGGCTATGCTTCGACGGATTTCACCGAGGCTAAGGATTGGGGGTTTCGGCAGTTTCCGGTGTGGGAGCTGTGGCAGCAGAACCTGACGGAAGTTGGCTCTCAGATACGCAAGACGATTGGCGATCATCCCACTTATGTCACCTACGACATCGACAGTCTCGATCCGTCTTTTGCGCCGGGAACGGGTACGCCTGAAATAGCGGGGCTGACCACGCCACAGGCCTTGCAACTGATCCACGCGCTCAGCGGTCTATCCGTCGTGGGGTGCGATTTGGTTGAGGTCTCACCGCCTTATGACCCGTCGGGCAACACGGCGCTGACGGCGGCCAACCTGTTGTTCGAACTTCTGTGTATCCTGCCCGGTGTGACGTCGCGGTAAGAGGCTGCCTCGGCGCTTGTCCATGCCAGTATTCCGAATAAGCTTGCCGAAAAAATAGGTTCGGGATGAAGAAAATGCTCATTTTCCTTGTGGTTGCGGCGGTCGTAGCACTGGGCGCGTATATCCGTCTGGCTCCGTCCGATCCCACGCGATGGCATGTAATGCCCACCGGTCAAGCGGATCGCGATATGAAAGGTGGCGTAGTCCGTGTGCTGGAAACCGGCCCTGACGGGCTGGCACGTTTGGATACGATTGCACGTAACACAGCGCGTACAACGGTTCTGGCGGGTTCCGTGAACGAAGGGATGGTCACCTATGTTACCCGCACCAAAGTGATCGGTTTTCCCGATTACACTACGGTCCAGCAGGACGGCGACACGCTGCGCATCCACGCGCGCCTGCGTTTTGGGCGCTCAGATTTTGGGGTAAACCGTCACCGTGTTGATGGGTGGTTGGCTGCGCTCAAGCCCTGAGGATAGGCACCCTTCCTGCACTTCGCGCCACATCGGGACGTTCAAAGACATCTGGCACTGGGCCATGAACATGCGGCCATCAACCTGCAGGCAGATCATTTCACCCAGTTCGATGCGCGTGCCGGATGTATCGGTGCAATAGCAGTCGCGTACCTTGCCGTCCGGACCGACATAATCGGCCATTACAGGCGTGGAAAACAGCGTCATAGCAAGTGCAAACCATCTCATGCGCCGCAGCTTAGCATACGGTCGGCCCTTGACCAAAGCCCCGGATTGATAGACACCCCCGGGATGATCCCCGAAGAACGTCTAGAACAGATAACTCAGCGATTCCAATACCTCGAAGCGGCGATGTCAGACGGCGCAGCGGGCGGGGACATTGCGGCTCTGGCCAAGGAATATTCCGACCTCAAACCGGTGGTCGAACAGATCATGGCCTGGCGGCAGCTGGTGGCGGATCTGGCCGAAGCGCAGGCGATGCTGGCGGACCCCGATATGAAGGAGCTGGCCGAGGAGGAAATCCCCGACCTGCGAACCCGTATCCCCGCGGCAGAACATGCGCTCCAGTTGGCTTTGCTGCCCCGTGACGCGGCCGATGCGCGCCCTGCCATGCTGGAAATCCGCCCCGGAACCGGAGGGGATGAGGCCGCATTGTTCGCCGCAGATCTGCTGCGCATGTATCAACGCTATGCCGAGGCGCATGGCTGGCGCTTTGAGATCATCGAAGAGCAAGCCTCGGACCTTGGCGGCATCAAGGAAGTTGTGGCGCATATCAAGGGCGACAACGTCTTTGCCCGGTTAAAGTACGAATCCGGCGTGCACAGGGTTCAGCGCGTGCCCGAAACGGAAAGCGGTGGGCGGATTCACACGTCGGCGGCAACCGTGGCGGTGTTGCCCGAGGCCGAGGATGTGGACATCCAGATTGATGCGAATGACATTCGGATCGACACAATGCGCAGTTCGGGCGCGGGTGGCCAGCACGTGAACACGACGGATTCGGCCGTGCGCATCACCCATCTTCCGACCGGTCTTGTGGTGACAAGTTCTGAAAAGTCCCAGCATCGCAATCGTGAGATCGCGATGCAGGTTCTGAAGACACGCCTCTATGATCTGGAGCGTCAGAGGATCGACAGTGAACGATCCGCCGACCGAGCCAGCCAAGTGGGGTCCGGTGACCGGTCCGAGCGGATCAGGACGTATAATTTCCCACAGGGCCGTATGACCGATCACCGTATCAACCTGACTTTGTACAAGCTGGATCAGGTCATGCAGGGCGATCTGGACGAGGTCATAGACGCGCTGACGGCAGATGACCAAGCCCGCCTGCTGGCTGAGATGGCGCAATGATTGCTGCGTTGACAGCGGCGCAGGCGATGGTCGCTGCAACGGCGCGGCTACGGGCGGCCGGGGTTGCTGATCCGGCGCGTGACGCCCGTGTGCTGCTGGCCCACGCTGCGCGAATCGAAGCCAGCCGCGTCACATTAATCGCCCCCGAGGAGCTTTCGCCTGAGATCGCCGAACGGTATGATCAATTGATTTCCTTGCGGGCCATTCGAGTGCCGGTGTCCCACCTGCTGGGGGAAAGAGAATTTTATGGCCGCCGCTTTCGGGTCAGCCGTGATGTGCTCGACCCTCGGCCAGAAACCGAGACTCTGATCGAAGCGGCGTTGAGCGAACCTTTCGACCATGTTCTGGACCTTGGGGTCGGGTCAGGGTGCATCCTGATAACCCTTTTGGCGGAAAGAACCAGCGCGACAGGGGTGGGCGTAGACCTGAGCGAGGCCGCCTGTTTGCAGGCCAGCGCAAATGCGGTTCAGCATCAGGTTCAAGATCGTGTCGAGATTGCCAAATCTGATTGGTTTGAGAGCATTAATGGTGGTTTTGACCTTATTGTTTCCAATCCCCCGTATATTTCCCTGCCCGAAATGACGGAATTGTCCCCCGAAGTGCGCGAACACGAACCGCGCATGGCCCTGACGGATGAAGGCGACGGTCTGGGCGCCTACCGCCGTATTGCCGCCGAGGTTCCGGATTTTCTGATACCTGGTGGGCGTTTACTGGTCGAAATTGGGCCGACGCAGGGCAAGAGCGTCTCGGCGCTGTTTGATGCAGCTGGTTTGGTCGACACGCAGATAATTCCCGATTTGGACGGCCGCGATCGGGTCGTATTTGCCAGAATGCCGCAGTGAAGCCGTGCACTGAGGCTGAAATACGCCGATTGATGTAAAAAAGCTGCGAAATTTAGTACAAACCCCTTGTCTGCGCGCGCCGGACATGTTTACTCATGATTAGTCAGCGAGGTTGACGCCGTTACAGCGCGCCCCTGACGCCAAGCCCAAAAAGTCGACATCGCGTCACAGCAATAGCCTTCGAGCAGTGCAAGTCGCGAGGTGATCGACATCGAATGACAAGGCTGACGAAAGTAGATGAGATCTTCCAAATCCCGCTCGCGGGCCAAGAATAACCGCAATCGTCCTTCTGGAGGCAACGTAGTAAACCGGGTTTTCGACAGCTCGGGCCCAGAGGGTAAAGTGCGTGGCACGCCCCAGCAGATCATTGACAAGTACAACCAGCTTGCCCGTGACGCGCAGCTGTCCAATGACCGCGTGGCTGCCGAAAACTTTCAACAGCATGCCGAGCATTACCTGCGCCTGCTGAGTGAAGCGCAACGCGAAATGGAAGCGCGCCGGGAAGAGCAGGAGCGGCAGAACCGCGAACGTCAGGCCGAACGTGACCGTGAACGCGCCGAGCGTCAGGAACGCGAAGCCGCGCGCCAGTCCGATCCGGCAGAAGCGCCACAGCCTGACGTGATGGATTTCACGCCCGAGGCTGCCGCGCCTGAATCGGGGTTGGTAGAGACCCCGGAAAGCAAGGGTGCTGAAGGCGAGTCCGCCGAGAAGAAGGAAAAACCGCCGCGCCGTCCGCGGACACGCAAGCCAAAACCTGCACCGGCAGAAGAGGCATCGTCGGATAAAGGTGATGCGCCCGAGGCTGCCGAGTAATCAAAGGCACACGAGAAAAAATAAAGCCCCGAGGTTCTGCCCGGGGCTTTTTTGTTTCAACCTTTGTCGACTTCACGCGACAACGCGCAGAAGGCTTCCAGTGGTACCTGTTCAGCCCGTTCGGTTGGTTGGATGCCGGCAGCCAATAGCCTGTCTTCGATATTTGGCGCGACGCCCTTCAGCGAGGCGCGCAGCATTTTGCGACGTTGATTGAACGCTGCGGCCACAACACGGGAGAGTGTGGCGGGATTGGCAGGATAGCGCGGTTCGGGCAGGGCGGTCAGATGAACCACGGCGCTTGAAACCTTGGGCGGAGGTGTGAATGCTCCGGGCGGCAGAGACATGGCAATACGGGCCTCGGCGCGCCACTGCGCAAGGATGGCAAGACGGCCGTAGGTTTTGCTGCCGGGCTGCGCCACGATCCGTTCAGCGACCTCACGCTGAAACATCAGGGTCAGGCTTTGCCAGAACGGGGGCCATTCAGGGGGTGTCAGCCACCGCACAAGAAGCTCAGTTCCGACGTTATAGGGCAGGTTGGCCGCAACCCGGATTGGCGGCGTTAGATGAGCCATCGGGTCAATCTCGAGCGCGTCACCGTTGATGACCTCCAAACGGCCGGGATATGCGGCGGCGATGTCGTTCAGGGCGGCAATGCAGCGGGTGTCTTTCTCGACCGCGACCACTTTTCGGGCGCCCTCGGACAGCAATCCACGGGTCAGACCACCGGGACCGGGCCCGATTTCCAGCACATCACATTCTGACAGGTCTCCGGCCTGACGCGCAATCTTGGCCGTCAGGTTAAGGTCCAGCAGGAAGTTCTGGCCCAGCGACTTTCGCGCCGAAAGCTGGTGGGTTGCGATGACCTCGCGCAGGGGTGGAAGATTGTCGATAGCGCTCATACTCAGATTACCGTGGCGCAGGAGGGATGGGGTGCACCATAGATTTTTTGCCTCCGGCGGGGATATTTTCAGCCAGGTGAAGGATCAAGTGCTTTTTGCCATGCGGTGGGCGAGTTTCAAGGCCTCGATCAGGCTGGACGGATTGGCGATGCCTTGACCTGCGATATCGAGCGCTGTGCCGTGGTCAGGCGATGTCCGTATGAAAGGCAGGCCGAGCGTCACGTTTACACCTCGGTCGAAGTCCAGTGTCTTGATCGGGATAAGTGCCTGATCATGATACATTGCTATGGCCGCGTCATAACGTGCCCGTGCAGCGGCATGAAACATCGTGTCTGCGGGGTGCGGACCGCTGACAGTGTAGCTTTCTGAAGGCAGTTCAGAGATCAACGGGCCGATCCAGTCCAACTCCTCAAGCCCCATTTTGCCACCTTCGCCCGCGTGCGGGTTGAGCCCGGCAATGGCGATGCGGGGGCAGGCGATTCCGAATTGGGTTCGCAACCCTTGGGCCGTGATTTCAATCGTGTCGCGCAGCAGGTCTGGCGTGAGTTCGGACGGAACGCGGGACAGGGGAATATGGATCGTGGCTGGCACCACGCGCAACTTGTCACTGGCCAGCATCATGACCACGCGTTTGCGTCCGGCCAGGGCCGCGAGAAATTCGGTATGGCCGGGATAGGCGAACCCGGCCCCGTCAATCAGTGCTTTCTTGTGAATCGGCGCGGTGCAGAGCGCTGACGCCGCGCCTGACTGTACGAGTGAGACGCCACGCTTAATCGCATCTATGACGCCGGGTGCATCTGCGGCTGAGGGCGTGCCGGGGCGATTGGGTTCGGGGAAGTCCAGTTGCAGAACAGGCATTGCCGACGCGCTGACACGAAGGGCCTGTGCGGGGTCGCTGATCTGCTGCACAGGCGTTCCCTGAGGAAGATGCGCTGCGTCCCCGATATAGAAAAACGGGTATGCATCTCGTAGCTCTGCCCATGCTTTGGCCGCGATCTCTGGGCCGATACCGGCAGGGTCGCCGCAGCTGAGCGCGATCGGGGCGGTCATTGCTCGATGATCGTTGCGTCCGCGCGGAGCTGTTCAAGCAGGCTTTCCGAGAAGGCCTGTAGCCGTTGCTGCGTCAGCGCATTGGCCACGTCCACGCGCGAGGTTTCCTCGCCACGGTCAAGCGTCCGGGTGCACAACATCAGAAACCGGAGGGTCTGGCCATTATTGGCGGTCAGATTCGTGGAAACCTCATTAAGATCAAGCTTGGCCAGTTCCAGCGCGACGTCCCGTGGAATTTCCGAGGGGCTGGCCTCGATCCGTTGCAGAACTTCAGCCGGTTGGTCTTGTGCGATCCCGTAAAGGTCATCGCATGTGTCGATCTCTTCCCGCAACTTGGCGGCGCGGGCCAGAGTTTCAGCGCTGCGACCACCGGGAAGGTTGTAGATGGCATAGTCGATTTTGGAATAACGCGGCGCGCCCGACGCGACCTCGCGCAGGCCACGCATCTGGAACAGGGCAATGGCGTTCGGCAGGTTGATGGGCTGCGTTATGTCCCCATTCTTGAGGCCAAGGATAACCGGCTGCAAGGCGGGGGGCAGGTCGGTCAGGTTCAGCCATTCCAAACGGCCACCATTGTCCCGTGTGCCCGCGGCGGAATATTGGGTGGCTGCCGCTGAAAAGGCGTCAAACCCTTCCAATTGCGCGATTTCTTCGGCCAACAACTCGGCTTGGGCGATGGTCTGCTGATTGACCGGAATGATGATCTCGGACATCAATACCTGCAATCCACCACCACCGGCCTGTCCCAGCGCCCGGTTGATTTCGTCCTCGGACGGGCGGGCCTGCGACAGAAAACGGGCGCTGACATAGTCGCGCCACGAAAGCTGGTCTGCGACAAAATCCCGGACAGTTTCCGGGGAAACGCCGGCGTCGGCCAGAAGTTGCAGAAATTGATCCGTCGACAAGCGTCCGCGCGCAGCGAACTCGTCAATGCCAACCTGCACGTCTTCTGGGCTGACTTCGATTCCCGCCTCGCGCATGGCTTGCTTGCGCAGGCGGTCGTCGATCAGAGCGTCGCGAACCTCGTCCTCGGACGCTCCGGGGGCGCCCAGAGCCAAAAGGAATTGCAGGCGCTGGTCCAATTCATACCAGGTGACGATATCCTGATTAACCTTAATTGCTGGCGAGAACGGGCTTTGCGCCTGTGCTTCCATAGGTGCAAGACACAACACTACGGCGGCCAGTGCCTGAGCCACAGACGTTAGCCAACCGGAACGAACGAAACTGGAGAAACGTGAAATCAACTGCATCTTCTCTTGAACTGTTGGCCGCCACCTTCAACGGAGTATCCTGTCAGGGCTACGGTAAATCCGAATTCTGTCGAAGGCTCAATACTCGAAGACGAGGTAAATCGTCTACTCACGATCATATTTGCCTGTACACATTCGTTTTGGTAGGTCACGCCCAACCCATAACGGATCGGTTCGGACTCGGCGAGGTCATAGCGGGCGAATGCGCGAGTCAGCCAGTTTTGGTCAATACGGTAACGACCGTTGACGCGAACTTCCGAGATCTCATCCTCTGCGTTTTCGGCAGGATCGGGTTCCTGCCAGACATAGCTGCCCGATACGCTGGTTGATTTTTGCCTCCAGGCCGCACGTAATTCGGCCTTGGCGAAACTGAAGTCACCGTTGAGCAATCCGCGCCCAGCCAGTGACCAGCCATTGGCTGTTCGCAACTGGCCTGCGATCAACAGGTCTGACGCCGTTCCCTGCAAGCCCGAGGTTACGTTGAATTCGGGATCGGCATCCGCGCGAAAGACCTGACCAACCGTTGCCAGTGCACGCCACCCCTTTGCCCCGTAGCGGGCCCAGTTGACCCCGACCACCCCGGTTGCGCCGTCTTCACGCCGGTCCGGTGCCGGAAAGCGCGAGAGGGACAACAGGTTGCCCTGGTCGAATTCCTGAAACGTACTTTCGTCGATCGGCACGTCATTGGTCGAAACATGGGTCCACCCGATTTGGGCGATCGGCTCAAGGACTTGGGTCGCGCCCGACTTTTCCTGCCGTGACATCGGGTAGCGCAGCGTAAGCGCCGCACGTGGGGTGGTGCGGGTCACTTGACTGGGGAACCCGCTGTCATGACGAATGTTGAACGTATCAACAGATGCGCCCAACCTGGCGTCCGCGCGCAGGCCCGTGGTGAAAATCCAACTGCGCATCCATTCGGCATCGAAAGTTGCGCGCGCCACATCGCGGCCCACGATATCTTCGTCGCTGGTCCGTTCATGCGCGTGTGCGATAAAACCCAGTCGAACTTCGCCGCCTACCGCCGTCGGAAAGTGGCGTTTCTGATAGTACAGATCGAACACGCGCGACGGGATTTCATCCTGATCTTCGCTGTCGCGCAAAGTCTTGTAATGGATGAAGCTGGTGCGGAACGCCGTATTCCGTTTTATCCGTTCCAGCGCAACCTCGCTGCGCAACCGGTCGAAATCGGGCAGGCCGTAGTCGGCCAAATACGCGTCGTCAGACGTGGTCTTCAGGTCGAATGTGAACCGGTAACCGTCCTGAAGGTTGAATGCGCCATCCGCAAAAAGGTACCCGCGCTGATCGTCTGGTTGCAGGTCGTCTTTGGTATAGGCGCCCCAGATGCGGATACGTCCTCGTTTGAACGCCTGCCGATACCGGAACCCTAGTGTTTTGGTCTTGGACGAGACGTAGGGGGTCAACGTCAGGTCTTTATGGTCGCCTATTTTGAAGAAATACGGCACTTGCAGGCCAGTTCCCAGTTGCGACGTGGTTCTGACCGAAGGGACAAGAAAGCCTGTCGCCCGGTCAAGCGTAGGATCGGGAAGGCGCAGGTAGGGGAAGTAGAATACCGGAACGTCCAGAATCCGGAATTGCGCGCCTTCAAAGTATAGCTGCCGTTCCAGTTGGTCATGGGTGACTTTGCGCGCACGGATCTGCCATATCGGAGGCTTCCCGTTCGCACAGACGTGACAGGACGTGGCCGAGACCTTGCTGAATTGCGTATAGCGTCCGGCCGCGCGCGTGGCCTGAACCGACGCAATCTGGACTTGCTGCTCGAACACCATTCGGGCCCCGATGAGCAGGCCGTTTTGGATGCCGCTGTCCAATTCCGCCGAATCCGCCAGCAGCGTCGTTGCGCCACCCTGATCAAGGCGAACCGGTCCCTCAAGCAGAAGTTCACCGCTGTCCCGGTCATAGGTAATCCGCTGCGCCGTAACTTTGACGTCGTCCTGAAACGCTTCGACATTGCCTTCGGCGACAAGCACTCGTTCCGGAGTGATGAATATCCGATCCGCAACCAGAAGGGCTGGTTCTTCCTCTTGCGGCGTGGTTTGTCCCGGGCCACCGGAGGGCTGATTTTGAGCGCCCGCGCCCAGAGGTATGGCCAACGCCAGAGCGCCGGACAAAAACAGGCAGGAAAGTAACCGCATCAGCCGTCCTCCGCGTGCAGCAAAAGGCCGAGAGACAGAAGGATGGCAGCAAAGGGCGGAGCCCACGCCGCGACAAAGATAGGCAATTGTCCGTTTTCCCCTAGAATTTGGGCAAAGTTGCGCACGAAATAGATGCCAAAACCCAACAGCACCGCAGACAGAACCGCGATCCCGGTTCCGCCAAAGCGGACGTGGCGCATGGTGAAAGCCGCTCCAATCAGGACCATAGATACCAAGAAGATCGGGCGCGCGAGCTGCACTTGCAGCCAGACTTCGTATTGCTTCGTGGAAAACCCGGCTTCGCTGAGGTCACGAATAAGCTGTGGCAGGTCGTAGACCGAAACGGCCCCTTGCCGCCCCAGCGTGTCCAAAATGCGCTCGCGGGTCAGCGATGTGGGGATTTCAAGCGTCGAATGCTCGACCGCGCTGGTTTCCGGGTTTATGTCCTGATCCAAGGACCAGACTTTGGCGTTGGACAAAGTCCAGTTGCCCTCGTCGAGGACAGCGCTGTCGGCGGCAATCTGCTGGGTCGGCGTACCGTCCTGCGAAAATGCGATGATCGTCACTTCGTTCAGTTTCAGTGCGCCGCCGTTTGATGTGCCCCGCGCGTGAATCACGGATTGGCCGTTTTGCGAGCCCTGCCGCAGCCACATACCTTCGCTGCTGATCGAAAAGGCTGACCCGCCGTTGTTTCGATACGAGTCGGACAGTCTTGTGTATTCCTCGGACGTGGCGGCTGAGATTGGGTTCAGCAGGGCGACGGCAACTGCCCCGATCGCCAGTGCCAAGACAGCAGGTGCCAGCAACGCACGAATACCTGACCGGCCGATGGCGCGGGTCACGACCAATTCAGAACTGCGCGCAAGGCCGACGAAAAGCGCGATTGTCGAAAGAATCACCAGCAACGGCAGCATTTCACTGATGGCCGCCGGGGTATTCAGCAGCGTCAGGTGCAGAAGCTGGCCAAATGACAGGTCAACCTCGTCAAAGCGCCGAACCTGTTCAATCAGGTCGATCAGAATCAACAATGTCAGGAAGATGCCACCGATGACCAGAAAGCTCTGGATGAACCGGCGGGCAAAATAACGGTCGAGGATCACGGGCAAAACCCCGCAGGGCTTGGGTACAAAATGGGCGCTACCGGGCGCAGGCAGGAATCAATAAAGCATGCGCCACGAAGCGATGGCTTATGCCTGCCCTGTCTTGCCACTGTAGTCTCCCCCGATCCTGCCGGAATTTTTTCCGGACTGTACTGCAATTGCCAGTCGGGGAAAACTGCTATCTGGTCAATAGCGCCAGTGCGGGCTAGGTCTTGGGGAGCAGATTTTCAGGAGTTCGCAATGAGCAGTCTTATCCCGGTCCAGTTTCAGGCTTTTGACGTTGATGCAATGACGCAGGCGGAAGGTCGTGTTGTCATCATCATAACGCCGGACGGCAAGATGAGCCCCGCGGTTCGCCGTGCGAACCGTCTGACCCGCGGCACTGTGGCGCGTCTGGTTGAAAGTGACCGGTTTGAAAAGGTGAAGGCAGGCGATGTGGTGTCGCTTGCATGGCCAACCGGCATGGCGGCCGAAGCGCTGGACATTCTGGTTCTGCCACGCCGTCCGGACGCAGCCGAGGCGCGTAAGGCTGGTGCAATGCTGGCGAAGCTGGCCGACAATCGGGATATTCTTGTGATGGCCGGTAATCAGGTCCGGTCCGAAGACCTGGCTCTTGGAATCGCGCTGCGCAGTTATGATTTCGACGCGCACAAGTCGAAAGAGTCTGAGCGCACCGCCACTGTCACGATCAGCCACCAAAAGCCGGATGAGGTTGAGGCTGCGTTTAACCCGCTCTACGCCGTGGCGGACGGGGTGCGGATGACGCGTGATCTGACCAATGAACCGGCCAACGTCCTGACCACGACCGAATTTGCCGACCGTCTGGCCGAGATGAAGAACCTTGGCCTTGAGGTGGAGGTTTTGGAAGAAGACAAGCTGGCAGAGCTGGGAATGCGCACGCTGCTGAGCGTGGGGCAGGGCTCGGTCAGCCCGTCCAAGGTTGTGGTGATGCAGTGGAATGGCGGTGAAAAAGGTGATGCGCCGTTGGCTCTGGTCGGTAAGGGTGTCGTGTTCGACACGGGCGGCATTTCGCTGAAGCCTGCGGGTGGCATGGAAGACATGACCATGGACATGGGCGGCGCAGGCGTTGTCGCAGGCACCATGCGCGCGCTGGCCAAACGCAAGGCCAAGGCCAATGTGGTCGGGCTAGTTGGACTGGTCGAGAACATGCCCTCGGGCAATGCCACGCGCCCCGGCGATGTGGTCAAGTCGATGAAGGGTGACACGGTCGAGATCATCAACACCGATGCCGAAGGCCGTTTGGTCTTGTGCGACGTGATGTGGTACGCGCAGGAACGGTTCAGCCCCGTAGGGATGGTCGATCTGGCGACTCTGACGGGCGCGATCATCATCGGGTTGGGCCATGAAAATGCGGGCGTATTTTCGAACAACGACACGTTCTGCAATGCGTTCCTCAAAGCGGCAGGGGCCGAGGATGAAGGCGCGTGGCGGATGCCTTTGGGCAAGGCCTATGATGAGCAGCTCAAATCACGCATCGCCGATATGAAGAACGTGGGCGGACGGCCTGCCGGGTCGATCACGGCGGCGCAGTTTCTACAGCGTTTCGTGAAAGAGGAAACCCCGTGGATTCACCTTGATATCGCTGGGGTCGCCTCGGTCGCGGCTGAAACATCCTATGCGCCGAAAGGGGCAACCGGGTGGGGCGTGCGCGCGCTGAGCCGCTTTGTTCAGGACAATTTCGAGTAACTCCGTGGGTGACGTCTATTTCTACCACCTGACCCGCCAGCCGCTGGAACATACTTTGCCGGTTCTCCTGGACCGCGCGCGGCAGGCCGGGTGGAAGATTGCCGTGCGGGGCACTGATCCCGCGCGGATGGACTGGCTGGACGAAAGGTTGTGGCTGGGGCCGGAGGAGGGGTTCTTGCCGCATGGACGGGCAGGTGGCCCGCATGACGCGAAGCAGCCCATTTTGTTGACGACCGAGATGCAGGCGGCCAACGAGCCGTCCTGCGTGATGGCCGTCGACGGCGCGCCTGTCGAGCCGGAGGAGGTGAATGCTCTGGAACGTGTGTGCGTCTTGTTTGATGGAAATGACGCACAGGCGGTTCAGCATGCCCGGGGGCAATGGAAGGCGTTGACGGGTGCCGGATGCGCGGCCAAGTACTGGTCCGAGGAGTCGGGCCGGTGGGAGATGAAGGCCGAGGCATAACGCCTTTTCGTCAATGATATTTTCAGGAGATTGAAAGATGGAAATGAAGCCCTTGGGCCGCACGGGTATCATGGTCTCGGACCTGTGTCTGGGAACGATGACCTTTGGCACGCAGACCACCGAAGCCGACGCGCATACACAGATCGACATGGCGCTGGAGGCCGGCATCAACTTTGTCGATGCGGCTGAGATGTATCCGGTCAACCCCGTCTCGAAAGAGACCGTGGGGCGTACCGAAGAGATATTGGGTAACTGGAACGCCGCAAACCCTTCGCGGCGCTCTGATTATGTACTGGCGACCAAGCATTCCGGGGCGGGGTTCGCGCATGCGCGGGATGGTGCGCCCATTTCAGGCCAGACAATCCCTGAGGCGATCGAAGGCTCGCTGCGTCGCCTGCAAACGGACTGTATCGACCTGTATCAATTTCACTGGCCCAACCGGGGCAGCTATATGTTCCGTCAGAACTGGACCTATGCGCCATCGGGTCACAACACAAACGAGGTGCTGGACAATATGCGGGACTGCCTTGCGGCGTTGCAGGCGCAGGTCGACAAGGGCAACATCCGCGCCTTTGGCCTGTCGAACGAAAGCGCATGGGGCACCGCGCAGTGGCTGCGCCTGGCCGAGGACGGAGCAGGTCCACGTGTTGCTTCGGTGCAGAACGAATACTCGTTGATGTGCCGGCATTTCGATACGGATATGGCCGAACTGAGCGTGCATGAAGATGTGGGTTTGATGGCCTTTTCGCCTTTGGCTGCCGGGTTCCTGACCGGCAAGTATCAGGGGGGCGTGGTGCCCGAAGGGTCGCGCATGTCGCTGGTTCCAGAAATGGGCGGGCGTCATCGATCCCGTGCGTTTGATGCGGTCGGCGCTTATCTTGAGGTTGCCGCGCGCCATGGATTAGACCCGGTGCATATGGCCCTGGCCTGGTGTCAGACACGTCCATTCATGATGTCGGCGATCTTTGGCGCAACAACGGTTGAGCAGCTTGCCCACATTCTGGGTGGCAAAGACCTGCAGCTATCCGACGAGGTGTTGGCGGACATTACCGAGGCGCATCGCGCGCATCCGATGCCGTTCTAGGGGGCGCTGCCCCCGCCGCGCGTGCCGCGCGACTCCCCCGGGATTTTTTTGCCAGATGAAGGGGGATCCGGTCAGTGATGGGTGGGGTGCGTGCGGTCTTGTCGCAGATCTCGGGCCGAGAGGCCGTGGGCGGTGCGGAAGGCGCGGGCGAAGCTGGATTGTGAGCCGAAGCCCGTGGCCAGTGCCACATCCATCAGAGACATGTCGGTGTCGGTGACCAGACGGCGCGCCTCGGCCAGGCGCAGTTGCAGATAGTGGTCTTGCGGCGTGGTGTTCAGGCGCAGGCGGAACTGCTGTTGCAGCGTGCGGGGGCTGGTGCCGAGGGTTTCGGCGATGTCGGAAAGCGGCAAGGGTTCGTCCAGTGACGATTCCATCAGGGTGTTGGCCTTGGCTGTCAGTGCCGTGTGTCGGTGCGGTGCACCGATGCGACTTTGGGGTTTTGTCGGGGCAGGGGCACCATCGTAGAGGAACAGGCCGGACACCCGTGCGGCAAAGCCTGCGCCGTGCCGGGCGGCGATAATATGCAGCATCATCTCAACGGCCGGAATTGCCCCGCCGGATGTCAGGCGATTGCCCGAGACCGTGAAACGGTCAGGGCGCACGTCAACCTCGGGGAACCGGTTGGCGAAGTTGTCCAGATCTTCCCAATGTGTGGTGGCGGCATGTCCGTCCAGAAGGCCCGCTTCGGCCAGCAGCCAGGGCCCGCCGTCAATGCCAGCCATGGTTGCGCCGCCGCTGGCAATGCGGCGCAAACCGGCCAGCAGGCTGGGTGTCGCGTGGCGCGCCAGTTGGAACCCGGCAACCACGATCATCAGGTCGCAGCCTTGCAGACGGGCCAAAGGAATTCCGGGAACGGTCAGGGCGCTGGTCAGCAGGGCTGGTTCCGCCGTAGCGGTTACATAATCCCAGTCAAACGCGGGTCGATCAGCCAGTCGGTTGGCCGCGCGCATCGGATCAACGGCCGAGGCGAAGCTGAGCGTGTTGCATTCGTCCAGCACCAAAACCGCCGTATTCAGGGCGCGATGTTCGGGCTGCAGTATGTTTTTTGCGGATTTCATCAAGTCTGATTCGCATTCTGGCAAGTGTTTCCACAAGGCTGCGTCAGACTCGGGTTCGAAAGCAAATCGGAATCCGGGGAGAAGTCTGGGGAAAACCTAGGGCGAAACCGGGTATAACTTGGGGAAAACGTCATGCCTCTGGAAATGAACCGCGAAGTCTTCATCACCTGTGCCATAACCGGATCGGGTGGAACGCAGGATCGCAGCCCGCATGTGCCACGCTCACCGCAGCAGATTGCAGACAGCGCGATCGCAGCGGCCAAGGCCGGGGCCGCCGTCGTCCATTGCCATGTGCGCGACCCCGAGACCGGAGTGCCCAGCCGTCGTCTGGACCTGTATCGCGAGGTTACGGACCGCATTCGCGACGCCGATGTGGACGTTGTGTTGAACCTCACTGCCGGGATGGGCGGGGACATCGTGTTTGGCGGGGTGGAAAGCCCGTTTCCGGTAGTCGAAGGCACCGACATGGTCGGCGCGTCCGAGCGTGTGGCGCATATCGCTGAGTGTCTGCCCGAGATCTGCACCTTGGATTGCGGCACCATGAACTTTGCCGAGGCCGACTATGTGATGACCAACACCCCCGGCGCGCTGCGGGCGATGGGTCAGATGATGACCGATATGGGTGTGAAGCCCGAGATCGAGGCCTTTGACACCGGTCATCTTTGGTTCGCCAAGCAGTTGGTGAAAGAAGGAGTGCTGGAGCCCAACGCTTTGGTTCAATTGTGCATGGGTGTGCCGTGGGGTGCGCCGGATGATCTGAACACCTTTATGGCGATGGTGAACAATGTGCCGGACGACTGGACTTTCAGCGCGTTCTCTCTGGGTCGGAACCAGATGGCTTATGTGGCGGCTACTGTGCTGGCGGGCGGCAACGTGCGCGTGGGTCTAGAGGATAACCTGTGGCTGGATAAAGGCGTGCTGGCCGAGAATTGGCAGTTAGTGGAGCGTGCCGGGACGATCATCGAGAACATGGGGGCGCGGGTGATTGGGCCTGCTGAGGTGCGTGAGAAGCTTGGCTTGGTCAAACGCGCGCCGGTGGCGAAGTAGGGGAGGATTGGGGGCCAGCCCCGTCGCCATCTGGACTTGTACCAGTGGCGCCACAGATGGCGACCCCCGGGATATTTTTAGCCAGATGAAGAGGCGGATCGACGTGAAAACAGCGGCAATCATTGGTGGTGGCGTGATCGGCGGCGGGTGGGCTGCACGGTTTCTGCTGAACGGTTGGGACGTGCGGGTCTTTGATCCGGACCCGGAGGCTGAGCGCAAGATTGGTGAAGTTCTGGACAATGCGCGGCGCGCGTTGCCGGGGTTGAGCGATGTGCCACTGCCACCCGAGGGCGCGCTGACGTTCCATGCGGATTTGTCTGAGGCCGTTCGCGGGGCGCAATGGATACAGGAAAGCGTGCCAGAGCGGTTGGACCTGAAGGTGAAGGTTTACAGGGGCTTGCAGGAGGCATGTGATCCAGATGCGATCATCGGGTCGTCGACAAGCGGGTTCATGCCGTCGGAATTGCAGGAGGGGGCTTTGCGTCCGGAACAGATCGTGGTGACGCATCCGTTCAACCCGGTTTACCTTCTTCCTTTGATCGAATTGGTTCCGACCGACAGGAACCCAGCCGAAATGGTGGGGCGCGCGCAAGACCTGTTGAAATCCGTGGGGTTCTTCCCTCTGCACGTCAGGAAAGAGATCGACGCTCATATCGCGGACCGCTTTCTTGAGGCCGTCTGGCGCGAGGCGCTTTGGCTGGTCAAGGACGGCATCGCCACCACCGAAGAAATCGACGAGGCCATCCGCATGGGCTTTGGCATCCGTTGGGCGCAGATGGGCCTGTTCGAGACTTACCGCGTGGCAGGCGGCGAGGCCGGGATGCGGCATTTTATGGCGCAGTTCGGGCCTGCGTTGAAATGGCCCTGGACCAAGCTGATGGATGTGCCCGAGTTCACTGATGAGTTGGTCGATATGATCGCCGATCAGTCGGATGCGCAGTCAGGCGAGCACTCGATCCGCGAGTTGGAGCGAATCCGAGACAATAACCTGGTGGGGATGATGCGGGCGCTCAAGGCGCAGGATTGGGGTGCGGGTGCGGTCCTGAACCAGCATGATTCCGTGTTGAAGCCCGGCGCCTTGCCAACGATCGACCAAGCCGATCTGAGCCAACCGATCCTGACCGTTGCGCGTGCGGTGCCGCTGGACTGGACGGATTATAACGGCCATATGAACGAGGCGCGGTATCTGGAAGCCTTCGCCGCCGCCACGGATCGATTCATGGAGATCATGGGCTGCGACGCGGAGTATATAGCCTCGGGTGGCAGCTATTTCACCGCCGAGAACCACATCCGCTATATCGACGAAGTGCATGCAGGCGCGAAGATCGAGGTGCGCACGCAGTTGTTGTTGGGGCAGGGCAAGAAACTGCATGTTTTCCACAGCATGTATGAGGGCGACAAGCTGCTGGCCACGGGCGAGAGCTTCCTGCTGCATGTCAGCCTAGAAACCCGCCGCCCCAGCGCCCCGTCAGCCGAGATTGAGGCTGCGATGGCGCGGATTACCGAAGCTCAGGCGGCCTTGCCATATCCCGAAGGCGCGGGTGCCGCGATCCGCAAGCCGTCATGAGCGGACGTGTCCTGATCACGGCTGGCGCTTCGGGCGTTGGTCGGGCCATGGCCGAGGCGTTTGATGCGGCGGGTGCGCAGGTCTGGGTGGCCGATCTGGACCCAGAGGCCCTGTCGCATTGCCCCTCACACTGGAGAAAGTCTGAAATCAACGTCGCAGACGAAACGGCTGTTGCAGAGATATTCTCGCGGATCGAAGCCGAATGGGGCGGGCTGGATACGCTATGCGCCAATGCAGGTGTTGCAGGGCCGACTGCGTCGATCGAGGATGTGGCGGTTGAGGATTGGCGGGCATGCCTGTCGGTAAATCTGGAAGGTGCGTTTTTGTGTGCGAAATACGCCGCGCCGATCATGAAGCGTCAAAACAGCGGGGCGGTGGTGATTACATCCTCGACTGCCGGGCAATACGGATACCCCAATCGCGCGCCCTATGCGGCGGCGAAATGGGGGGTGATCGGTTTGGCCAAGACGCTCGCGATGGAGCTTGGGTCGTTTGGCGTGCGGTGCAACACCATCTGCCCCGGCGCCGTGGAAGGCCCACGTATGGAAGGCGTGTTGGAACGCGAAGCGGCGGCCAAGGGCATGACCCGCGACCAAGTGTATGACGGCTATGCGTCCGGCACTTCGATGGGGCGATTTGTGGAAGGGCAGGACATAGCGAATATGGCCGTGTTTCTCGCCTCGGATGCGGCACGGCTGGTGTCGGGGCAGGTGATCGCCGTGGACGGCCATACCGTCAACCCCGACCCAAAACTCTGACTATCCCTGATTTGGCCCGCGAATTTGGCGGATGGTCTGACGAACGGCCTGCCAGTCCTGCGCTTGCTGCATGTTTCCGGCGGCCTCGCATTCGCGCATTTTCAGCGCGGCTTCCGCCTCGGCGCGGTCACCATGTGCCGAGTAAAGGGCGCGTGCGTATTGTGCGGTTTGTAGTGCGTCCATTCCAGTGGTCCTCCGTCTGTGATCGGAATGCCCGTAAGTTCGCGCCAATCGACGATAGCACAGGTTAGCCTCTAACGCATCTTTTCGCGTAACGACTTCAGGTGGCTTGGAAAATCCCGTGCGGACACGTCGGCCTCGCGGATCAGGGTGTCGAAGTGGCGCGTGAAGGTTTCGATACGATCGCGGTCTCGGAACGCCATATAGTGGCTTCCGGCATAAAACACACAGAGCAGCGGGCCGAATATCGTGACCGGTGCTGAATAAAGCCGTTTTGCATCAAACAGATAGATGCGCATTCGGGGATAAAGTTGCTCGCACAAGGCAAGCAGGTGGTCGATCTGATCTCGACGCGTTTGAAGATCCAGCCCGTGATAATAACCGGACGCGTTCGCAAAGCTGTCGATTTCAAACAGCGGCATGGCCACTTCGTAATCCGATTGTGCCCGGCGCATCCAGGTCAGGCGGTCTTCTGACGCGCCGATTGCCTGATCTGCCGTTCTGCCCAGATGTGGTGCATATTCCCATTCCAGCACTGCGCGGGTTTTCAGCATGTCAGGCAAAGTCGCTGGAACATAACGGATTTTGTAGCCCGCGGCCTCTTTATGCCATTCAAATATCCGCTCATCCACGAGGGCGCGCGGTGCTTCTGTCATGGTGAGCGAGCTTGCCAGCAACTCTGCCGCGCTTTCAGGGCGGTCAGACAGGCTCAGCAACCAATCTGCCGACACGCCCAGGGCCGAAGCGCAACTGCCGACCACATGCGCGTTAGGTAGCCGTGCGCCGTCGTCCGTCAAGAGCTGCGATACGGTCGAGCGGTCCACGCCAATGTTGCGCGCCAATGCGCTCTGGCTGATGTGCCTTTCTTCCATCGCGCGGGCCAAGCGCTGTCGGAACTGTGCCGCGCGGTCTCGTTTGTCGATTTTATCCTTCATGTGTTTGAAAATATCACAGATGATGAATTTTGTTAATCATATTCAGAATTTCCAACCTGATGCGCTGTCCGTAATTCTTAAGACATAACAAGACTATGGGTGACGGAATGGAAACACGACGAAGATCAGTCGTGAAGGCGGTGCTGTGGAATGCAATGGGTTTGATCGTGATGACCCTTGTTGGGTTGGTCGCGACCGGGTCTGCTGCAATCGGCGGGACATTGGCGATTGTGAACACGGCTATCGGCCTGACCTTATACGTAATTTACGAACGCGTATGGGCGGGGATCACGTGGGGTCGCAATGTCTGAGCGTGAGGGGCCCGAATGGATCACCTTCGCGCTGATTCTGGCATGTTACGCAGCTTGGCTGGGGGTGATTTTCTACGCGCCTGTATGGGTGGCAATCCCGGCGATGGGGCTTGTCGCGGCCATGCATTCCTCGCTGACGCATGAAGCGTTGCACGGGCATCCTTTCCGGCAAAACTGGTTGAACGAGGCTTTGATGGCCCTGCCTTTGACGCTGTTCATTCCGTATCAGCGTTTTCGGGATCTGCACCTAGCTCACCACCGGGATGCAACCTTGACCGATCCGTATGACGATCCGGAATCGAATTACCTTGATCCGAAAGTCTGGGGTCGTCTGCACGGTTGGCAACGGTTGCTGCTGTCCGCGAACAACACTCTGTTGGGGCGTATGGTTCTGGGTCCGGCGATTGGGCAATATGTCTTCACACGGGATGAACTGCGTGCCGCCCTTCGGGGCGACCGGAATGTCCTGCGGGCGTGGGGTTTGCATCTGGTCGGAGTCGCTGTGGTTCTCTGGGTCGTTGCGCAGTCCGGCATGCCGATTTGGGCCTATGTCCTGTCTGCCTATATCGGGTTGGGTCTGGTGAAGATCCGAACCTTTCTGGAACACAGGGCGCACGAAGATGCAGGGGCCAGAACCGTCATTGTCGAAGACCGAGGGCCGCTGGCGTTTCTGTTCCTGAACAACAACCTGCACGTGGTTCATCACATGAACCCGAGCGCGCCATGGTATAGGCTGCCGTCGTTGTACCGCGAGGGGAAAGACCGCTATCTGGCCAGAAACAGCGCCTATGTGTATCGGTCGTATGCCGAGATTTTCCGCGCGTTCTTTATGCGCGCGAAGGACCCGGTTGCGCATCCGCTCTGGCCAAGGGATTGATTTAAGGCCACAAGGGTCGGCATGAGCCTTTGGATTCCTGTCACTCTTGCTGCCGCGTCTTTTCAAACCGTTCGCTTCATGCTGCAAAAATCGCTGAGCAGTGTGAAGCTGACGGCGGCTGGCGCGACATTTGCGCGGTTCGCGTATTCAATGCCTTTGGCGGTCCTTGGGTTGGTCGTGGCCGTGATGCTGACCGGATATGGCCTGCCGCAGCTGACAGCCAAATTCTGGCTGTTCGCCGTGATTGGCGGAACAACTCAGATTCTGGCGACGATCTGTGTGGTCGCTTTGTTCAAGCAGCGCAATTTTGCCGTTGGGATCACCTTCAAGAAAACCGAAGTCATCCAGACCGCCATCGTAGGATTTCTGGTCCTTGGCGATCAGGTGTCGGCGGGGGCGTTTGCGGCGATCATTCTGGGGCTGACAGCGGTTCTGTTGCTGTCGAAAAACCCCGGCGGGGATGGCGCGTGGTGGAAACACTTGACCAATCGCGCCTCGCGGCTGGGGTTAGGGTCGGGTGTTCTGTTCGCGTTTTCCTCGGTTAGTTACCGTGGGGCTTCGTTGGAGCTGGGCGATATCGACGCGTGGTTCCGGGCGCTGGTGACACTGGCCGTTGTGGTCTCGTTCCAGTTTCTCAGCATGGGGCTTTGGCTGCTCTGGCGGGACCGGGCCGAATTACGGGCCGTGTGGGACACGCGTCAGACCGGAGTATTTGTGGGCCTTACCAGCCTGAGCGGGTCATTCTGCTGGTTTCTGGCTTTCACGTTGCAGAACGCGGCATATGTCAAAGCGCTGGGGCAGGTCGAGTTGATCCTGAGCCTTTTCGCCTCGCTGTTGTTTTTCCGCGAGACCATCGCCCGGCGCGAGATCGCCGGGATGACATTGTTGGGGGCGTCGATACTGGTGCTGGTGCTGTCGATTTAACCGGCGCGACGCTCATCAAAGCTGAGCGCGATAAAGCTGGGCAGATGATCACCCATGCCCACAACTGCCGAGCCACCACCGTCGCGACGATTGCGGCCTTTGGGCTCTTTGTCCATTTTTCGGTCGCTCTTTTTGCTGTCGCTCTTCTTCTCTTCCGACGGCTTGGCTTTTTTCTCTTGCTTGGGCGCGTCGGATTTCGGCTCGTCCTTGACCGGATTGTCGATCCGGGGGATGTCCTTCTGGATCAGCTTTTCGATCGCATCCAGCGCCTTTTCATCGCGACCCGAGCAGATCGTGATCGCCTTGCCCTCACGACCGGCACGACCTGTCCGGCCGATCCGGTGCACGTAGTCCTCGGCATGGCCGGGCACGTCAAAATTGAATACGTGACTAACTGACGGGATATCCAATCCGCGCGCGGCCACGTCCGAAGCCACCAGCAGGCGCAGTGACCCATCACGGAATCCGTCAAGCGTTTTCATGCGCTGCGACTGGTCCAGGTCACCATGGATGGCGGCGGCGTTATAGCCGTATTTCTTCAGAGATTTCGCGCAGATATCCACATCCGTCTTGCGGTTGCAGAAGATGATCGCGTTCGTACATTTGTCGCCTTCGGCGTCGATCAGAGCGCGCAGGACCTTGCGTTTGTTACTGGCCTCACGGTCGCGGCGACCGCCTTTGAACATGACGACACCCTGTTCGATAGTCTCAGATGCCGTCGCTTGGCGGGCAACCTCGATCCGGGCCGGGGCCGACAGGAACGTGTCGGTAATGCGTTCAATCTCGGACGCCATCGTCGCCGAGAAGAACAGAGTCTGACGGGTGAATGGCGTCAGTGAGAAGATGCGTTCGATATCGGGGATGAACCCCATGTCCAGCATCCGGTCGGCCTCATCCACCACCATGATCTGCACGCCAGTCAGCAGCAGCTTACCGCGCTCGAAATGATCCAGCAGACGGCCCGGCGTGGCGATCAGAACGTCGACGCCCCGGTCGATCAGCGCCTCTTGTTCTTTGAAGCTGACGCCGCCGATCAACAGTGCTTTGGTCAGTTTCAGGTGCTTGGTGTAGGTGTCGAAATTCTCGGCCACCTGCGCGGCCAATTCCCGTGTCGGGCACAGCACCAGCGAACGCGGCATCCGCGCCCGTGCGCGGCCACGGGCCAGCAGGGTGATCATCGGCAGGGTAAAACTTGCGGTCTTGCCGGTGCCGGTCTGGGCGATACCCAGAACGTCCTTACCCTCAAGCGCAGGGGGAATCGCACCTTCCTGGATCGGGGTGGGGGTTTCGTATCCGGCTTCCTCAATGGCTTTGAGGACCTTCGGGTTCAGGTTCAGTTCGTTAAACTTTGTCATGTATGTCCGTTTTTGCGGACACTTACCTTGGCCCGCACGTCAAAGGAGTGCCGGGTCCGGGTGACCATACGCAGCAGCGCGCATTTCGGCTTGGGCGGGGACATAACAAAATCGTTGATCAGCGTCAAATGAAGACGAATTAACGTCACGGCGGACCGGGATAGTCTGGATTTCGTGCAACAATTCAGGCGCTTCCGGGGAAGTGTTTCGCAAGCTTTTCGTCCAGATTTAACGGGCGATGGCGGATCAGCCCTTGTTGTTCCAAACGCGCATAAACCTCGGGGTCGGTGCCGCTGATTTCATCGTAAAAGGCGCTCAGCGCGGCGTCTCCGCCCTCGGCCATAATCCAGGTCAGCAATTCGTTCATATTCAACCCGCCCTGTTCACGCGGCACATTCGGAGACATGCCGGACCTGTATGATCCGCGCTGCATCCGAAATTGGACATGAGACCGAAAGTGATCCCAGTCAGGCGCGTGGCGATGGCACAGGTCGGTGCCGGGCAACTCGGTTTTTACCGGGCGCAACTCGCCGTTCTGGAACAGGTTGTGAATGCGGAAATTGACCCGGGGCAGGCCGGTACGCACGAAAAGTTTGCCCTGAACGTGGCTCAGGAACCCACCCAGGACAAAAGCGCCGTAATTGGGATAAAGCATCTGCATGATCCCGTCGCGGCCCTGACCGGTTGGAACATAAGCTTTGTACTTGTCCTGCGTGCCCCCGACAGGTTCGATCGGTCGGACGCGCACCGCTGGGACGTCATCCGGGATCTCTGCCAACTGCTCGGCGATCGGGGTCTGGGGCCACAGGAATTCGTCCAGATCAATATGGGCCAGCCAGTCAACTTGTGCCTTTCGATAGGTAAAGCTGGCATTTGCGGTTTGTCGGACCTGATGCGTGTCGGGCCTTTCACGTTGCCTGTAGGCCCAGAACCTAGCGTCGCAGATGCGAACCTCGACCTTCGGATGGTGAAGTAGTGCGTTGAAAGCATCCGGGCAGGGCTCGTCCAGATACAGATAGATTTGATCGGCCCCCAGATCGAGGTGATAGGCCACAAATCGCAAAATGTCCTTCGCCGGTCCCCGGACGGTCGAGGCGACGCCCCAGGTCGTCATTGCCGCGCCCTTTGCCGCGCCGCGCGCATCTCTCGCATCAGTTTTAGGCGCCGGAATACAGTACCGGGGTCTGCGTTAAGCCTGTTCAGAAGATGATCGGCAAGCGGCGCAATGGTTGGGTCGGTCAAAGCTTTGGACCAGATCGGCGCGATTAGGTTGATATCCAGACCGCCGCTCTCCAGCGAGAAACCTTCCATCCCCATCGGCAAGGGGGCATTGACTTTCCGGCGCAGGCGAAAGGCGTCCGGCGGCGGGTGACCTGAAAAGAGGCGTTCAAATTCGTACAGTTTGACCAGACCGAACAACATGCGCAGGGCTTGCCCGACCTCACGCTGAGTTTGGGTCCTGCCGTGATCTGCGAATGTTTGCACAGAGGACACCAGCCACCGCAGGTCCAATATCTGCAACAGATGCGCCGATTGCTCGGCCCAGAGGCGCTGAAACAAGGTTGGGCATTGTGCCGGGAAATTTCGCTTGCGCAGGTTTGCGATCACCTGAGCGTTCAGGAATGCCAGTTCGGTTGAGCCTACGAATTCCTCCGCGATCCGTGCCCGTTTGCGGGCCCAAGACGTATTGTGCGCCGCCGGACCCAGCCGGGTCGCGTCCTCTGCAACGATTTGCACCGTCAAAGGTTCCAGAGCAACATCCGCAGGCGGCAGCGTTTCGGGGCCAAAGTCGAACGGGGCGCGGCGGCCCTCAAAACGGTCCAGCATACCCGCCAGACCGTCGGGATAGGTCAGGTCACCCTCGCTCATGCCCATAAGATTGCAGCGGAGTGTTTGCCATCAAACCATCATTTCCTTGGTTGCCGTCAGGTTCAGCGCGGGATAGTCCCGCACCACCCGGTCGATATCCCATTGCAGGCGCGTCAGATAAACGATGTCACCGTCATGGTCATGCGCGATGTGTTGCTTGTTGGCGTTGACGAATTTCTCAACCTCGGCCTTGTCGCCGCTGACCCAGCGAGCCGAGGTGAACTGAGACGCCTCAAACCTCACCGGCAGGCCATATTCCATCTCAATCCGGCTGGCGAGCACTTCGAATTGCAGCGCGCCGACAACGCCCACGATAAAGCCAGAACCGATCGAGGGTTTGAACACTTTGGCCGCGCCTTCCTCGGCAAACTGCATCAGGGCCTTTTCCAGATGCTTGGCCTTCATTGGATCACCCGGACGGACGGTTTGCAGCAGTTCCGGCGCGAAGGACGGGATGCCGGTCACGCGCAGCGCCTCACCTTCGGTCAGCGTGTCGCCGATGCGCAGCTGGCCATGGTTGGGGATGCCGATGATGTCGCCCGCCCACGCTTCCTCGGCCAGCTCCCGGTCGGAGGCTAGAAACAGCACGGGGTTCGAGATCGCCATGGGTTTTTTGGATCGCACATGGGTCAGCTTCATGCCGCGCTTGAAATGCCCCGAGGCCATCCGCACAAACGCCACCCGGTCGCGGTGCTTGGGGTCCATATTGGCCTGCACCTTGAAAACAAATCCGGCGACCTTCTTTTCATCCGGCGCGATCTGACGCGGTTCGGCCGATTGCACCTGCGGCTGCGGGCCGTAAGCGCCGATACCCTCCATCAGTTCTTTGACGCCAAACGAGTTGATGGCTGATCCGAACCATATCGGGGTCATGTGCCCCTCTAGCACCGCCTGCGGGTCGAGCGCGGGCAGCAATTCGCGCGCCATCTCAACCTCTTCCAGCAGTTTCTCAAGCAGGTGCTCGGGAACATGTTCGGCCAGTTTGGGGTCGTCCAGACCGTCGATCTGAATGCTCTCGGCCACTTTGTTACGGTCGGCGCGGTCCATCAGTTCCAGCCGGTCGCGCAGCATATCGTAGCAGCCGATGAAATCGCGCCCCACGCCAATCGGCCACGCGGCAGGCGTGACGTCGATGGCCAGCATTTCCTGAATCTCGTCGATGATCTCGAACGTATCGCGGCTTTCGCGGTCCATCTTGTTACAGAAGGTCAGGATCGGCAGATCGCGCAGGCGGCAGACCTCGAACAGTTTCTGCGTCTGGCTTTCCACACCTTTTGCGCCGTCGATCACCATGACGGCAGCGTCCACGGCGGTCAGCGTACGATAGGTATCTTCCGAGAAATCGCTGTGGCCGGGTGTGTCCACCAGATTGAACCGGAAATTGTCGTAATCAAACGACATCGCCGAGGCGGAAACCGAAATACCACGATCCTTTTCCATCTGCATGAAGTCCGAGCGCGTGCGCCGCGCCTCACCCTTGGCGCGCACCTGACCGGCCATCTGGATCGCGCCGCCATAAAGCAGGAACTTTTCCGTCAGCGTCGTCTTGCCCGCGTCGGGGTGCGAGATGATCGCAAAGGTCCGGCGACGGGCGATCTCGGGCGGAAGGGAGGGTTGGTTCGAGGTATCAAGCATAATCGCGCGTATAGGCGGGTAATCCTGCCGAGGCAAGACAAAGGGGGTGGTTCGAATCGTACAGTTATGGCAATAAGAACATATAGTGAACAAATAGTGGAGTGGATCAATGAATTTGAAAGAGATTGCCGACGAGTTGGTTGCTGGCTGCCGTGAGGACCGCGCAAAGGAAAATCTGGAAAAGCTCTATGCCGAGGACGCCGTCTCGGTCGAGGCGCAGGATTTCATGGATATGGGGCGCGAAACCCAAGGCCGGGATGCGATCCGTGGCAAGCACGAATGGTGGGAAGGCGCGCACGAGGTCTCGGGCGCTTCAGTCAGTGATCCCTTTCCGCATGGCGAGGATCGTTTTGCCGTGATTTTTTCAGTGCAGGGCAAGGTGAAAGAAACCGGTGAAACCTTTGATATGCAAGAGGTTGGCGTCTATCACGTGGCGAACGGAAAAATTGTTCGGGAAGAGTTCTTTTACTGATTTTGCTTGATTTCTGGTCTTCCTTGTCTGGCCGGTGCTAGACATGCGGATAACAACAGATGGGGAGGGTCAGATGGATCTGGGTATCAAAGGAAAACGCGCGCTGGTCTGTGCCAGCAGCAAGGGATTGGGCTTGGGCTGTGCCGAAGCTTTGGCGGCGGCGGGCGTCGATCTGGTGATGAACGCGCGCGGGTCTGAGGCGTTGGAGTTTGAAGCCGCGCGGTTGCGCTCGGACCATGGCGTGGACGTTCAGACGGTGGCGTGCGATGTCACTTCGCCTGACGGTCAGGAGCAGGTCATTAATGCCGCACAGGGTATTGATATCCTTGTGACAAACGCGGGTGGTCCCCCTCCGGGCATGTGGTCTGATTGGGAGCGTGAGGATTTCATCAAAGCGCTGGACGCCAACATGCTGACACCGATTGCGTTCATGAAAGCCTTGCTGCCGGGGATGATGGACAAGGGCTGGGGGCGTGTGGTCAATATCACCTCGCAATCCGTGCGTTCACCGATTGCGGTGCTGGGTCTATCGAATGCGGCGCGGACCGGGCTGACGGGCTATGTGGCCGGAACCTCGCGTCAAGTGGCCCCGCACGGAGTGACGATCAACAACCTGCTGCCGGGTATTCACGCCACCGACCGCGCGGATTCGCTGGATGGGGCGGTCTCACTACAGAAAAACATCTCGATCGAGGACGCGCGGGCCGAACGCGCGGCGACCATTCCGGCCAGACGCTATGGCACTCGTCAGGAATTCGGAGCTGCTTGCGCGTTCCTGTGTTCACAACATGCGGGCTTTATCGTGGGGCAGAACATCCTGCTGGACGGTGGATCGACCAATCTGACGATGTGAGGCATGGCGCAGAATTTCTCTCTGAAAGATCAGTTGTTTAATGCGGAAAAGTCACGCTATCTGGCGGGGCTTTTTGCTGCGGCGGACGCTGACTTCGATGCGAAAGCGTTCGAGGCGCAGGTTATGTCCCGCCTGCCTGAACTTGAGTTGAAGGAGCGTATGGCGTGGATTGCCACGTGCCTGCAACAGGCCGTTCCCGGTGATCTGCCGCAAATCGCGCCGACGTTGTTGGAGGCCTTGCCACCCCCGTTAGACCCGACCAAGACAGATGATGACTTCGGGGACTTCATCTTTGCGCCTTTGGGCGATTGGGTTGTGGACGTAGGGTTGGACCATCCCGATCTGGCGCTGGACGTGATCGAAGAGCTGACGCAGAGGTTTTCAATGGAATGGGCCATTCGCCCATTCCTGAACCGCCATCCTGACAAGGTCATGGCGCGCATGGAAGTTTGGTGCGATCACGACAGCTATCACGTACGGAGACTGGTTAGCGAAGGAACACGGCCGAGGCTTCCTTGGGGGCAGGCGATTGGGCTGGACCTGTCTGATCCGCTGCTATTGCTTGATCGCTTGCATGCGGACAAGACCCGTTACGTGACACGTTCGGTTGCCAACCATCTGAATGATATCACAAAAAAAGAACCGGAGCTGGTTCTGAGCCGTTTGCAGCGCTGGTCGCGGGACGTGCAGCAGGATGCCGTGGAATTGCGGTGGATGACAACGCATACTTTGCGCGGCCTGGTCAAGTCTGGCCACCCTGAGGCCATGAAGATGCTGGGTTTCGACCCCGAGGCCGTGATTTCGACAAACGTCTCTGTTCTCGGCGAGGCAAGGATCGGCGGGGCGCTGGAGTTTGAGGTGGTTTTGAATGGTGACGGAGGCCAGCCAGTGCTGGTGGATTATATCGTTCATTTCCAACGACCTGGTGGAAGAACCTCAGCCAAGGTGCACAAGCTCAAACAATCGGTATTACGCGAAGGAGTGTTGCGTCTGACCAAGAGACACAAGCTCAAGGGTGATGCGACAACCTTCAAGCTGGTTCCCGGTGCGCACCGGTTGGAGATTCAGGTAAATGGCCGCGTGCGCGCAGGCGTCGATTTTGACCTGCTGGGCTGAGGCGGGAAACTCACAGTTCTGTTAGAAGTCGGAGGCTTGGATTGCACCTGAGACCGCTCTGAACTAGCTGAAGTCAAACGCGAAGCAAAGGGAAGCTCAGGATGAAGCATGAGTCGGTGCAAAACTACTATGGCGAAGTCTTGCAAGGCAGTTCGGACCTGCAGACCAACGCATGTTGCACACCTGATGACATGCCGGATCACGTAAAGAAAATTCTTTCGCAAATTCATGACGATGTGCTGACACGTTACTATGGATGCGGGTTGATTGCGCCGCTTGATCTTGAGGGGATGAGCATCCTCGATCTGGGCTGCGGGGCTGGGCGCGACGTCTACGCTCTGTCCGCGATGGTCGGCGAAAAAGGCCGCGTGGTTGGTGTGGACATGACGCCCGAGCAACTGGACGTTGCTCGCGCGCATCAGGAATTCCACGCGCAGGCGTTCGGCCATGGCGCGTCGAATGTTGAATTCCACCACGGATATATCGAAAATCTGGACGAACTGGATCTTGAGCCCGGCTCGTTCGACATCATCGTTTCGAACTGCGTGATCAATCTGGCCACGGACAAAGAGGCGGTTTTACGCGGGGCGCACCGTTTGCTGAAAGAAGGCGGCGAGATGTATTTCTCGGACGTCTACGCCGACCGACGCGTGCCCCAAGCCATGGCCGAGGACGAGGTTTTGTATGGCGAATGCCTGTCTGGGGCGCTGTATTGGAATGATTTCCTGTCGATTTCGCGCAAGGCTGGCTTTGGCGATCCGCGCCGGGTGACCCACCGGCCGCTGACCATTGAAAACCCGGTTCTGGAGGAGCGCGTTGCGCCGTTGAAGTTCCTGTCGGCAACGTATCGTCTGTTCAAGCTGCCGAGGCTGGAGCCAGCCTGTGAGGATTACGGGCAGGCGGTGATTTACAAGGGGACCATCCCTCACGCTCCGCATCTGTTTGAGCTGGACGACCACCATGCGATTGAAACCGGCAAGGTCTTTCCGGTGTGCGGCAATACGTGGATGATGTTGAAAAACACGCGATTTGCCCGGCATTTCGACTTTATCGGCGATTTCTCGACCCATTACGGCATTTTCGAAGGGTGTGGCGGCGAAAGCCCGTTTGAAGCCGCCGGGGAAGCTCCGTCAGGTGGGTGTTGCTGATCCCTTGCGCCTGAGGGACGGGGTTGCTATCCCCGCCCAAGTCCGATGGAATTGATCGGGAAAGGCAACGGGGTCCATCGGTGACAATAGACGCAACTCCTCCACGTCTGGAAATTCGCAATCTGGTCGCGCGTTACGAGGGGCGGGTTGTTGTTGATGACGTTTCACTGACGGTGCAGGCCGGGCAGGTGACCTGTCTGCTGGGGCCGTCGGGTTGCGGAAAGTCGACGACGCTGCGGATGATCGCCGGGGTCGACATGCAGGAATCCGGTGAGATTTACGTCGACGGCAAACTGATCTGCGACACCGTGTTTCGCGTGCCTCCGGAACGGCGCGAGATCGGGTTGATGTTTCAGGATTTTGCCCTGTTCCCCCATCTCAGCGTGGCGGATAACGTCGCTTTTGGTCTGAAAGGACGCAGGGACGAAAAACGCGCCCGTGTCGAAGAACTGCTGCGCAAAGTCGACATGATGCGGTTCATCGACAGTTTTCCGCATCACCTGTCAGGGGGTGAGCAGCAGAGGGTTGCACTGGCTCGTGCTTTGGCTCCGCGCCCGCGTATCATGTTGATGGACGAACCGTTCTCGGGGCTGGACAATCGGCTGCGTGATGGCATCCGGGATGAAACGCTTGCGATCCTCAAGCAGGAAGATGCGGCCGTGGTTCTGGTGACCCATGAACCCGAAGAGGCCATGCGCATGGCCGACGAAATTGCATTGATGCGGCGGGGCAAGATCGTTCAGCAGGGTGCACCCTACAACGTCTATACGCGTCCGGCTGATAAGGCAGCCGTGGCCTTTTTCAGCGATCTCAATGTTTTAAGGTCGCAAGTGAATGGGGCGTTGGCGGACACACCGTTTGGTCAGTTCCTGGCACCGGGCTTTGCCGATGGCACGAATGTCGAGATCGTTTTTCGCCCTCAGCACGTTCGGCTGGACTTTGATCGCAACGGTAAAGGGCCGCTTCCGACGGCGACGGATGGTGTCGCGGCCCGAGGCGTGGTCGAGCGTTCGCGGTTTCTGGGGAACGAAAGCCTTGTTGAGTTTCGCATGGATCACGACGGCTCGATCCTGAAAGCGACGGTGCCCAACGTCTTTGTGCCCCAGCCGGGACGCGTTATGTGGCTGACGGTGCGCCGGGACCGGTGTTTCGTTTTCCCCGAGTGAGCCTGTAACCACAGATTAGGGCCAAGTGGTGCGCGAAAGCCGCAGATTGCGTGTGCGGGTCGCTTGCCGCCGCGCAGGGGCGGGTCTATCAAGGAAAAAAACGCAGGGACGGATGGGGCATATGCGTATTCTTCTGACCAACGATGATGGAATCAACGCTCCGGGGCTGATCGCGCTCGAGGCGATCGCCGCAGAACTTGCAGGCCCAGATGGTGAGGTTTGGGTCGTAGCACCAGCGTTCGAACAATCCGGCGTTGGCCACTGCATCAGCTATACGCACCCGATGATGATGGCTCAGTTGGGTGAACGTCGGTTTGCGGCCGAAGGGTCACCCGCCGATTGCGTGTTGGCCGGTCTGCACGACGTAATGAAGGATGCACCGCCGGACCTGGTGTTGTCGGGTGTGAACCGTGGCAATAACTCTGCCGAAAACACGCTTTACTCAGGCACCGTGGGCGGGGCGATGGAAGCCGCCTTGCAAGGTATCCCCGCGATCGCGTTGTCGCAGTATTTTGGCCCACGTAACCTTGGGCTGGACGATCCCTTCGAGACAGCGACCCGGTACGGCGCTGACCTCGTGCGGAAAATTCTGGATGCTACCCCGGCGGATCAGGGTGATTACCGTTTGTTTTATAACGTGAATTTCCCTCCGGTTCCTGCGGATGAAGTGCTGGGCACTCGGATCGCACCGCAAGGGTTCCGCCGGGATACACATTTCTCGGTCGAACCGCACAGCTCTCCGTCGGGGCGGCGATTCTTGTGGATCAAGGGGGGCTATCAGCACAATCCAACCGCGCCCGGAACGGACGCAGCCGTAAACCTGGCCGGGTATATTTCGGTTACGCCGATGCGAGCGGATCTGACGGCACATGACACGCTTGAGGCATTGAAGTCGATCGAATGAGCGGACCAAGCGCAGAAACCATCATGCAATTTCTGTTCGCCTTGCGCTCGCGCGGGGTGACGGACGCACGCGTTCTGGCCGCAATGGAGCAGATTGATCGCGGAAAGTTTGTCAAAGGTCTGTTTTCTGAGCGCGCCTACGAAGACACGCCGTTGCCGATTGCCTGTGGGCAAACAATAAGCCAGCCGTCGGTCGTTGGGCTGATGACGCAGGCGCTGGACGTGCGGCCGCGCGATACCGTTTTGGAGATCGGCACGGGGTCCGGATATCAGGCTGCCGTCCTGTCCAAGCTGGCGCGCCGGGTTTATACAGTCGAGCGCCACAAGCGGCTGGTCCGTGAAACCGGAGAGCTGTTCCGTGACATGGGGCTGACCAATGTGACAGCGATGCTGTCGGATGGATCCTTTGGTCTGCCGGAGCAGGCACCGTTCGACCGCATCATTGTGACGGCGGCGGCGGAGGACCCTCCCGGGCCGCTCTTGGCGCAGCTCAAAATCGGCGGTATCATGGTTTTACCGGTGGGGCAGTCGGATGCGGTTCAGACGTTGATCCGTGTGCGGCGAACCGAGACCGGCCTGGACTATGATGAATTGTTGCCCGTTCGTTTCGTACCCCTGCTAGAGGGGCTGGGAAAAGAAGGGGCGTAAAGGAATACTTTGCAGATGCACCGGAACCCCGGCCAACAGGGGCAGGTGATGAGGACAGCAAAATGAGAGCAGTTTCCAAGTCAGCGATACGACGCTGCGCAACCGGAGCCGCAGCTCTGGCATTTTTGGCGGGGTGTGAAGGTCCGCTCGATTATGATCTGCGCGGGCAGGTCGGCGGGTTTTCGACAACCGACGCCGCGCAATCCGCGACGACAAGCCGACCGGCACCGGATGCACGCGGCGTGATCACCTATCCGACTTATCAGGTGGCCATAGCGCGCCGTGGTGACACGGTGAGGGACGTGGCCGCGCGGGTCGGGTTGCCTGAGGGCGAACTTGCCACTTTTAACGGCCTCAAGCCGACCGACGCCCTGCGTGATGGCGAGGTTGTTGCCCTGCCGCGGGCAGTTGGTGCCGCAAGCACAGTGGATATCGCCACGATCGCCGGAACAGCGATTGATGACGCGCCGACGGATGGGTCCGTACAAACGTCGACGCTGGAGCCTGCGCAACCTGCCGCAGCACCTGCTCCGGCCCCAGCGCCTGCGGGACCGGAACCGATCCGGCACAAGGTGAAACGGGGCGAAACAGCCTTTACGATCTCACGGCTTTATGACGTTCCGGTGGACGCCCTTGCCGATTGGAATGGTTTGGATTCAGACTTTACTGTGCGTGAAGGGCAGTTCCTGCTGATCCCGATCAAAAGCCAGCCAGCGCCGCAACAGACAAGCCAACCGGCAACCAATGTGACGCAGCCGGGGCAGGGGTCGCCGACGCCCACTCCGCCAAGCGCGACGCAACCTTTGCCGGAAGAAGTGATTGCGCCAGCAAAACCTGCGCCTGATGTTACGGCTGAAGCCCCAACCAACCAGAGCAACTCCTTGTTGGGTCTGCCCGTCACGGGGACGATTATCCGTACCTATAACAAGGGAAAGAACGAGGGCATTGATATCGCGGCGGCACCGGGAACTGCGGTGAAAGCCGCCGAAGCCGGTACGGTGGCCGCGATCACCGCAGACGCTGATCAGGTGCCGATCATCGTTGTGAAGCACAAGAACGACTTGCTAACCGTTTATGCCAATGTCGAAAACATCGCGGTGAAAAAGGGCGATCGCGTGCGCCGGGGCGAAAAGATTGCTGCATTGCGCGGCGGCGACAATGCTTATGTCCATTTCGAGGTTCGGAAAGGATTCGAGGCCGTCGATCCGGAACCCTACTTGAACTAAAGGGAATGGCCCTGATCGGGCCATACCTCCGGTGGGGATATTTTTAGCCAGATGAAGCGCGGATCACGCTTCGGGGTCGAAGTCGCTTAGTCTTTTGCCGGGCTCGTCGGCAAAGATTTCTGGCAAGGGGTGCACGGATTCGATCAGGTCTACGCGGAAGACACGGAAGCCTGCGCGCAATTCGCACCATGCCGTCAGGGTCCAGACGCGGCCCCAGTATTCCATATGCAGGGGGCGGATCGTGCGTTCTGTCAACACGCCGTCGATGCGGCGGTAGGACAGGAGGAGCTTTTGGCGCGACTTGATGGCGGATCGGATTGGCGCCATATGCGCCAGCCCGCGCGCGGCATCGGCAAAGGGATAAACGGCGAATTTCCAGGCGTCGGCCTCGGCCACGACCTGTGTCGGTAGCACCGCGTCGATCTTGTCGGCGAGAGTTTCGGCGGCGGCTTTCAGATCCGGGTCGGCGGCTGCGGCCACGATCGCCATGCCGAGGTTCAGCGCCTCAAGCTCGGCTGGGGTCAGGTTCAGGGGGGGCAGGGTGATTTGTTCGCGCACCATGTAGCCTACGCCGCGCTCCCCCTCGACCGGGACGCCCGAGGCGACGAGAGTATCCATGTCGCGGTAGATCGTGCGAACCGACACCTCAAGCCGGTCCGCAATGTCCTGCGCGCGGTGCAGTTTACCGTCGCGCAGAATCTGGATGATGTCGAACAGGCGGTCAGTGCGGCGCATGACACACCGTTTCGACCGCGATCAGGCGGTCATGTTCCATAGCACATTCTCATGGCGCATCTGGATGCTTTCCGGATTGATCGCAGCCATCAGATCCGCGCAAAAGTCCTGCTGCGGGAATTGCGCGGCGGCGTCTTTGGCCGCTTTCATATCCGTCCAGACCACATAGTCGGTCCAGCGGCCATCTTCGCCCTGGCTTAAGTGTCGATGGGTGAAGCCGGGAGCAGACCGGACAAAGCCTTCGGAGGCCTGGCTGAGTTTTACAAACTCTTCCGGCGTGGTGCCATTGGCGAGGCTGAAGGTGACGATTTCTGCAACATGGGTCATTTGAGTCTCCGTTGACCAGGTTTCGATGGTCTGTACCTAGCTGCTATCAACTGACATAAACCTGTCAGTTGAGAATTGCGAGTCTCAAAAAAACGCGTATGGCGATCAAATTTACTGCCCAAATAGCAAGGCCTCACTTTTGCAATCGGGGATCCGGGCGTAGACACGAGCTCAGATCACATTCCCGGCGCGATGCGTCGATGTACAAGGAGATATGACATGCTCAACAATATCGGTCTTCCCGGTCTTCTACTGATCGCTGTCGTGGTGCTGGTTCTGTTTGGCCGCGGCAAGATCAGCTCACTCATGGGTGAAGTGGGCAAGGGTATCACTTCGTTCAAAAAGGGCGTCAAAGAAGGCGCGGACGAGTTGGAGCAGGACGCGTCCGAACTGGCCAAGGACGTCACGCCCGAGACAGACAAAGACAAGGCATAAGACCAGATGTTTGATCTGGGCTGGACCGAGCTTCTGGTCATTGGCGTCGTGGCCCTGATCGTTGTGGGGCCAAAGGACCTGCCTGTGCTGTTCCGCAATGTCGGCCGCTGGGTCGGCAAAGCACGTGGTATGGCGCGTGAATTCAGCAGCGCGATGAACGAGGCCGCGGATCAGGCCGGTGTCAATGAAATCAAAAAGGGGCTGAACGCGGCGACCAATCCGGTTGGCACGGCCATGGACGGTGTGAAAGAAGCCGCGCAGGAAATGGCCAAGAGCATGGATCCGACCAAGTTCGACCCCGACAGCGAAACCGGCAAACTGGCCGCTGAACGGGCTGAGCAAGCGAAAAAGATTCAAGCCTCGACCGCGCGTGCTGCTGCTGAACGCAAGGCCAAGGAAGCCGCTGAAGCTTTGGCTAAAGCGGAAGAAGCCGAAGCCGCGCTGAATACCGAAAGCAAGACATGACCAAGACCGACGAGATCGAGGACAGCTCGGCCCCATTGATCGAGCATCTGGCGGAACTGCGCACGCGGCTTATTCACTGCGTCGTGGCGTTTCTGATCGGGATGATCATCTGTTTTACGGTGGCCACGCCGCTTTTTAACTTTCTGACGCGCCCGTTATGTGACGTTCTTGCTGAACGCGGGCAGGATTGCGGGCTGATCTTCATCTCGCCGCAGGAAGGGTTCTTTGTGGCCATCAAGGTCTCGCTCTTGGGCGGGTTCATTCTGGCGTTCCCCTATATCGGGATGCAGATGTGGCGGTTCGTGGCTCCGGGATTGTATAAATCGGAAAAGAACGCGTTCCTGCCGTTCATGCTGGCCTCGCCCTTCATGTTCCTTCTGGGTGCCAGTTTTGCCTTTTATGTGGTCACACCGCTGGCCTATGACTTCTTCTTGGGCTTCCAGCAGTTCGGGGCCGAAGGGGAGGCCGTGACCGAAGGGGCAACCGCCGCCCCGCTGAGCGTGGTCTTCCAGGGCTCGGCGCAGGAATATCTGAACCTGACGATCAAGTTCATCGTGGCCTTTGGTCTGTGCTTCCAACTACCGGTTCTGTTGACCTTGATGGGTAAGGCAGGGCTGGTGACGGCCGAAGGTCTGGGATCGGTCCGCAAATACGCCGTGGTTGCCATTCTGGTGCTGGCGGCGCTGGTGACACCGCCGGACGTGATCACGCAGGTCATCTTGTTTGTGGTGGTCTACGGGCTTTACGAGATATCAATCTTTCTTGTCGCCCGCGTCGAGAAAAAGCGCGAAGAGCAACTGCGCGCCGATGGCTACTACGATGACGAAGAAGAAGAGGCGGATGCTGAGATCATTCGCGAAGAAGACGGTAAATAACCGCTCTTTGAACTGAAAATAAGGCGCGCTACCGGGTGGCGCGCCTTTTTCTTTTCTGGACCTTGTTGCGCAAGCCGGAACATGGTTTGAAACCGCGACGACAAGACCGGAGGCCCCGATGGACGACCAAGCCCTGAACCGCATCGCTAACGCTCTGGAGCGGATGGCCCCCGCACCCCTAGCTGCGCCGGATTTCAGCGCAGCTCCGGCTTTTGTCTGGCACGTTGAACCCGACCGGCTTGAGCCGGTGACCAAGGTCAACCGGGTTGATCTGGACCTGCTTGTTGGGATCAACCGGTCCCGCGACACGCTACTGGACAACACCCGGCGCTTTGCGGCGGGTTTCAAAGCCAACAACGCACTTCTGTGGGGCGCGCGGGGGATGGGGAAGTCCAGCCTCGTCAAGGCCGTCCACGGTACCTTGCAATCCGACCACCCCAACCTGAAATTGGTGGAACTCCAGCGCGAGGATATGGGCTCGGTCGCGCGCCTGTTGAACCATCTGCGGGCCGCGCCACACCGGTTTATCCTGTTCTGCGACGATCTCTCGTTTAGCCACGATGACCAGCACTACAAATCGCTCAAGGCGGTGCTGGATGGCGGCATCGAAGGCCGCCCGGAAAATGTGGTGTTCTACGCCACTTCAAACCGCCGCCACTTGATGCCGCGGGACATGATTGAAAACGAACGCTCCAGCGCCATCAACCCGTCCGAGGCGGTCGAGGAAAAGGTCTCACTGTCGGATCGCTTCGGGCTGTGGCTGGGGTTCCACCCCTGTGATCAGGACGAATACCTTGCGATGATCGACCGCTATTGCGCCGCCTATGGCGTCACTGTCGACGCCGAAACCCTGCGCGCCGAGGCGATCGAATGGCAAGCCACGCGCGGCGCGCGCTCGGGCCGGGTCGCGTGGCAGTTCTTTGTCGATCTGGCCGGGCGCACCGGTACCCATATAGGCTGATCCGCCTGCTTCATCTGGCCAAAAATATCCCTGCCAGAGGCATGGCCCGCAAGGGCCATTCCCTTACAACAGCGCCAATATCCGCGCGGCTTCGTCTGCTGTGGGTGTCAGTGCGTCGCGATCCTCTCCGGGATGGAACCTGGCGCGAACGGCTGTTGGCATGGGCGCGGGCTCAACGATGGAAACGCGCGGTCCGGTGCGTTCGGTTTCGGCTGCCCAACTGCGCGCCAGCGCGATCTGTGCCGCTTTGGTCGCACCATAAATGCCATAGAATTTCTGACCTGCCTTTGGGTCATCGAAAAACACGGCATGCCCCGTTTCACCCAGCAAAGGCGCCACATATGGGATCAGAACGGAGGTTGCCGTTGCGTTGATGCTTGCGGCCTTCGTCCACTCTTTGGGATCGACAAAATGAACTGGCGTCAATGCTGAGGTGTGGATAGCGGTGTGTATCCACAAATCTACCTTGCCCCAGCGGTCATGGATGCTGCGGCACAGGGTGGCCATCGCGTTTGGATCGGCAATATCCATCGGGGCCAGCGTCGCTGATCCGCCTTTGGCCTGAATGCGGTCGTCCAGCTCCTCCAACCCGCCGGTTGTGCGGGCGACGGCAACGATGTGATACTCGGGCGCCAGCGCCTCGGCCAAGGCCGCTCCCAAGCCGCGCGATGCCCCGGTGATAAGGGCGATTTTGGTCTGATCGGTCATGGATGCGGTTTGGACCCCTGCGCGCAAAGCGTCAAGACAGGATTAGCTGCCGGGGATGGCGATCCGCTTGGTTTGGCCGCTTTGTCGCAGCATTACACCCTCGTCGTCTATGGCGACGACGGTGCCCGAGGCGATGCGGCTGCCGGGCTTGACCTCTTTCACGCGGCCCGATGACAAGCGCATCAACGCCCGCATGTCCGCTTTAGAGCCAAAAATCCCCAGCAGGGAAACAGAGTTCTTTTTCAACGCGCCCTTCTGCGTGGCAGCGCTTTTGACGGTGGCGTTTGACATGAATTGCGGCCGGGATGCATGACCCCAACCCCTTGTGTTGAGTGGTTGGTGACACGGGGGCTATCAAACGCGCGACCGGAACAAAAGATGTGGTTGGCAGACCGTTCCGTCACAATATTTGACGACCCGGCGAACCCATTGCGAACGCGCTTCCTTCGCCAGAGGGTTGTGCGCGGAAATCGACCAATCCGTCTGCGGAAAGACATAAAAAATGGCCCGATCGCCTATGCAATGCGGGCCATTTTCAAAACTGATTCGCGATGTAGCTCTTAGCCAGAGGCCAGCTTTGCCGCGTTCCAAGACCCGCCGGGCACCTGCATGTCCTCGCGCTTTTTGCTGACCCGAGTGCTGTTTTCCAGCGTGTCCAAATAGTCTTCGCTGACGCTGCCGGTGATGTATTTCCCGTCAAAGCACGAACAGTCAAAGGCTTCGATCTCGGGGTTGCCTTCCTTGGCCGCCCAAATCAGGTCGTCGAGATGCTGATAGAACAGGGCGTCTGCACCCAATTCCTGCCGAATTTCCTCGATCTCTTTCCCGTTTGCGATCAACTCATGCTTGGTGGGCATGTCGATGCCATAGACGTTGGGGTATTTCACCGGAGGCGAGGCGCTGGCGATATAGACCTTCTTCGCACCGGCCTCACGGCACATCTGGACGATCTTCTTGATCGTATTGCCACGCACGATCGAGTCGTCGATAAGCAGCACGTTATGCCCATCGAATTCCAGCGGAACCGCATTCAGCTTGCGGCGCACTGATTTCTGGCGTTCTTCCTGACCGGGCATGATGAAGGTACGCCCGACATACCGGTTCTTCACCAAACCTTCGCGGTACGGAATGCCAGTGATCTTGGCAGCCTCAAGTGCGACGGGGCGGGCGCTGTCGGGAACCGGGATGATCCGGTCAATCTCGAGCCCTGAATCCTGAATCTGTTTGGCCAGAGTCTGCCCCATGCGCATCTGGGTTTTGTAGACGGATACGCCGTCCAGCAGCGAATCCGGACGCGCAAGGTAAACGTATTCAAAGATACATGGCGTCAGCTTGCCTTCGACGGCCTGGAATTCGTGTTTATTGCCGTCAAGGTCGATCAGGATCGCTTCACCCGGACGCAGGTCACGCAATTTGCTGAAGCCGTTGATCCCAAAAGCTACATCTTCTGAGGCAAAAGCATAGTCATCCCCATTGCCGCCGGTCTCACGGACCGCAACGGACAGGGGGCGGATGCCATGCGGGTCACGAAACGCCAACATGCCGACACCCGCGATCAGGCAAATGACGGAATACGCGCCCTGAACACGCTCCATCGTCATCTTCACGCCGGCAAAGATGTTGCGGATCGGATCGGCATTGCCGTTGACCTTGATCGCATCGGCCACTTTGTCGGCCAATACATTCAGCAAAATTTCGGAATCCGATGTCGTGCGCAGGTGGCGGCTGTACTTGCCTGTTACCTTTTCGCGCTGCTGCGCCGTGTTTGTGATGTTGCCGTTGTGAACCAGATAGATGCCATAGGGGGCGTTCACGAAGAATGGCTGCGCCTCGGACGCGCTGAGCGACCCGGCCGTGGGATAGCGCACATGGCCAATGCCGACCTTGCCCAACAGCGTTTCCGCATCCTTGGCGTTGAACACGTCCTTGACCAAGCCATTGGCCTTTTTCTCGCGGAAGAACTCTCCGGTATATGTGACGATCCCCGAGGCGTCCTGACCCCGGTGCTGCAACATCAGCAGCCCGTCATAGATTTCCGCAAACACATCATGCGTTCTGCTTGCGATCCCCAAAATCCCACACATGTACGGGCTCCAATTTCTATGACGTTTTGACGTGCGACGCGGTTTGGAACGGGCGCATGGGGGCATCTATGCTTTGTGCTGCCCGTCTAAATTTGGGGGCAGACGCGCCTGCGTCACGAAGGGTTGGCGCGAAGATAGACAGATACAGCAAGATCGGTGGCTCCGATTCCATGTCAGTTCGGCTCTCACATAATGCCTTACGGTGCCGGTGTCATCAAAGGATCACAATTGCGATTTGACGCAGGTGGATTTTGCCACAATGCGCATAAAAAGGTGACATGCGGTGCGGCTTGTGCTGTCAATTCAGCAAGAATGATTGTCTGATAAAGAAAATTTTCGAGCAGGAATTTGAAACATGTGGCAGCACAAACAAGGTCAAAAGAAGGATGAGCCGTCCAAGCGTCGGTGCCATCGCTGCCGCGGAATGGGACGTGCCCCGTGCCCAATCTGTAATGGGGCGGGTGAGGTCGTCAAAAGCCGCGATGTTTTTGGAAAACCCATCTACAGCAACTGTACCGGCTGTTTCGGTCTGAAAAACATCCGCTGCACCGTGTGTGCGGGCGAAGGCTTCACCTGAGATTTGACCCTTCGGTCAAAGAAAAGCCCGGTCTGAGCCGGGCTTTCTTGTTATTCAGTTGTTGCTGGTGCCGTTGACTCTTCGGTCGGGGTCGTGCCTTCGACGGGTGCTGACCCTTCCGTGCAGCTTGCGACCAGCTCTTCATATTGCTGGGTGACCCAACCCAAGGCAGCCTCGGGGTTTTGCTCTTCGATCTTGTCACCGAATTGTTCGAACACCTTGGCCGAACGGCTTTCATCCACGATGGTATAGGATTGCCCGGTCATGACCGTGTCGTAGACGAAGAACGCGATGGCAACCAACAAGATGCCGCGCGCGATGCCGAAAAAGAACCCAAGCGCCTGATCCAGACCCCCCAACGCCGAGCGTTGTACGACCGAGGAAAACAGGGGCGCGAAAATGCTGACAACGATCAAGGCGACCGCAAAAACCGCTGCAAAACCGGTTATGACCGACAATTCGCAACTGTCGCGCAGGAAATCACCGACGACGGGAATCTCTTTGATCAGTGGCACGGCTTGGGGTGCGAAAATGAAGGCAAGAACAGCGGCCGCGACCCAACCCGCAATCGCCAAAATCTCTCTCAAAAGGCCGCGGGAATAGGCCAAAAGGCCCGACACCACGACGATCAGGGCAACCACCCCGTCAATAATTGTAAAACCTTCCATGGCCCTCGCCTGTATTTTTTTCAGCCTCTCAAGGCGTTACCTTAACCTGCTCCGAAGGTTTCGCCAACAAACCCCACCAAATCAGAGGGTCGGGTGAGTGTCAGACCTGCCACAGTACCCGTTTTGCCACCTGCCGGAGCTATGGCTGATGTGAAACCAAGTTTCTGGGCTTCTTTCAACCTATTTTCGGTTTGAGGGGCCGGTCTAAGTGCCCCGGATAACGAGATTTCTCCGAAGACGACTGTGTCTGCAGGCAGGGCAGAGTCCTCGCGCGCACTGAGCAATGCGGCGGCAACTGCAAGGTCGGCTGCGGGTTCGCTGACTTTCAGGCCACCGGCCACGTTGAGGTAAACGTCAAGCCCGGTGAAGGGCACACCGCACCGTGCCTCAAGCACTGCCAGGATCATGGCCAGTCGCCCACTGTCCCAACCCACGACCGTGCGGCGCGGCTGAGAATGTGGGGAAGGTGCGACAAGTGCCTGTAATTCAACCAAAACAGGACGCGTGCCTTCGATCCCCGCAAACACTGCCGAACCGGGGCTGGGCGTGCCACGTTCGGACAGGAACAGGGCTGAGGGGTTCGTGACCTGAGCCAGACCTTTGCCTGTCATCTCGAAAACGCCGATCTCGTCGGCAGGGCCAAAACGGTTTTTGACCGCGCGCAGGATACGGAACTGATGACCGCGTTCGCCCTCAAAATACAGCACTGTATCGACCATATGCTCGACGACCCGCGGACCTGCGATCTGGCCCTCTTTCGTCACATGGCCGACCATGATGATCGAAATACCGTGTCGTTTCGCAAACGTGGTCAATTCATGCGCTGCGGCCCTTACTTGTGACACCGAACCGGGGGCGCTGTCGACATTGTCGGCCCACATGGTCTGAATCGAGTCGATAATGGCAAGGCCGGGCTTTTCAGCCTCGAGCGTGGTCAGGATGTTGCGCAGGTTGGTTTCTGCCGCCAGTTGTACCGGCGCGTCTTCAAGCCCCAAACGGCGTGCGCGCATCCGCACTTGTGCGCTGGCTTCTTCGCCGGACACGTAGATGGTCTTCACTCCGGCGCGCGAAAAACGGGCAGCAGCCTGAAGCAGCAGAGTGGACTTGCCGATACCGGGGTCACCGCCCACTAGCAAGGCTGAGGCCGGAACAAGGCCACCACCCAGAACACGGTCCAGTTCTTCGACCCCGCACAGCGTGCGGGGCGGGGGTGTTTCCTCGGTCGACAGGTCCGTGAGTGCGATGGGCTGGCCACGTTTGCCGCCAAGGGATTTTTTTGCAGGGCCAGCCGAAAGGGGGACATCCTGCGCAATCGTGTTCCATTCGCCGCAACTGTCGCACCGCCCCGACCAGCGGGAATGGGTGGCACCACAGGCCGAACAGGAAAAAGAAGTCGTCTTCGCCATGCCGCCCTTGGTGCCCGAGGACGGTCGGTTCTTCAAGCCCTGATGGGCTTTCCTCTCCGACGGGGGCGGGCTGCGTCCTCAGACCCGCTGGGTCATCGTCCGCAGCAGGCGCTGACGCGCCTATTCCGCCGCGCGAGGTGGTGACATTGCAATAACGCTGGATTCCGAAGCTTCGCGATCTTCTGGCGGCGTCCGCAATTGGGCTGACAGCTCTGGCAGAAGCTCGAACAACTCATCGCGCAGTCGAGCGAGCTGAGACTTGGCGATGGATTCCTCGATCTCGATATCACGTGTCCACTGACGCAGTTCCTGCTGGATGGTCTGGGCGTCGCCGATCCGCTGCTGGAATTGCTCAATCTCTTCCTGACGCTGCTGCAGGAACATGCGCGCGCGGGAAACCTTGGCGTCGCCGTAGGTTTCAGCCAGTTCGTGACTGATCTGGCTCATTTGGGCGGCCAGCTCCAGGATTTCTGGCTCCAGCGATTGCAAGTCGGGATGGTGGCGTAGAAACGCCATCCGTTCCTTGACCGCATCGAATTCCGAGGACAGCAGAAAGGTATCCCCACGGTCAGCCGCGTGTGCCAACTGGTACGCGTAAGAGATGTCCTGCATGTTCAGCGAAAACTTCCGATGGGCGTTTTCCAGCGCCATCATGCGGGCATTTGCCGGCAAATAGAACGCCAGCATGAGAATCAGTGCGGTCAGTCCAATCTGTATGAACATACCCGCATCAACATAAGTCCCCGTCCCGAAAGCGGCTTGCATGGACAACCATGGCAGCACGCCGAACGCAGAGAGTATAGTCGTTGAAACAGAGAATAGCGCCGCGGCGCAAATCAGCAAAAAAGTAAGTCTTAAAAACGCATTCTGAAATTGCAAAGTCATATTATGGAGGGCGGTCATGACAGACGAACTCCTTCTCAAACCGGTACAAACCAGGCCAGAGCGGGACACAACTAACACACGCAGATTGATCCGCTGCGGACCTGAAACTACTAATTGTTGCTGCTCGAAATATTAAGATGATACCCAGATGAGGGTTTTCAATCAATTAGTTCTGAGGTTTTCGTGAATTGGATGTCATTTCCGTAATGTATCCCAACGCGATCGAGGCCAGAATGCAGGCTGTAAACAGGTACAATCCCCATGCGGTTTCGATAGTGGCGTAGGAGATGCCCTTGGCCAGCGTTATGTACAGCGCGATCAGAAAGATGTCAGCCATCGCCAGTTTCCCCATGATATTGAGCGCGGGTTGAACGCGGGCGTCCAGCAGGTCCCACTGCACCAGAGCCGTTCCAATTGTCTTGATAAAAGGCGCGAAGAGGGCAAAGACGGTGACGATCAGCGCCAGGAAGATATCGGATTTCCACAGGGATTGCAGGCCGGTGATGACGCTGATTTCCGACAGGCCGAAAATGGGCAGCAGACCGGCGCGCATCAGTGGGGCAAACCATGCGATGGGGTAGAGGATCAGCAGCGAGAGGGTGGCAATCTTTAGGATTCAATTTTCTCCAGATTTATCTTCAATTTGCCTTGGTGGGGCCGGAAGACCAAGAGGTTCGTCTGTCTCACCTTCTGCGATGGTGAAGATCTTCTTGAAGAGGTCGACCACGGGGTTAAGATTTCTTGCGGTTTGCCCGGCTACGGCGGTTACTTCTGTTACTCCGGCCAACATCACGTCAAGGTCGCTAATCTTTTTGTTTATCTCAGATTGTAGTTTTCAAGCCGATTCAAAAGTCTGCGTTTGTGCTTTTCTTCGAAAGCGTCTGAAGAGCGTATTTTTTGCCGAGCTTCATTTATGTGCTCTTCGATTTCTTCTACTTGTTCCTTTGACAACCGGACCAGATGGTTCTCATGCTCGATCGCAACGCTAGTTGCCCCTTTCCGAAGCCTAAAACTTAGTTCCATTCTTTGGATTTGGTTCAAAACCACATTGCAGGCTCTTTCCAAATCCTCAGCGTAAGAGGGGTCCACAGTTTGGACCGGTTGCCCACATAACTTGCCCAGTTGAACAATCTGTCTGTAATACTCGAATAGGTCTCCAGCGATCGATTGTGCGTACTCGTATCCGTTTGAGGGTGACAAGTCGCCTCCGTTAAGCGTTTTGACCTCTTCGATGGCATTCTCTAGTTGCTCAAACGGATCCATTTTTTCTCCTTAATATCATCGCACCGACTCAATCGGCCCCTCGGCACTCCCACTAATAAACTGCTCCACGTAAGGATCGCCGGACGCATCCATCTGCCCAACCGGACCAGTCCACTGGATGACGCCTCCGTGCAGCATGGCGACGTTGTCGGCGATCGCGCGGACGGAACTCATGTCGTGGGTGATGGTCATGGCGGTGGCGCCCATCTCGGTCACGATTTCGCGGATCAGGTCGTTGATGACGCCGGACATGATCGGGTCCAGCCCGGTGGTGGGCTCGTCAAAGAAAATGATCTCGGGCTCGGCGGCGATCGCGCGGGCAAGGCCCACACGTTTCTGCATCCCGCCCGACAGTTCAGACGGGAACCGGTCGGCCACGTCGGATTTCAGACCAACCCGGCGCAGTTTCTCAATCGCAATCTCGCGCGCATATTCCGGGGGGCGTTTTAACGGGCCACGCAGCAGGCGAAAGGCCACGTTTTGCCAGACGGGGAGCGAGTCGAACAAGGCCGCACCTTGAAACAGCATCCCGAACCGCGCCAGAAACGCATCCCGGTCGCCTTTGGTGGCGTCTTTGCCGTCAACATAGATCATGCCGCTGTCGGGTTTGATCAGGCCAAGAATGCATTTCAGCGCAACGGACTTGCCGGTGCCGGACCCGCCGATGATGACCATCGAGGTGCCCTTGGGAATATCAAGGCTCGTGCCGCGCAGAACCTGATTGGAGCCAAAGGCCTTGTGTACATTTTCCATCCTGATCATACCGAGAAGAACACCCCTGTCAGAATGAAGTTTGCGGCCAGAATCATGATTGCAGCAGATTCGACCGAGGATTTGGTCGCCCGACCGACGCCTTGTGCGCCGCGTCCCGAATTCATGCCGTAGTAGCAGCCCATGATCGCCGCGATCAGGCCAAAAGCCGCCCCTTTGACCAGCGACGAGACAATGTCGCGTGTTTCAAGGAAATTGATCGTGTTCTGCAGATAGGTCGCGGCGTTGAAGCCCAGATTCTCGGTCGCGACGACGTACCCTCCGGCGATGCCGATGATATCCCCGATGCCCACCAGCAGGGGCACGGTTATCAACGCGGCCAGAACGCGGGGTGCGGTCAGGTATTTCATCGGGTGGGTCGACAGTGTCACCAATGCGTCGATCTGTTCGGTCACCTTCATGGTGGCAATCTCAGCCGCGATGGACGAGGTCACGCGGGCGGCGATCATCAGACCGACCAAAACCGGGCCAAGCTCGCGCACCATGCCAATGGCAACGATCTGGGGCACCACGGCCTCGGCGTTGAAGCGCGCGCCGCCTGCATAGATTTGCAGCGCCAGCGCACCGCCGGTGAAGATGGCGGTCAGCCCGACAACGGGCAGAGACAGCCACCCGATATTCATCAGTGCTACGGCAAATTCGCGCGGGTAATAAGGTGGCCGGAATATGTGCGAGATCGCATCCGCAGCAAACAAAGCCACCTTGCCGAAGGTCGCAAGCAGAGTCAGCACTGCGCGACCAAGACCGCCCAGCAAGTCCAGCGCGCTCATTCCACGTAGCCCCGGGAATATCGCGCGCCCAGCGATGTGAGAATTTCATATCCGATGGTGCCGGCAGCCTCGGCCAGATCATCGACGGTCTGGTGACCATTCAGGATGCGCAAACGCTCGGGGTCTTTGGGCAAATCGGTGACATCGACAGTAATCAGGTCCATCGAAATACGTCCTACGACGGGGCAGGGCTGACCACCAGAAAAGGCGTCGATGCCGCCGCCGATTGCCCTGTGCAGCCCATCTGCATAGCCTGCGGCGACGGTTGCAATGCGCGACGGGCGCCGGGCCGTCCAACTGTTGCCATAGCCAACCGTTTCACCAACGGCCAGTTGGCGGACCTGAATGACCGGCAAATCTACGGTCACCACGGGTTTCGCGTCAGCGAAGGGCAACCCGCCGTAGAGACCGATACCCGGACGGCAAAAGTCGAAGTGGAATTCAGGACCAAGCAGCGTTCCCCCAGTGGCCGCCAGCGAGCGCGGCGCGGAGATTCCATCGGTCATCTCGCGGAAGGTGCGCAATTGCTGCTGGTTCATGGGATGGTCAGGCTCGTCCGAGCACGCAAGATGCGACATGACAACAAGCGGTTTCAGCGGCTCGATCCTGGGGCGCAGTTCCGCCCAGTCCGCCGGTTCAAGCCCCAGACGGTTCATGCCGCTGTCCAGTTGAACACCGAACGCCTGATCGGGCAAGGCTGCGACGTGGCGCTGGAACTGTTCGGGCGAGTTGATCAAGGGTGTCAGGTCATGGTCGCGCAACAGGTCGGTGTCGCCTTCCATATGGCCCGAGAACACGCCGATCATTGGAACGGGTCCGACGGCCTGCCGGACAGCGGCCCCTTCTTCCGCTGCCGCCACAAAGAACTTGCGCACGCCTTCCTCGGCCAGCGTTGCCGAAACGGGCTCGGCCCCAAGGCCATAAGCGTCGGCCTTGACCACGGCGCCGGTCTCGACATTGGTTTTCGCGTCGAGCGCCTGCCAGTTGCTGGCCAGCGCATGAAGGTTGATCGTCAAACGTGCGGTACTCATGGCTCTGTTCATGACATTGGATCGCGGCAGGTCAAGGGGGTACGCGCCGATTATTGCCTTGATTGAACGGAAGGTGGGCGGCATGCGGCCTGTATTTTGAAACGGGCGCGCCAATTTGCCGGTTTGGTTTTCATTTTTATGGGTGCGCTATTGTGTTTAACCTGTGATCAACAGCGGTCTGCCCGGGAGAATCGTTCACTTGGGTCGCGGCCACGAGAAAAAGGGCGAACATGATGGAATTCACGTCGGGATACGCAGATTTCGAGGCGCAGATACCATCGTTTTACGGGGATGTTTTTACCGCCTCCGAAGGAATAGCCGAAGGTCAGGCGCTGACGTCATTGGTTCAGGATTTGATGGCGACATCCGATGAAGACGATCTGCGCTGCTATTTGGCGAGCGATGGGGAAGCGCTTTTGGGGTGTATCCTCTTTTCACGCCTGTTTTACGATGAAGACCCGCGCAACGTCGTTTTGATGTCGCCGGTCGCTGTAAAAACGGACCGCCAGAAAGCGGGGATCGGGCAGAGGCTAATCCGTTTCGCGCTGGACGATCTGAAGGGGCAAGGCGTCGATTTTGCGATAACTTACGGTGATCCTGCTTATTATGGAAAGACAGGTTTCAAACCGATGGATCAGGATTTCGCCCGTCCGCCCCAGAAGCTGAGCCAACCGCACGGATGGATCGGTCAGTCGCTGGCCGGGGGCGATACGGCCCCTCTCTCGGGCCCGTCGCGCTGCGTGCCCGCGTTCGACAGGCCTGAGTTGTGGTAGGTCAGTAGCCCTCGATCTGGCCGTCCTGCTGCCAGGGTTTGACCAGATTGCCAAAACGGGTGAACTGCGCCTCAAACGACAGTTCGACGGTGCCGATGGGACCATGTCGCTGCTTGCCGACAATGACTTCGGCCTTGCCGTGCAGACGCTCCATCGCCTGTTTCCACTCTTCCATCTTTTCTAGCTCGTGATCGCCGGGCTTTTCGCGTTCTTTGTAGTATTCCTCGCGGAACACAAACATCACCACGTCGGCGTCCTGCTCGATCGAGCCCGATTCCCGCAGGTCTGACAGTTGCGGGCGCTTATCGTCGCGGCTTTCGACCTGACGCGAGAGCTGAGACAGCGCGATGACCGGGATGTTCAGTTCCTTGGCGATGGCCTTCATGCCCATCGAAATCTCGGCAATTTCGTTGACGCGGTTGTCGGACATACCCCGGCAGAGCTGCAAATAGTCGATGACCAACAAGTCCAGCCCATGGGTCCGTTTCAACCGCCGCGCGCGCGCCGCAAGTTGCGAGATCGGCAGGGCAGGGGTGTCGTCGATGAACAGAGGACAGGCTTCCAACTCTTTCGCGGCGTCCACGAAACGTCGGAATTCGGATTCCGTCATGTCGCCCTGACGGATTTTGTGGCTGGAGATTTCCGAGGCTTCGGCCAGAACCCGTCCCGCCAACTGCTCGGCGCTCATTTCGAGAGAGAAGAACCCGACCACGCCGCCGTCCACAGCGCCTTCGGACCCGTCCGATTTGGTGCCGCGCTTATACGCCTTGGCGACGTTGAACGCGACGTTGGTCGCGAGCGAGGTTTTCCCCATCGACGGCCGCCCCGCCAGAATGATCAGGTCCGACGGATGCAGACCCCCAAGCTGTTTGTCCAAATCGGCCAGACCGGTGGAAATCCCCGCCATGCCACCGCCGCGCTGGTACGCTTCGTTGGTGACGTTGACGGCTTCTGTGACCGCCTTGAGGAAGGATTGAAATCCCTGTTCGGTCTGGCCCTGCTCGGATAACTGATAAAGCTGTTGCTCGGCCTCGACGATCTGTTCTTTGGGTTCGCTTGAAACATCAACCCGCGCCGCCTTGTCCGAGATGTCACGACCCAGCCGGATCAACTCGCGCCGGATAGCGAGGTCATAGATCATCTGGGCATAGTCATGCACTGCGAACGCACTGATCGAAGCCCCGGCCAATTTGACCAGATAGGCGGGGCCGCCCAACTCCTTCAGGCCCTCATCCTCGGCCATGAAGGATTTCAGCGTCACAGGCGAGGCCAGCGCGTTCTTGGCGATACGATTGGCCGCCACCTCGTAGATGCGGGCATGGACCGGGTCATAGAAATGTTCGGCCCCGATGATCGAAGCCACCCGGTCATACAGGTCATTATTCGTCAGGATCGCGCCCAGAAGCTGCTGCTCGGCCTCGATGGAGTGCGGCATGGTTTCGGCGTTCTGAATCTGCGCCGCCGCCTGCTCGATACTGCTAATCTCGTTCATTTTGTCCCCGCTGCCCGTGCGACGGTTCTAATCAATCCGGCACCCGTTGGGCCATCTGTAAATCTCTGAAGATAAGTCGCGTATAACTCGACTTCAGCTTGGGATAAGTTTGGACAACTTTGCCAAAGAACACCGCGCGGCGCAACATTTAGTGCAGCGCCATTGCAGCAACACTAGATGCGAGCGCTTAGGGGGCGATTCTATGTTGAGTTACCCCCAGCTTATGCACAGGCTCTTTACGAGGATTTATTGGCTTCCTGCCAGCCGCGTGGGTCATTCAGGAAAGCCTCGACCCCATCAAGTGTTTCTGCATCAAAGGCGTTCTGCGCCTTTGCCTCGGCCAGAACATCCCACCAGGTGCATAGATGGTGCAGTTGGACACCATGGTCGCCCAGCGTCTTCTCGGTCTCCGAGAAAATTCCATAGTAGAAGATCACCGCCGTATGGCCGCAGGTCGCGCCGGTGTCGCGGATCGCGTCGACAAAGGACAGTTTCGAGCCACCATCGGTGGTCAGGTCCTCGACCAGCAGAACGCGCTCACCCTCGGACATTGCGCCCTCGATCCGGGCATTGCGGCCATAGCCCTTGGGCTTTTTGCGCACATAGGTCATTGGCAGCGCCATCCGCTCCGCGACCATTGCGGCGAAGGGGATGCCTGCGGTCTCACCACCTGCGATATTGTCGAACGCCTCGAACCCTGCGTCGCGCATGACGGTGACCGTCAGGAAATCCATCAGGGTTGAGCGGATACGCGGGTATGAGATCAGCTTGCGGCAGTCGATATAGGTCGGGCTGGGCAGGCCCGAGGCCAGCGTGAACGGCTCGCGCGCGTTAAAGTGGACGGCCTTGATCTCCAGCAGCATCCGCGCGGTCAGGCGGGCGATTTCGGTGCTGTCGGGGTAGGAGCTGGGGATCATGATGCAAACCTCTGGGCTGAAAACACGTTGCGGGCTGATAACGCGCCCCACGCCCCAGAGTCGAGAGGGCGGGCAAAAGAAAAGCGGACCCCGCAAAAGCGAGGCCCGCCATGGTCCAAAACGGACCCGAGCGCCAAGGTGGGCTTAGCTGCTCATGTCATAGGCCCGCTCGCCATGTACCGACAGGTCGAGGCCATTTGTTTCGGTCTCGGCGTCTACGCGAAGCGGGGTGATCAGCGCAACCAGTTTGATCAGGACAAAGGTGACAACTGCCGTAAAGACACCCACGATGACCAGACCGCCCAGTTGTGCGGTCCATGCACCAAGGCCGAACACGGCGATCATGATGGTGCCAAAGATGCCGCCGACGCCGTGCACGGCAAAGACATCCAGCGTGTCGTCGATTTTCAGAATGTTGCGGATGACGTTGACGGCTTCCTGACACAGCACACCTGCGACGGCACCGATGATCAGCGCCTGCACCGGATCGACATAGCCCGAAGCCGGGGTGATCGAGGCCAGACCCGCAATCGTACCGGTCACAAGACCGACCATCGAGGCTTTGCCGTACTTGATCCGCTCGTACAGCGCCCATGTCAGCGAGGCTGTTGCAGCCGAGATATGCGTCACGGTCATCGCCATCGCAGCACCGCCGTCAGCGGCCAGTTGTGACCCGCCGTTGAAGCCGAACCAGCCGACCCACAGCATCGCGGCCCCGATCATGACAAATCCGGGGTTGTGCGGGGGGGTGGTGCGATTCAGACGAGGGCCAAGCACCACAGCAATGATCAGCGCAGCCAGACCCGCAGTTTCATGCACCACGATGCCACCTGCAAAGTCGCGCACACCGACCTCACCCAGAATTCCGCCATCGGTCAGGATGCCGCCGCCCCAGATCCAGTGAACCACGGGTGCATAGCACAACAGCATCCACAGGCCCGAGAAGGTCAGTACGAAGCCAAAGCCCACGCGCTCCACATAGGCACCGACGATCAGCGCGGGCGTGATGATGGCGAAGGTCATCTGGAACGCAAAAAAGAGGATCTCCGGCAGGGTTCCCGACAGGCTGTCGGCGTCGACGCCGTTCAGAAAGGCTTTGCCCAGACCGCCCCAAAGCCCTGATCCGCCGTCTCCGAACGCGATCGAGTATCCGGCGACGAGCCAAAGAATGCTCATCAGGCATGCGATGCTGAAACAGTGCATGAAGACACTCAGCACGTTGCGGGCGCGCACGAGGCCACCATAGAACAGGGCGAGGCCCGGAAGTGTCATGAAAAGGACCAGTGCGGTTGCAACTATGATCCAGGCGGTATCGGCTCCATTCATCAGCCGCTCTCCTCTTCAGCTAGCGTGCCGGGGCTTGAAGCGGAGGTCGGGCGGGGAAAAAAGAGGCAATGGTCGAAAAACCGCCTATTTAGGGGGCTTTTTGTGAAGTGATGATTAAAGATGCTTCAACTAAGGGCGCATGCCCTTTTTTTGTGCAATCATGAAAAGGGCGTTCGACAGCAGGTTCAGCGCGTGATCGCGTGCCGCAAAACGAACCTTGTCACGGCCAAGTGCGCCGAACTCGATGGTTTCGACATGCGTGGGCACTCCGTCGACTGCCAGGCCGAAGCAAACGCGCCCTTCGGGTTTGAACTCGGACCCACCGGGGCCAGCGATGCCGGTGATCGACACGGCGAGTTGCGCTTGTGAATGACGCAGCGCACCTTCGGCCATCTCGCAGGCGACCGGTTCCGAGACTGCGCCATAGGCTTCCAACGTCTCGTGCTGAACGCCCAACACCTGTTGCTTGGCGGTATTCGTGTAAGTGACGAAGCCGCGGTCCACCACGGCAGAACTGCCCGGGACATCAGTCAGAGCAGCGGCCACCATACCTCCGGTGCAGCTTTCGGCGGTGGCGATCATCACCCCTTGCGCCTTGGCGCGGTCCAGCAGGTCAGCCACATTCATAGCCCCAGAACCCCATGCGCAAGCCCGGCCAGCAGCAGCACGCCAATGGCGGCAAAGACCCCGGCGATCACATCGTCCAGCATCACGCCCATCGCATCCCCTTTGCGGTCTGCCCAGCCCACTGGACCGGGTTTGGTGATGTCGAACAGTCGAAACAGCACGAACCCGGCAATCCAGCCGGGCCAAAGCGCCGTGATGTCGATCCCATGCGCCCAGGATGGATAGGAAACCGCCCAAAGTGCGATGAACTGCCCGGCAACTTCGTCGATGACAATCTCGGACGGGTCGTGGTCGTCCTGTCCCTGTGTCATGACGCGGGTTGCCCAGAGGCCGCCGAAGAAGGCTGCAATCGTGGCGATCACCAGCAGGGGGAACCCGCCAAGCGTATGCAGGACCCACGCCAAGGGCAGGGCGGCAAGCGACCCCCACGTGCCCGGCGCGGGGCGCAGATAGCCTACGCCGCAGACCGTTCCGACCAGACGCGCAACAGTCATGATTTCACCAGACAAGCAGTGGCAAGCGAGGCGATCCCCTCGCTTCGTCCTGTAAAGCCCAGCCGTTCCGACGTGGTCGCCTTGACCGAGACCTGATCGGCGCGCAGGCCCATGATCCGTGCCATTTCCGCGCGCATCACCTCGGCATGCGGGCCAATCTTTGGGTATTCGCAGACCAATGTGCAATCCACATTCGAAATCGCGTAGCCCATCGTCGCGGACAGCTCGACTGCATGACGCAGGAAAATCTCGCTGGCCGCGCCCTTCCATTGCGGGTCCGACGGTGGAAAGTGCTGGCCAATGTCGCCCCGCGCCAGCGCGCCATAGATCGCATCGGTAACGGCGTGCATTCCGACATCTGCATCCGAGTGCCCCTGAAGGCCGCGATCATGCGGCACTTTCACGCCACACAGGATCACGTGATCCCCGTCACCAAACCGATGCACGTCATATCCGTTGCCCAGTCTTACATCCATATCCATTCCCAATATGCGTTCCGCCCGGGCAAAATCCTCGGGTCGTGTTATTTTCATGTTGTCCGCATCACCCGGAACAATCGCCACGTCCAAACCCGCCGCGCGCGCGACCTCGACATCATCTGCTGCACCTCCGGGATGGGTCATATGTGCTGAGACGATCGCGTCATAGTGAAAGCCTTGAGGTGTCTGCGCGGCGAACAGCCCGGTGCGGTCCTGTGTTCCCGTAACAACGCGCCCATCTCCGGTCCATAAGGCATCTGTGACGGCGAGCCCCGGAGCGGCAGCAGGGGATGTTTCCAGTTCTGACAGCACACTTTGGATTAGCCCGGTGGTCACGCAGGGGCGCGCCACATCGTGGATCAGAACGTGTTTGATTTCCAAATCAGCCAGCGCGTCCAATCCGTTGCGCACCGACGCTGCCCTGTCTGCCCCACCTGCGGTGAGGATCAGGTTCGTTCCTTCAAATTCGCTCCAGACGGATTGATCGTCCTCAGACAGAACCAGAACAATGTGGTCGACCTGACCTTGAAAGCGGTCAATCGTCCAATCCGCGACGCGACGCCCTGCAAGTGGCCGCCACTGTTTTGGAATATCCCTTCCAGCGCGCGTTCCGCGTCCTGCGGCGACGATGATGGCGGCGGTGGTCATGGGGCGGTCACTCCGGTGATTTGAGCGCAATGTTTAGGGTGCGGTGAATGCAGAGGCAATCACCCGCGTAACCATGCCTAAAAAATAGGCACGTGATGATTTTCCGGGCTTTTGACCCCCCGTTTTGTTGTTCATATACGCTCAATTCGATATCAAAGCCGCAACTGCCCAAGGATTAAGCACGTTGACTCTGCAACTCGCTGACAAAGACCTGAACCCGCCAGTCATACTGGCTCCGATGGCCGGAATCACCGACCGTCCGTTTCGCGATCTGGTGATGCGCTTTGGCGCTGGTATGGTGGTCAGTGAAATGGTCGCCAGTCAGGAGATGGTGCAGGCCAAGCCCGGCGTGCGGGAGCGGGCAGAGCTTTCAGCCGATGTGGAAAACACCGCCGTTCAACTTGCAGGGCGCGAGGCTCATTGGATGGCCGAAGCTGCGCGGCAGGTCGCGGATCGGGGTGCGCGCGTCATCGACATAAACATGGGGTGCCCGGCCAAGAAGGTGACGAACGGCTATTCCGGGTCGGCACTGTTAAAGACCCCGGATCACGCGCTGACGTTGATCGAGGCGGTTGTGAATGCCGTCGATGTGCCGGTCACGCTGAAGACGCGCCTTGGCTGGGACGATAGCCTGTTGAATGCCCCGGACGTTGCGCGGCGTGCGCAGGACGCGGGTATCCGTATGGTCACGATACACGGACGCACCCGATGTCAGTTCTACAAGGGGCGTGCGGATTGGGCCGCGATTCGGGCCGTGAAAGAGGCTGTCTCGATCCCGGTCATTGCCAATGGCGATATCGTGGACGCAACCTCGGCGCGGACTGCATTGGAACAATCGGGTGCAGATGGGGTCATGGTCGGGCGGGGTGCTCAGGGTAAGCCATGGCTGTTGGCGCAGATATGTAGCGACCTGTATGGGGCCAAGGCTCCGGTCGTTCCCACCGGAGATGATCTGGTTGAGATGGTGCAGGGGCACTATCAGTCCATGCTCGAATTCTACGGTGCAGATCTTGGCCTGCGGGTCGCTCGGAAACACCTTGGGTGGTACATGGATGAGGCAGGCACCCCGACGGGTTTGCGGCGCGCTGTTCTGACGTCGCGGGACACGGCCGAGGTTCTGCATCTGCTGCGTGACGCGCTTATCGGTGATGCGGAGGCTGCGGCATGAACTCGGATCAGAGCATTTGGGCCTCACTGCCGGTTCCAGCGTTCATTATTGACGCCGAGGACCACATCACCGATGTGAATTCGGCCGGAGAGGGGTTTTTGAACGCCTCCCGCAAATCTGTGATCGGTAACCCTGTCTGGGATCAGATCGCTGTCGATGCTCCGCTGGAAGAGGCGTTTTTGCGCGCCCGTCAGCAGAGCACCCCATTGTTCGTGAACGATGTCGATGTAGGGTCCGGCAGTCGCGCGCCGCTGCAATGTGCGCTGCAGATTGCGCCTTTGGTTGGACACACAGGGTCGATGATCATGATCATCTCGCCGCGCGAGCTGGCCGGGCGGATGACACGCGGCAACACCGTTAAGTCTGCGGCGCAGTCTGCCATCGGCATGGCCGAGATGCTGGCGCATGAGATCAAGAATCCGCTGGCCGGCATAACGGGTGCCGCGCAGTTGCTGAGCATGAATATCCCGCAGCAGGACCTTGAGTTGACGGACCTCATCGTCGCTGAAAGCCGCCGGATCGTGAAGCTGTTGGAGCAGGTGGAACAGTTCGGCAACCTATCGCAGCCGGACTTCAAACCGGTCAATATTCACGATGTTCTGGACCGGGCTCGGCGTTCGGCGCTGCTGGGGTTCGGGGCGCATATGAATATCATCGAGGATTACGACCCCTCACTGCCGTTGGCCTATGGCGACCCGGATCAGTTTCTGCAAGTGGTTCTGAACTTGTTGAAGAATGCCTCGGAAGCGGCTGATCCCAAAGGGGGAACGATCCGGCTTCGCACCTATTTCGAACATTCTTTCCGCCTGCGCCGCAGCGATGGATCGGGGCACTCGCTACCCTTGCAGATCGAGATCATAGATGACGGTCCGGGTCTGCCCGACAAGATACGCAGCGACATTTTCGACCCTTTCGTGTCAGGCAAGGAAAACGGCACCGGCCTTGGGCTGGCGCTGGTGAGCAAGATCATCTCGGACCATGACGGCTGGATTTCCGCCGACTCGGTGCCGGGTCGCACGGTGTTCCGCATCTCGCTGAGGCGGGCACCAAAAGACGCAACATAGAACACAGCCGACAAGAGCTGAAAACAAGGAGAGCACCCGATGGATGGAACAGTATTGGTCGCAGATGACGATCGCACAATCCGCACGGTCCTGACACAGGCCCTGACACGGGCCGGGTGCAAGGTGCACGCGACGTCCTCGCTGACGACGCTGATGCGCTGGGTCGGTGAAGGTAAGGGTGACGTTGTGATCTCGGACGTGGTCATGCCGGACGGGAACGGGCTGGAGATGCTGCCGAAGATCGCCCAGGACCGCCCCGGTCTGCCGGTGATCGTCATTTCTGCGCAGAACACCATCATGACGGCGATTCAGGCGGCGGAAGCGGATGCATATGATTACCTACCCAAACCGTTCGATCTGCCGGACCTGATGAAGCGCACGGCACGGGCGCTGGAACAGAAACAGCGGGTTCAGACCGAGGTTTCCGAACCAACAGATGACCGTCCAGAAGAGCTGCCTCTGGTCGGCAGGACACCGGTCATGCAGGCGCTTTACCGTCTGGTTGCGCGGGTGATGAACACGGATTTGTCGGTGATGATCTCGGGCGAGAGCGGTACGGGCAAGTCATTGATAGCGCGCGCTATTCATGATTTCTCGGACCGCCGGACGTTGCCATTTGTCACCGCAACGGCTGCTGACCTGCGCGATCTGGAAGGTCCGGCCCGTGTCATGGCGCGTGTGCGCGGCGGCACGCTGCTGATTGATGAGATCGCGGATATCGAGGACGAGTTGCAGGCCCGGATTGTGAGGATGATGGACACGCCGGGCGACCATGTGCCGCGGTTCATGGCCACCAGCCAGTCGGACCTGACCGAAGCGATGGAGAGCGGCCGCGTTCGGCAGGACCTGTATTACCGGTTGTGCGGCGCCACGATCCACGTTCCGGCCCTGCGCGAGCGGGTGGATGACATCACGCTTTTGGCCGATCATTTCCTGGCACGAGAAGAGCGCGAGCATGGCGCAAAACGCTGGCTCAGCCCCGAGGCGGTGGAACTGGTGCGCCGGTACTCTTGGCCGGGCAACGTGAGACAGCTTGAGAATGCGATCCGCCGTCTGAGCTTGACCAGCCGTGCTGACGAGATTTCGAAAGCCGAGGTCGAAATGGTCCTGGGCAGCCAGCCCGAGGCTGAACCGGTTCTGGGGGATGGTGAGCGTGAAAAACTGTCGGCTTCTGTTGCGCGTCACTTGCGTCGTTACTTTGACCTGCACGGCAATTTATTGCCACCTCCGGGCCTCTATCAACGTATCCTGCGCGAGGTTGAGGCACCTTTGATTGAACTGGCACTGGACGCAACTGGCGGAAATCAGGCGAAATGTGCCGATCTGCTCGGCATTAATCGGAACACGCTTCGTAAAAAGATCACGGACCTCGATATTCAGGTGACACGACGCCGCAAACTGATGTAATATAGCCACACAAAGCGTGGCATCCGGGCCCATGTCCGGCAACGACCACGAAATATGGCGGTAAGCCGCGCAAGCGGCACATCAGGGTGAGGGCAGACGGTGGCAACCCGGGCACAGAGCGGGCTGATCCTATCGATCAATCGGTGGAGAAAATCCCGAAAGCTGCGCAATTTTAGCACCTTGGGCCTGGTATTGCTGGGCCCTGCGCTTGCGTTGGCCACGTATCTTGTCATTGGTCCATTCGATCTGGGAACAACGGCGCCGACGCTGCGCCTGATTTTGCTGGCTGATCTGGTTTATGTTCTGGTCGTCGCCGCGCTGGTCCTGAGCCAACTCGGAAGCCTGATCGCCGCGCGAAGGGCAAAGTCTGCGGGCTCTCGCCTTCATTTGCGTTTGATTGGCGCTTTCACGCTTTTGGCTCTGGTGCCGACGGTCACGGTCGCGATTTTCGCGGGGCTGACGGTGAATATCGGGCTTGAGGGCTGGTTTTCGGACCGCGTCCGCGAAGTTGTTGGCTCGTCTTTGACTGCGGCCGAAGCTTATGAGCAGGAACACCGCGAGGGTTTGACGCAAGACGCCACTGTTCTGGCGCGGTTCCTGGATACGGCCCGGGCACGGGATTACTACATCTCGGACGCCGAACTGCGGGCTGTTCTGGCGCAGGGTCAGTCGCAGATTCAACGGGGTCTGCGCGAGGCTTATGTCATCGACGGCAGTGGCGAGATCAAATCCCGGGGCGATCGTTCGTACCTGTTTAATTACGAAGCCCCCACGCCTGAGCAGATGATCGAAGCAACCGACACCGGTTTGCTGATCATTGCCGATTGGCAGAACAGCGAGTTTCGGGCCTTGGTGCCCCTTCAGGCTTATTTGGACCGCTATCTTTACGTCAGTCGCGAGGTGGACGGGCAACTGCTTACCCTGCTGGACGATACGAAAGAAACAGTTCAGTTCTATCAGCAACTTGAAAGCGAACGGGGCAGGGTGCTGTTCGAGTTTGGCCTGCTGTATCTGGGCTTTGCGGTGATCCTGATTTTGGCAGCCGTATCGTTGGGCATGTGGTTTGCCGAGCGACTGTCACGCCCCGTCGGACGATTGACCACGGCGGCGCAACGGGTTGGGGCAGGTGATCTGAGTGTGCAGGTCATCGAAGAGGCCAGCGACGACGAAATCGCCATGCTGGGCCGCTACTTCAACCAGATGACCCGACAACTGAAAGGTCAGCGCGACACTCTGCTTGAAAACACGCGCCAGATCGAGCGCCGTCGGCGGCTGTTCGATTCGGTCCTCAGCTCTGTAACGTCCGGCGTTGTGGGGGTGGATTCAGAAGGCTGCGTGACGTTTGTGAACCGGTCGGCAGAACGTCTGCTGGACTGGTCCCGCGGCGAAGAGCATCTGGCCATCGGCATTGCCGTGCCAGAGTTCCTTCCGTTGTTTGAAAGCCTCAAGGAAAGCGGTCAGGAAGCTGTTCAGGGCGAGGTCAAGGTGACCCGAAAGGGCCGGTTGGAGAACCTTCTGGTGCGTATGGCCATCCGGCGGGGCGAGGATGGCGGGCTGGAAGGTTACGTTGTGGCCTTTGATGACGTAACCGATCTGGTCAGTGCGCAGCGTATGGCCGCCTGGGGTGATGTGGCCCGGCGCATCGCGCATGAGATCAAGAACCCACTGACCCCCATTCAACTGAGCGCCGAGCGGATCAAGCGCAAATTCTCTCGCAAGCTGGATGAAGAGGATTGCGACAGCCTTGAATCCATGACGGACGTGATTGTGCGTCAGACCAACGATCTAAGGCGGATTGTGGACGAGTTCTCAAAGTTCGCGCGTATGCCTGAACCTGACCGGCACGAAGAGAATGTCGTCGATCTGGTGCGCGAGTCGGTGTTGCTCCAGCAATCCGGTCAGCCCGACGTTCAGATTGATGCAACGCTTCCGAACCATCCGGTCGTGGCGGATCTGGACGCGACGATGTTGAACCAAGCTTTAACCAACCTGATAAAGAATGCCGGGGAAGCGATTGAAACCTTGAAGAAAAAAGGTGCCCCGGAAAATCTCAAACCACAGATAAAAGTGGATGTATCCTGTGATGATGCAGGGACAATCATCACGATTGCAGATAACGGAATAGGGTTGCCCGAAGATCGGGCGCGGCTGTTTGAGCCTTATGTAACCACACGTGACGAGGGAACCGGTTTAGGTTTGCCTATCGTCAAAAAGATCATCGAAGAACATGGCGGTGCGCTGACGTTGGAAGACGCACCGGTATTTGACGGACAGGACCATTTTGGCGCGATGGCCGTAATCCGTTTGCCGGGGGGCAAATTTACCCAGACGGCTGCGCCACATAAGCAGGCAAATCATATAAACAAACTGAAAGCAGGCCAAAGATGAGCGACATTCTGATCGTAGATGACGAACGCGATATTCGCGAACTGGTGTCCGACATTCTGGAGGACGAAGGCTATTCAACCCGGCTGGCTGGCAACTCGGACGAGTGCATGGCAGCAATCAATTCGGAACCGCCGGGGCTCTTGATACTGGACATTTGGCTGAAGGACAGCCGCATGGACGGGATTGACATTCTCAAGGCTGTGAAACGCGACAATCCGGATGTTCCGGTGGTGATCATCTCGGGTCACGGGAACATTGAAATCGCCGTGGCTGCCATCAAACAGGGGGCTTATGACTTTATCGAAAAGCCCTTTAACATTGATCAGTTGATGGTGGTGATCCGCCGCGCGATGGAAACCTCGCGCCTGCGCCGCGAGAATGCATCGCTCAAGCGCAAAGAGGTCACGAATTCGGACATGATCGGCAAGTCCGCCGCGTTCCGTTCGATGCAGAGCCAACTGGATAAGGTCACCAAATCGAATGGCCGTGTGATGTTGAGCGGCCCCGCCGGGTCCGGCAAGGAAATCGCGGCCCGTTATATTCACGCCCATTCCAACCGGGCGAATGCGCCTTTCGTGACCGTGAATTGCGCGGGTATCGAGCCTGAGCGGGTCGAAGAGGTTCTGTTTGGTCGCGAATCCTCGGAACGCGGTGTCGAATCCGGGCTATTGGAAGAAGCCCATGGGGGCGTCGTCTATTTCGACGAGGTCGCGGATATGCCGCTTGGAACGCAATCCAAGATTTTGCGCGTATTGGTTGATCAGCAATTCCAGCGTGTGGGCGGGTCCGACAAGGTTCGGGTTGATCTGCGGGTGATCTCGTCGACGAACAAGGATCTGGACGCAGAGATTGAAGCAGAACGGTTCCGCGAGGAACTGTATCATCGGTTGAACGTCGTGCCGATTGATGTGCCCTCGCTTGAGGATCGGCGCGAGGACATCCCCGTTCTGGCGCAGCACTTCATTGAAATGTGTAACGAATCTCAGGGCTTGCCAGTGCGCGAGATATCAGAGGAAGCCGTCGCCCTGCTGCAGACGATGACCTGGCCGGGCAATGTGCGCCAGTTGAAGAACCTGATCGAACGAGTGTTGATCCTGGGTGACGGCACTGGCCCCATCGAAGCCAAGGAGCTGCCTGCCGAAGATGAAAAGGCGGATGATTCCGGCCGTGTTGTCCTGTCAGGCGCATTGGCCACGCTGCCCCTGCGTGAAGCGCGGGAAGCGTTCGAGCGTGAATACCTGCTGACGCAGATCAACCGGTTCGGTGGCAATATCAGCCGCACCGCCAGCTTCGTCGGGATGGAGCGCAGCGCGCTGCACCGCAAGCTGAAATCGCTGGGTGTAGTGACATCGAACAAATCGGGCGCACGTGTTGCGCAACTGGATGAACCGGAGCCGGCAGAATAAGCTGCCGGCGACTTATCCCGGAAGTCCGGGCGTTATGATCTGAAACGCGCCATTGTCGAATTTGACAAAGCATGACTCGGTGCTCAGCGGCGGGAGTTGTGTCGTCGGCTGCGCAGGAACCCGAGATTTCACATTTTGCCTGCACGGTGGCAGGCTGACGGGTCGATAGCCCTTTTTAGCCATGCACTGGGCTTCGACCGTATTCCGCAGGCCTTGGTTCACATCCACGGTGTAGACTTGCCCCGGTTGCCACCATCCAGCCGATCGGTAGCATCTTCCGTTTCCGTGGCAATAGGTTCGACCGGGCCAATACGTTGGCGGGGATTGCCGCACTTGATTGGCGACCGGCACGTCGTTGACTGCCTGCACCCGGCACGCGGTCGTTTCCGTTTGCATGCGCGATACGCTTTCACCCTCGCGATAATACATGGAAAGAGGGCCGCAGGACGCGACCGTCATCACAGGAATAAGCAAACGAAGCACTGATTTCATAGGGTTATCTTGCCTTGAATGAACAGGTATGACAATTCAATTGACCGCTATCAGGGCATCTGTCATTCAAAGATTTCAGGCAGAAGGGCCAAAAACATGAAGGTCATCATATGCGGTGCCGGTCAGGTTGGCTGGCAGATTGCACGGCACCTGTCGGGCGAATTGAATGATGTAACGGTTGTGGACAACAACCCGGACCTCGTGCGCCGGGCGACAGAAACACTGGATGTTCAGGGGATCGCGGGGTTCGCCAGCTACCCTGACGTGCTGGAACGTGCAGGCGCGCGCGACGCTGAGATGATCATTGCCGCCACCCATTCGGACGAGGTGAACATGGTCACCTGCCAGATGGCGCATTCGGTCTTCTCGATTCAGCGAAAAATCGCGCGTCTGCGGTCAAAGTCCTATCTTGAGGCGATCCACTCGGACCTCTATCGCCGGGATCACCTGCCAATCGACGTGGTGATCAGCCCGGAACGAGAGGTTGCAGCCGCAGCCATGCGGCGTCTGTCTGCCCCGTCAGCTTTTGATACTGAAATGTTCATGGACGGTCAGGCGCAGCTATTGGGAATTCGCATCGACGAGGATTGCCCGATCGTAAACACTCCGTTGCGGCAATTGACCGATCTGTTTTCGACGCTCAGTTCCGTTGTTGTTGGGGTTCGGCGCGAGGGGACGTTGTTTGCGCCTGATTCCGAAGATCAGCTTTTTGTCGGTGACGAATGTTATGTCTTTGCCAATGTCAAAGACGTGGACCGCACGATGGAGGTGTTCGGAAAGGCGCAAAAGAAACAGGATCGTGTCGTCATCGTCGGCGGCGGGAATGTCGGGCTTGAGGTCGCCCGCACGCTTGAAGAACGCGAAAGCCGCGTCCGTGCCAAAATCATTGAACGGGATCGCAATTGCGCCGAACTCGCGGCTGAGGCGCTGGAGCGCACGATTGTTCTGAATGGCGACGGGCTGGATGCGGCGTTGCTGCGCGAGGCCGGGATTGAGCGTGCAGACGCGATGCTGGCCGTCACCGACGACGACCGTGCCAATATGCTGGCCGCCGTGCGCGCCAAGGCCGAAGGCTGTGCATTGGCGATTGCGCTGATCAATGACCCCAGCATGGTCGCCTTGATGGGGCCTTTGGGAATTGATGCCTATATCAACCCGCGTGCGACCACGGTGAGCTCGATCCTGCGTCACATCCGCCATGGGCGTGTGCGGCAGGTCTATTCCATCGGCGATGCCGAGGCCGAAGTGATCGAGGCCGAGGTTCTTTCCACCTCGCCCATGGCGGGGCAGCGTCTGCGCGATATCGACTTTCCAGAAGGTGTCCTTGTAGGTGCCGTCCGCAAAGGCGAAGAACTGTTTCGGCCAACTGGCAGCCTGCGGATCGAGGAAAAAGACGTGGTCGCCATCTTTGCCATGGCCAAGGACGTGCCCGAGGTCGAACGGTTGCTACAGGTCTCGATTGATTTCTTCTGATGGAGCGGACGCGGGCACACAGGATCGGGCTGGTGCGGCGATTGCCGCTGTTCCTGCTCATCTGGGGCATCGCTGCTTTGTCGATGTGGGTCCCGGCGATCTATGCATTGGCGCTGGATGACCACGACACGTCTCGGTCCTTCTTCTATTCGGGATTGTTGGGGCTGTTTGTCGTGGCAAGCATTGCCCTTGCGTCATCGAACCGGGTTCCGCGACGGGGAACCTTGGGGCAGTTGGCCGTGCTGTTGGCCTGTTTCACTGTTTTACCGCTCTTTCTGGCGATCCCGCTGCATGATGCCTTGGGGAATACCACGTTCCTGAATGCGTATTTCGACATGGTCAGCGCATTGACGACGACCGGCGCGGATATTTTCCCCGATCCGGACCGATTGACCGCCCCTTTGCATCTATGGCGGGCGCAAGTGGGATGGATGGGTGGCCTGCTGATGTGGATTTCTGCCGCAGCTATTCTGGCGCCTTTGTCACTGGGTGGGTTCGAAGTAACGGCCCGAGGGCAGCCGGGGCGACCCGTTTCCGGCGTGGCGCAGAGTGAAAAGGTCGATCCGCGCGGCCGGTTGATCCGTGTCGCGCGTGCTCTGACACCAGTCTATGCCGGTCTGACAGCGGTGATCTGGTTGCTTCTGCTGATCGCGGGCGAGCAGGGTTTGACCGCGATCTGCCACGCCATGTCCACGATGGCCACGTCGGGTATTTCGCCAGTGGGGGGGCTTGAAGGCGCACAGGCTGGCATTACCGGTGAGGCGATTTTGTTTCTATTTCTCTTCTTCGCCCTGTCGCGCCTGACATTTTCGACCGATACGGCCATGACCGGGTATTCTCGGCTGGACCAGGATCCCGAATTCAGGATCGGCCTGATGATTGTCCTTTCGGTCGCCGCATTGTTGTTCATTCGTGTGTGGGCGGGTGTGAATGAAATTGGCAAAACGATGGAGCCGTTGCAGGCGCTGAGCGTTCTTTGGGGTATGACCTTCACGGCCCTGTCCTTTCTCACCACTGCGGGGTTCGAAAGCGCCAATTGGAACGACGCGCAGCAACTGTCCGGTTTGGGCACGCCCGGCCTGATCCTGATGGGGTTGGCGCTGATTGGCGGGGGCGTTGCGACAACGGCAGGTGGCGTCAAGCTGTTGCGTGTGTTTGCCCTGTATCTCAACGGCGCGCGCGAGATTGATCGGCTGATCTACCCCTCCTCGGTCAGCGGGGTGGGTGGCGGCAACAGGCGTATCCAAAGCGACGGGGCCTTCATCGCGTGGATCTTTTTGATGATGTTTGCGCTGACCGCTGCGGCGTTCAACTTGCTGCTGGCTGCAACCGGGGCAGGGTTTGAACAGGCAATGGTTTTGACCGTTGCCGCGCTCAGCACGACCGGGCCGTTGATTGAACTGGCCACGGATGTTCCGCTGCGGCTGGTGGATTTGTCTGAAGGTGCCAAGCTGACAATGTGCGCCGCAATGGTCATTGGTCGGCTTGAAACCCTGGCGATTGTTGCGCTGATAACGCCAACACTTTGGCGGGGCTAAGAATCCACACCCGCAGAATGTCTTATTTTTCATCTGGAAACTCGGTTAACGACACTCCATACTCTGCCGGAGGGAGCGCGTTGGTCCGCAGCGCGTAGCAAGAACAATGGCGAGATTATAAAAATATGGCTTCGGACAGACAGAATCTGCAGGACGCGTTCCTGAACAATGTACGGAAAGCAAAGGTCCCGGTCACAATTTTCCTGATCAACGGTGTAAAATTGCAGGGTGTGATTACCTGGTTCGATAACTTCTGCGTGTTGCTGCGCCGCGACGGACAGTCGCAGTTGGTCTACAAACACGCGATTTCGACCATCATGCCGTCGCAACCGATCAGCCTGTATGAGGGCGAAGACGCCTCTTGATGGAACACGATAGGACGCGCACCCGCGCTTGGGTGCTGCATCCGGAAATCAAGTCAGATGAACAGCGCCGTGTCCCAGAACCGGCGCTGGAAGAGGCGGTGGCACTGGCTGCCGCTTTGCCCGATCTGGACGTGATCGGGTCGGAAATCGTGCGCCTGCAACGCGCCCAGCCCGGTTTGCTGTTCGGCAGCGGCAAGATTGAGGAACTGGCAGAGCGGTTGCACGAAAACAAAATCGAACTGGTTCTGATTGACGGGCCGGTTACCCCTGTTCAGCAGCGCAACCTTGAAAAAGCCTGGAAGGTCAAAATCCTTGATCGGACGGGTCTGATCCTCGAGATTTTCAGCGATCGTGCGCGGACCCGCGAGGGTGTTCTACAGGTCGAGATGGCCGCGCTCAGCTATCAGCGGACGCGCCTTGTTCGGGCGTGGACCCACCTTGAACGGCAGCGAGGCGGGCTTGGATTTGTCGGCGGACCCGGTGAAACCCAGATCGAAGCCGACCGGCGCGCTATTGACGAACAGCTTGTGCGCTTGCGGCGGCAATTGCAGAAGGTGGTCAAGACACGGACTCTGCACCGGGCCGCACGCGCTAAGGTGCCATATCCCATCGTTGCGCTGGTGGGCTACACGAACGCAGGTAAGTCGACGCTGTTCAACCGTTTGACCGGGGCCGAGGTGATGGCCAAGGATATGCTGTTCGCCACGCTCGACCCGACCATGCGCCGGGTAGAACTGCCTGACGGCCCCGAGGTGATCCTGTCGGATACGGTGGGGTTCATCTCGAACCTGCCGACCGAGCTGGTCGCGGCCTTCCGTGCTACGCTGGAAGAGGTTCTGGGGGCGGACATCATTGTCCACGTCCGCGACATCAGCCACGACGAAAGTGATGAGCAAGCTCGGGATGTCGAAACGATCCTTGGCTCGCTTGGGGTTGATGACGAACGTCCGCGACTTGAGGTCTGGAACAAGATCGACCTGCTGACCGACGAGGATCGCGAAGCTGCCATCGCGCGCACCGATCGCGATCCTGCGATCTTTGCGATATCTGCGGTGACGGGTGAAGGGATTGAGCCGCTATTGGCCGATATTGCGGTCAAACTGCAGGGCGTCCGGCATGAGACCACATTAAAATTGGGATTTGCCGAGGGCGACAAACGGGCGTGGCTATTCCGTCAGGATGTTGTCCAGTCGGAGAAACAGGAAGATGACGGGTTCGAAATCACGGTCCTGTGGACCGACAAACAGGCCGCGCAATTTTCCGCTCTCTAAGGGTCAGGCCCCGTCGATCTGTCGTTGATAGTCTTCGGCGTCGAACCAGCCGAGAGAGGACTTAACCTTGTGATCCTCAGCCAACTCCCACTCTTCCCAGCCTCGGGTGATGACATGATTGCGGGTTTGGGCGTGGTGCCCTTCTAAGGTCCAGACGAAGATAGCGTGGGTTCCGGCCCATCTCAGCATATCGCATCGAACTTCAAGGTCGACAAATTCGTCAAAGAACCCGCGCGCCATATCCGCGATTGCTGAGCGCCCGACAAATGGATCACCGCGATTGATGACGATTTTCCCGTCCGGCGCAAAAAAGCTGGCGACCGCTTCAGGATCGCCCGAGCTCCACGCGATTGCGTAATCCCGCGCGAGGTTGTTCAACGTATCCCGAATACTGGCCATGAATACCCCCCGGTTCCAATCAATGACCACTGGGATCGTAAGCCAAAACAAGGGGCTGCGTCCACGCAGCAGTGAAAAAGGGGCAAGGTCTTGCCGAAAGGACGAAATCAGCGCGGGATCAAATTCGTTACGCCCACAGCCGCTGCACGGGCCAGATCAAGATCCAGCGACATTGGAATATACTCCCCACGCCGCCAGAGTTGCGCCTGATCGTCATAGTAGCGCGACAGGAAATGGCCCGATTGACCGGTGGCCGTGATGAAGACCGAGCTGTCGGGGTCCGCGAAATCATAGACGCCCCGATAGCCTGCGCCGTGCACGTTCTGGAACGGGTCCGGCCCTTCGCCCGAAGTGCGTCCGCGCAGCAGGGTGTTGTCGCCGCCGCTGGTGGATTGGCGGATATTGACGAAGAACCGTAGAACCGGAACCGAGCCCAGAACCGGGTGATCATGGGTGGCCTGATGCGCGTCGCCCCAGCGCAGGGATTCCAGCGACCCGCCATATTTCTCGGAAATCCAGATCAGCGCGTCGTCCAGCGCCAGCCGCGCCATGTCTGTGCAGGTCTCGACAGGTGCGCTCTGACGCACGTCACACCATACGGCCGCGCCGTCGATATCGCGGTAGACACGTTCGATGAACAGGGGTTCGACATGTTTGTATTCAGCAGCCAGCGGGCCAAGATCATCCGAGATCAGGCGGATTTGCAGCGCCCGCAGCCACGCGGCATAGATCAGCGGTTCGGGCAGGTGTTCGTTCATTTCGCCATTCCACTCGGCCAGCAAACCCAGTGCGATCTGGCGCTGACGCTCGGGCGTGCCTTCGGGGGCCGATGCTCCGGTGAACCACAGGTCCGCGCCGATCAAGGGCAGCAGCGAGCGGGCGGTAAAGCTGACGGTGTCCAGTTGCGCCTCGATAAAACTGTCGCGTGTGTGAACCTCGCGCGATTGCATAAGGCGTTCCCAGCGGTGAATGCGCTGCGTGTCTCCCCATTCATATGAAACATGCTCGGGGAAGGGGCGGTCTATGATCTTGTTGTTCGTATTGCCCAATATGCCGCCCGCCGGGGCCACAAATTCGGGGTTGTCCGCATAGGGCAGGCGACCCTGCCAGCGGTTTTCGGTCAGCCATCCGGGGGTGGGGATGCGCCCACGGCTTTGGTTGCGCAGGTCGCGCTTGGGCATGGCCCCGATCAGCTTCATACCGATCGTGTCCTTGTCCACCAGTGACAGGTTCTGAGATGGGGCGATGAACAGTTCGGCTGCGTCGATCGCTTGCGGCACGGTATCGGAATTCATCAAGGCCATCGACGCCGTCATCGACGTGTCCCGCGCGCTCAAAGCGGTCCAGGACAGCGATGCGACGTGCCCTTGGGGTGTGATGCTTCCCAGATCGTAGTGACTGCCGGGCAGAACGGGGCCATTTTCCGTCCATCGCAGGGTCAGAGTGATAGGCGCCTCATCCTTGATCTCGATGATTGACGGACGAGTGCGGAATGTTTTGTACCCGTTGGGGGTCAGGTATTCTTCGGGATTGTCGGGGTTGAGCTGTTCAATATGAACGTCCTGATCATCCAGATAGGACGAGGTTAGTCCCCATCCCAGCCGATCGCTGCGCCCCGCCATGACCGAGGGGATGCCCGGAATCGTCGCGCCGATGACGCCGCCTTTTTCCAGTTCCAGCCGGGCCAGATACCAAACTCCGGGGGCGGTGAACCCCAGATGCGGATCGTTTGCCAGCAGCGTCCCGCCAATGGCCGATCGTGAAGGTGCAGCGGTCCAGGCGTTTGACGCCCCGGCCAGCCCCCGTTTCGGGAATGGCGAGAGCGGACTGCCGGGCATCGGTGATCCGGCGGCATAGCGGGGCAAGCCCGGAAACAAGGCGGCATATTCGGGTAAGGCCGCGATTCCGGCACCCGGAACATCGGGCAGGATATCCGCCAGCCGCGCCGGGTTGTTCAGCAACAGCGAAGTGCGCGCCCTCAGCACCTCATCCTCAAGATGGCCCGACAACTGAAGGTTCATCAGTTTAATCACAGCGATGCTGTCACCGGGTTGCCAGGGCGAAACCGGCGCGTTGAACAGGAACATCTCGGGCGCGCCGCGTCCAAGCGCCATTTCATTGATTTCGCCCAGCCGCGCGTTGACCCCGGCAGCATAGGCGCGCAGCGCGGCCATGGTGTAGTCGTCCTGCACATCGACCGAGCGATGGGCAAGGCCGTAAAGGTCAAGCCGACGCAGCAATTTGTCGATTGAAACCGTGCGCGCGCCGAACACTTCGGACAGACGCCCCTGCGCGGTGCGTCGCAGGACGGTCATCTGCCAAAGCCGGTCCTGCGCATGTGCATACCCAAGCCCGAAAAAGACATCCGGGTCAGTCTCCCCCAGAATATGCGGCACATTGGCTGTATCGCGGACGATTTCCACGGGCGCCGTCAGCCCGCGCACCTCGACGGTCTGATTGTATTCGGGCAGGGATTGGCTGGCTAGAAAGTAGACCAAAATGACAGCGGCCAGAGTAAGAAGGACGAGACCCGTGGCGACGCGCACCAGCCAACGAAATACTAATCCCATCTGAGGCTCATTTTCTGATCTAACTCCGTTTGGCGTCAGAGTAGTGGAAGCCCATCCCAACCGAAAGAGGAACGCCCGCAGAATGTGCATCTTTGCGCAACGTCGCAAAGAAAAACCCCTGCCACAGAGATGTCTCCAGGGCAGGGGTCAAGCACTGAGGGGGTTAGTGCTGACTTACGGAATGATCCGCGTGTATTTTGTGCCTTCGACTGTCGCGCCGATCTTCAGGCCCGCCTGACCGAAGACGGCTGCCAAAACCGGAGAGCGCAACGTCGTCGTGTCTGTCGAGAGCGAGTCGCCCTGATCGCTGACCACGTAGCCGATATCAGCGCCAGCCGTCCAACCGCTGGAGCGACGGAAATCATTCAATGCGTCCTGTGTCATGAAGAACAGCACGTGGGCGTATTGCTGTGCGCCGACCTGCAATCCAGCGGTGCCTTTCACGGCTGAATAGTAGTCGACCGTCGCGCCATTGATCCGCAATGCGCCGCGGCCGTAACCGCCGCCAAAGACGAACCCGGCCTCGGTGATCAAGGGCATGACGAGCATACCGTTGGCTTTTTCCGCGATCTCTACCGTATTCGGATAGCGCGAGTACATTTCGGTCAGCGTGGCGTCGACGCGCGCGTCGATGGTGGCCGCGTTCGAATTGCCGACACCATTGCCGCAAGCGGCGGTAAGGGTCAGCCCGGCCATGCCAAAGGCAAAGCCACGACGACTTAGTCGAATGGGATTGGAACTGCTCATGTTTTTTCTCTGTATGACTGCCTGATTTGTCGGGTGTTCCCGATCTTATGGGCAAGGATACGCCTATTGAGTCCACGTGTCACGGGAAAGCTGCATCACCCCCGTTCACAATAGGCGAATTATCGCGACAGTCTGAGGTCTTAGCCCTGAAGATGTCGGGCGACCTCTGGGGCAAAGTAGGTCAGGATGCCGTCACATCCCGCGCGCTTGAACGCGAGAAGGCTTTCCAGCATGACCTTTTCCCCATCCACCCAACCGTTCTGTGCCGCCGCCTGGATCATCGCGTATTCACCGGACACCTGATAGGCGTAGGTCGGTGCGCCGAATGTGTCTTTGACGCGTCGGCAGATATCCAGATAGGGCATGCCTGGCTTGATCATGACCATGTCGGCACCTTCCGTCAGATCACGTTCGATCAGGCGCAGGGCCTCGTTCGAATTGGCCGGGTCCATCTGGTACGTCTTCTTGTCGCCGGTCAACGCACCAGACGCCCCAACCGCATCACGGAACGGGCCATAGAAGGCGCTGGCGTATTTGGCAGCGTAGCTCAGGATCATCACATTCTGGTGGCCAGCGGATTCCAGCGCGCGGCGCATTTCTCCGATCCGGCCATCCATCATGTCAGACGGTCCGATGATATCAGCGCCCGCGTCAGCCTGCGCGAGCGTCATCTTCACCAGCGCCTCGACCGTCTGATCGTTCACAATCTCGCCATCGACGACATACCCGTCGTGGCCGTTGATGTTGTAGGGGTCCAAGGCCGCATCCGTCATGACCGCAATATCCGGAGCCGCGGACTTGATGGCGCGAATGGCACGGTTGGACAGGTTGTCAGGGTTCCACGCCTCGGCACAGTCTTCGGTTTTCAGGCTGGGATTGGTGTAGGGAAAGATGCAGATCGCTGGGATTCCAAGCGCTTGGGCTTCAACTGCGGCCTTTGAAATCAGATCGACAGACCGCCGCACAACGCCGGGCATGGAGGGCACCGGCTCTTCAATCCCTTCGCCGTCGCGCACAAATACCGGCCAGATCAGATCATCCGTGGTCAGGGTGTTTTCGCGGACAAGGTCCCGAATTGCCTGAGATTGCCGCACCCTGCGGAAACGAGCCATGGGAAAAGGGGCGATGGTCGGTTTCATGTCGCGCTCTCCTTGAATATTCCCGCATTGGGTGGCATGAATTCCGCGTAGTCTCAAGGGTAACGATGGACGCGCCTGTGCGAAGAGGGCCCCTAAGGACAGTGAACAAAGGGCTGACGCTTGGATTTATACTCTTCGATCTTCGAACTCATCGACATGCGCAGCTTTTCCAACCTCTGGTATTGGATCGCGCTGGCTGTTCTGTGGTCCACGGCCAGCCACTGGGCCATGGGTGTGCCTTATGATCTGGTTGTTCGCGCGCGCCGTGTCGGTGGACAGGCTGAAAAAGACCTGCTGGATATCGTCAGGATCAACAAGAACCGGCTTTTGTACATTGTGGACGTGTCCGGGCTTATCCTTCTGGCCTTGACCTGCTTTTTCTTCACAGGGTTGGCGACACTTGGGTTTTTCTATGGGGTCGAATTCGCTCAGGCGGTCTTTCTGCTTTTGTTTCCGCTGTGTGTGGTGATGTTGATCAACATCTCGGCCGCACGCAAATTGCAGCGGACCGAACCGGGAATGACCGTCGTGTCCAAGATTCTCACACGATGCAGGATCTATACGCAGATCGTCGGGATGATTTCGATCTTGATCACATCGCTCTGGGGTATGTATCAGAACTTTTCGATCGGCGTTCTGGGATAGAGAATTCGGAAAGGCAAGGCGATGACGGCTCCGAACCACGTGACGGTTGGCGGCGCCCCCGAAGGGTTTGACGCACAGCTTGTTCTGAACGAAATGACCCGGAACGGCGGTCCGGTCTGTCATGTCGCGCGGGATGACAAGCGGATGGAAGCGATGCGTGCCGCGCTTGCTTTCTTTGCGCCTGACGTTCCGGTGTTTGTGTTTCCCGGCTGGGACTGTTTGCCATACGACCGGGTGTCGCCGAATGCGGATATCGCGGCGGCGCGGGTTGCGACACTGGCGGCTCTGGTCCACCAGATGCCCGAGCGTTTTGTGCTGCTGACCACCTTAAACGCAGCAACACAGCGCGTTCCGGCGCGGGAAGTTCTGAAACAGGCCGCCTTTACCGCACGGGTAAATCATCGTGTCGACGAACAGGCCCTGCGTGCGTTTCTGGTACGAATGGGTTTCACCCAAAGCCCCACCGTGATGGAGCCCGGAGATTATGCGGTTCGCGGCGGTATCATCGACATTTTCCCACCCGGTGAGTCCGGTCCCGTGCGCCTCGACCTGTTCGGAGACGTTCTGGACGGCGCGCGACGCTTTGATCCGGTTTCGCAGCGCACCACTGAGAAGCTGGATGTGGTGGAACTGGCCCCGGTGTCCGAGGTTATTCTGGACGAGGCCGCCATTACCCGGTTCCGCCAGAACTACCGCATCGAGTTCGGCGCGGCCGGGACGGATGATCCTTTGTACGAAGCCGTCAGTGCCGGGCGCAAACATCAAGGTGTCGAACATTGGTTACCGTTCTTTCACGAAAGGCTGGAGACCCTTTTCGACTATCTGCCGGGGGCCACGATCTCGCTGGATGATCAGGTGACGCCTGTACGTCTTGCGCGGTGGGATACGATTGCCGATCAATATGAAACCCGGCGTTTGGCACTGGAAAACCGATCCCGCATGGACACGGTCTATAAGCCGACCCCGCCCGGATTGCTGTATCTGGACGATACCGCGTGGGAGCAAGCGGTCGGTGACCGTCGGGTGCTGCAATTCAGCCCTTTGCCACAGGCCAGCGGACCGGGTGTAATCGACGCAGGCGGGCGGATCGGGCGCAACTTTGCGCCCGAGCGTCAGCAGGAAAGCATCAGCCTGTTTGGGGCGCTGGCCGCACATATCACCGACAAGATGGCGAAAGGCCCGGTGCTGATCGCCTCTTACTCCGAGGGCGCGCGCGAACGCCTGACCGGGTTGATCGAAGACGAAGGTCTGGCCGAGGCGATCCCCGTCACCGACGGCACTCGCGTCGGCAAACGCGGCCTGCATCTGGCTGTCTGGGCGCTGGAGCATGGGTTCGAGACCCCCGACCTGACGGTGATTGCCGAACAGGACGTGCTGGGTGATCGCCTGATCCGTCAGCCCAAGAAACGCCGCAAGGCTGAGAACTTCCTGACCGAAACCCAATCTCTGACCCCCGGTGATCTGGTGGTTCATGTGGATCACGGCATCGGCCGTTATGTGGGGATGGAGGTCGTCACTGCCGCCGGTGCCGCACATGAGTGCCTGCTGCTGGAATATGCCGAGCAGTCGAAATTGTACCTGCCGGTTGAAAACATCGAACTACTCTCCAAATACGGCCATGACGAGGGGCTTTTGGATCGTCTGGGTGGCGGCGCGTGGCAGGCCAAGAAAGCCAAGCTGAAAGAGCGCATCCGCGAGATGGCGGACAAGCTGATCCGCATCGCAGCCGAACGCGCGCTGCGCAAAGCGCCGGTGATGGACCCTCCGCCCCACGCGTGGGAGGAGTTCAGCGCCCGTTTCCCTTATCAGGAGACCGACGACCAACTGCGTGCGATTTCCGAGGTGATGGAGGACATGCATTCCGGCGCGCCGATGGATCGCCTGATCTGCGGCGATGTGGGCTTTGGCAAGACCGAAGTTGCAATGCGCGCCGCTTTTGTCGCCGCCATGTCAGGTGTGCAAGTGGCGGTGATCGCGCCGACCACTCTGCTGGCCCGTCAACACGCCGCCAGCTTCAAGGAACGCTTCCGAGGCTTCCCGCTGGAAGTGCGTCAACTGTCGCGCTTTGTCTCCGCAAAAGACGCTCAGCAAACTCGCGACGGGTTGGCGCGGGGTACGGTTGATATTGTGATCGGCACCCACGCGCTGTTGGCCAAGGGCATCCGTTTCAACAATCTGGGCCTGCTGATCATCGACGAGGAACAGCATTTCGGTGTGGGTCACAAAGAGCGTCTGAAACAGTTGCGCAGCGATATCCACGTCCTGACCCTGACCGCCACGCCAATCCCGCGCACGCTGCAACTGTCCCTGACCGGTGTACGAGACCTGTCGATCATCGGCACGCCACCCATCGACCGTCTGGCGATCCGCACCTATGTCAGCGAGTTTGACGCGGTCACGATCCGCGAGGCGCTGCTACGGGAACATTATCGTGGTGGACAAAGCTTCTACGTGGTTCCGCGCATCTCGGACCTGCCCGAGATTGAGGAATTCCTGAAAGAGCAACTGCCGGAACTGACCTATGTGGTGGCACATGGGCAGATGGCGGCGGGTGAGCTTGATGACCGTATGAACGCTTTTTATGACGGCAAATATGACGTGCTGCTGGCGACAACGATTGTGGAAAGCGGGCTGGATATTCCAACCGCGAATACGATGGTCGTACATCGCGCCGATATGTTCGGCCTTGCGCAGCTCTATCAGATAAGGGGTCGGGTGGGGCGCTCGAAGACCCGCGCTTATGCCTATCTGACCACCAAACCGCGCCAGAGACTGACCGCCACGGCCGAAAAACGCCTGCGCGTGTTGGGGTCGTTGGATACACTGGGCGCCGGGTTTACGCTGGCCAGCCAGGACCTCGACATTCGGGGCGCGGGCAATCTGCTGGGCGAAGAACAATCTGGCCAGATGCGCGATGTGGGATATGAGCTGTACCAGTCGATGCTGGAAGAAGCGATAGCCAAGATCAAAGCTGGTGAGATGGAGGGGCTTTCCGATGCCGATGACCAATGGGCCCCGCAGATCAATCTGGGTGTGCCGGTTCTGATCCCCGAGGATTACGTGCCCGATCTGGATGTCCGTCTGGGCCTGTATCGCCGTCTCTCGTCGCTCTCGACCAAGGTCGAACTGGAAGGTTTTGCAGCGGAATTGATCGACCGCTTCGGCAAACTGCCGAAAGAGGTTAACACCCTGATGCTGGTCGTCCGGATCAAAGCAATGTGCAAACGCGCCGGTATTGCGAAGCTGGACGGAGGGCCCAAGGGCGCGACGATCCAGTTCCACAATGACAAATTCGCGTCACCTCAGGGCTTGGTCGAATTCATCCAGAACCAGCGTGGACTGGCCAAGGTCAAAGACAACAAGATCGTCGTGCGGCGCGATTGGAAGAAAGATAGCGACAAGATCAAAGGCGCTTTCGCCATTGCGCGGGATCTGGCGGAAAAGGTGATGGCCGAGAAAAAGGCCAAAACCTAGAGTGCATTAATCACCTGCCACAAAAGTGCATAACTGCCACTGACCGGTCTCTGACTTGGCGAACGCGGCGCGATACCCGACCATCGGCCACAGAAACTGGCCGTGCATGTAGCCCTGTCCGCCATCGGTCAGCAAAACCTGCTGGTAATCGCCCAACTCGGAGTAGTTGCGGACGATGACGACTTCGTAGCTGATCAGATCCAGAATGGGTGCGCCCCGGTTTGGAGACTGGCGCAGAGTCACGTCCGACGCATTGACGAAATAAGCCATATAGGGGTCCAGCGAGGCGGGCAGGGTGATCTGCCACTGATGCGGCATCCAGAACTCACCGTCTTCGTCGAAATAGCCGGGTTGAGACAGGGTGTTTTCAAGATCGGACCAATAGGTCTCGCCTCGTTGTTCAGGCAAGGTGGCCGGATCGGGGGTCAGAAGCTCTTGGAACTCCTCGGGGCCGCCATCCCCGCCGTGGCTGAGGTAAATGTCAGGACAGGCCGCAGCTATGACCGCGTCAGTGGCACGCGCTTTGACGCTGGCCAGCAATTCGGTTCGAAATGCCAAAAGACTTGGGTCTTGGTCAGCCTCATCCACAGGGGGAAAACTCTGTCGATCCGCCAGTGCCGGGCCGCAGGCAACGGCTGCAGCCAGTAGAAAGGGTTTCATTCAGCGGCCCTCATCGCCGCCTGCGCGCAAAAGCAGGAGGCGGCGACGGCCCGGTCAGCGCGGGCAAGCGCCAGGTCCAGCCTTTGGCTGATTTGCTTGATCTCGTCGGTCTCGCCGCGCGCTTTCAGGCAATCGTACAACCCCTTGAGGCTCCAGACATTGTCGGGATGGATCGAGGCGCGGCTGAGCGTGCCGCCCAATCCCAAATCCTCGCGATAGACAGCTTCGGCTTCGGCGGTGTGGCCCTGTTCGAACAACAGGGCACCCAATGCGTGACGGGTCGGCTGCATCCAGCCCCACGGCTCATCATAAGGCAGGTTGTCGTCCAACTCGACCGAGCGTCGCAGATGGGCATAGGCGGCATCGTAATTTTCTTTGCGGTATTCGATCTCGCCCCGCAGCATTTCCCGCGCGACGTCCAGCAGGTCAATAACACGGTTGTTGTGCAGCAGCCGCGTTTCGGGAACACGGGCATTGGCCGCAAGAAAAAGCTGTTCCTCGGCCTCGGCTTCGGCCACCTGTCCGGTCGCCGCAAAAGCGATGGCGCGGGCATAGTAGATTGTTGCGGTCAGGGTAAGGAACAGGTCGGTGTCCTTGGGTGGTTCAAGCGCCTTGGCCTCCTCCCAGCGGCCAAAGCGGATCAGGATGTGCGGACCCATGGACATGTAGCTTTCGAAGTAATCCGCCATTGGCGGGCTTTCGATGCGCAGCATTTCCTCGGGCGTGGTGTCCCACATGCCCTGATTGGCACGCAGGGCTGGTTCGATTTGACCCAGAAACAGCGCGCCATAAATTACAAAGTGATAATCGTGCTGGCGATAACCTGTGTACACGTTGAACGCGCCTTCGCGTTCGTAATACTTCAGATCTGCCTCGATCGCCTTTTCGTTCCAGTGCACGACGTTCTGGTAGTGGCCGCACAGAACGTCGATATGGGTGGGCATGTGCACCAGGTGGCCCGCATCCGGCACCAGTGTGCGTAGAACGTCCCCCGCTTTCAATGCCTTCTCGGGGGTTGGCGACATTTCCATCAGGTGCACATAAAGATGCAGAAGACCGGGATGAGACATAGCTGCCGGATCATCCGCCATGGCGTCTTCCAGCACCTGCTGGGCTTCAAGCGTCGCAGCACCCTCGGCTGGTTTCCCTGTTTTCAGGTCCCACATCTGCCAGGGTGTGAGGTTCAACAGCGCTTCGACATAGATGGTGCGCAGGTCCAGATGATCGGGCAGCTTGGCAAAGGCTGCGCGCATGGCGTCCGCGAAATCGTGGTCCCATTGGTGCATTTCGCCCGTTGGCTCGGCTTGCGGATATCGGGCAGGCAGCGCGCGGATCAGCGCCTGCTCGACCGGGGTGCAGCCGTCGGCCAAAGCAAGCGCTTGTTGGGTCGCGTCATAGGCCAGCGTCAACGCTTTTTTCTTCCCGCGTTCATCCAGCAGGTTCCACGGCAGGTTGTAGTTCGGGCCAGCGGCATACGCGACACCCCAGTGCGCCATTGCGCAGTCCGGGTCAGCTTCGACCGCGCGCTGGAAACAGGCGACGGCCTCATCGTGATTATAGCCGTAGGTCCAGACCAACCCACGGTCAAACCAAAGCTGCGCCTCGGCCGAGTTGGTCGTGACCGTGCAGGTGTGTGATCCCAGATCGTAATAGTCGCTCATTGAAAATCTCCACTCGGGTTGAGCGGAGGTTAACCTGATTCACCGGGGCTGCACAGGTCAGGCCAGCAATCTGTTTTCGATCCGACCCATATGCAGCATGAGGCCGAATCCCAGTGTGCTCATCGTCAGTATCCCGGCGGCCAAAGGCGCGATTGAGCCGTCAAACAACAGGCCAATCGGTGCGGCAATCGCCGCAGCTAGAACCGTTGAGATCGCCCCGATGACCGAGGCGGCCATGCCCGCGATATGACCCATCGGTTCCATCGCGATGGCGTTCAGGTTGCCCATGGTCATTCCCGCCATGAAGAATACCGCAGTCTGCCAGCTTACGAATACGGCGAATGACAGGGCGGGTGACAGCTCCATGCTGTTCAGAACAATGACTGAGGTCGTGAAAACGATCTGCGCGCCCAAAACCCAAGTCACAATCCGGCGCATTCCCAGACGGATGACAAGGGCTGCGTTTAGCAGGCTGGCAGAGCCGGACATCAGCGCCACGAAGCCGAACCAGAACGGAAAGCTTTCGGCGCTGTCATGGATGATGTCATAGATCGGCTGCACCATGGTCAGCATGGTGAACAGCATCCCAAGGCACAGGGTCTGCACCATAATCGAAACCCGCACGGTAGGATGTGCAAACATCTGGCGCGCCGCGTCCAGCATCAGCGGTAAACGCAAAGGACGCCGGTTTTCAGCCGCCAGCGATTCCGGCAGGCGCAGCCCCATCCAGACGATTGTGATCAGCGAGAACAGTATGAATGACGCGAAAATTCCGCGCCATCCGGTCAGCGCGATAATTCCAGCGCCCATCATTGGCGCGATGGCCGGAACCAGCGTAAAGATCATCATCGCAATCGAGACGATGCGGGCCATTTCGCGGCCGGAATACAGGTCTCGGATAATGGCCATCGCGACCACACGCGGGGCAGAGCAGCCGATACCCTGGAAAATTCGCGCGATAAGCAACATCTCGAGCGAGGAACTGGACCACGCCACCGCCGCCGACAGGATATACAACGCAGAGCCCACATAGATGACTGGCTTACGTCCGAATGCATCAGACAGTGGACCAGTAAAGAATGTCCCGATGCCCATCCCCAGAACGAATGAGGTCAGGATCAATTGAGCTTTGTTGATGTCATCCGGGCTGAGTTGCGCACCGATTTCCGGCAAGGCGGGCAGCATGGAATCGATTGAGAACGCGATTGTTGCGAACATCATCGCGACAAGTGCGACGAACTCTCCTCGTGACATGCGACCGGCCATAGTGCCCTCCTGACCCGGTCGCGCTATCACGGCAGATCAGGTGGCACCAGAGATCAATTGTGCACAGGGGGGTGTGCTAATTTGCAGGGGAAGCCTCAAGCTGAGACATGATTTCACCGATCACACGCTCCCACATTTCAGGAGGTTGAGCGCCGGGAACGGCGTGCTGGTTGGCCACGATGAAGGTCGGGACCGAGTTCACTCCCATCTGGCGCGAATGCGTGTCGCGGTCGCTGATATCCTGACGATCGGCATCTGATTTCAGCAATTTCAGAACGACCGCAGCGTCCATTCCGATGCTATCGGCGATATCAGCCAGCACTTCGTGGTCTCCGATGTCGCGGGTCTGAACGAAATAGGCGTCGAACAGGGCGTCAACTGCTGCGTTTTGCTTTCCCTCAATCCCGGCCCAATGGATCAGGCGGTGGGCGTCCAGCGTGTTGGGCGTGCGCTTCATCCCCTCAAAATTGATCTTGAGACCGGCATTTCCGGCGTGTTCAACAACGGGAGCATAGGCGCGGACTGCACCGTCCTTGCCGCCAAACTTGCGTTCCAGATACTCGCGCCGGTCCATGCCTGCGTCAGGCATGTCGGGGTTCAGTTGGAAAGGGTGCCATTCGATGACAAAGGGATGATCCGGGATTGCGGCCAGCGCCTTGTCCAGATGGGTCTTGCCGATATAGCACCACGGGCAGATCGGGTCGGACATGATGTCAAGCTTGACGGTCTGGGTCATTCGGTGGTCGCCTTGAAATAGGCCGGAAGCGCCCGGCGCAGGAGTTTGCCATTGCCGCCGGTCGGCAGCTCGGGCAGGTGGATAAAGGCCCGCGGCTGTTTGTAGCGCGCCAGATTAGCTTCCACATAGGTGCGCAGCGCATCTTCGTCCAGCTTTTCCGGGCCTGTATAGAAGGCAGCTATCAGGAATGTGTCCTGTTTCACCTCGACGGCGGCGGCTCCTGCCTGCGTGATGCCGGGGTATTGTGACAACACGGCCTCAACCTCGACCGGGGACACGCGATACCCGCCTGCGTTCATCATATCGTCGTCACGGCCCAGATAAGTTATCTGCCCGTCTACGGCCATCGCCCCCTGATCGCCGGTCAGAAACCAATCACCCTGCATCCGCGCCTGCGCTTCGTCTGGGGCATTCAGATAGGTCAGCATCAGGCCGGGGTCCGAGCGGTGGATGGCGATCGTGCCTTCGGTTCCCTGCGGGACCGGACCGTCCGGCCCGAGGATGGCCACGCGGCGACCGGGCTGCGGTTGGCCCAACGCCTCACCCCGCGCCGGGTGTTCGGGGCTGGATGAGATGAAGGTCGAGCATTCGGACATGCCATAGGCCTCGAACAGTTCGGTCCCGGTGGCGCGTTGCCATTGAGTATGAAGCGTGGGCGACAGTTTCTCACCTGCGCAGAGCCCATGCCGTAGATGCGGTAGGGTTAACTTATCGGTCGTTCCGATGATTTTTCGAAAGACGCCCGGTGCGGCCGCGAAAATAGTGGCTTGGTGGTCGCGCAAAAGAGCGGGCAGCGCGGACAGATCGGTTCCGGGTTCAGGGATCAGCGCAGTGGCGCCGATGGTCCACGGATCCATCAACCCCGTGCCCAAGGTGTATGTCCAGTTGAACGCTCCTGCGTGGCACAGGCGGTCGTCTTCGCGTAGACCATACCATCCATCCACCATCATCTGCCGGGCCCAAATCGCGCGATGCGCATGTGCGACAGCCCGGGGTTTCCCAGAGGTTCCCGAGGTATAGACGACGTACGCCATCCTTTCGGGATCGCCCATCTGGAACGCGGCGGGGGACAGGTCCCGCATGGCGGTGAGGTCGGTCAAGGTGATCTGTGCAGGGTGGTTGGCGCAGGCCACAGTCGGGTCACGCAGAACGGCTGCTGGCTTTAGGTCTTGGATGATCTTTGCGGTTTCGGGTTCAGTCAATTGGGACGAGGTCGGCACCGGTACGATCCCCACCGATATCGCACCCAGATAGGCGATGGGGAAATCGACGGTGTTTCCCAGCCTCATCAACGCGATGTCTCCGGGTTCCAAACCGGATTGCAGTAACCCCGTGCCGGTGCCAAGAATGGCACGTTTCAACTGCGCGTATGACCAGTGTTGCGCATCTGCCGGACCGATGACGGACAGGGCGATCTTTTCGGCCAGACGATCGGCTTGACGCAACACATGCGCCGCCAGATTGAACGGGGCTGGGCAGGCCAAAGGAGGGCCCTGATCGAAAACAGAAAGCATATCGACTGGCTAACGTGACGTCTGTTGCGTTGCAAGCAGGTCGGCCTGGCCCTATAGAATTGCGCATGAGCACGCACGAACAGACATCCCTGATCCGATTGGCCCGCGACTCGGGCGAACCCACGGAAGTTGAGCCGCTGGACCTTGGCGCACGTGTGCGCGAGCTGCGCAAGGCACGCAAATGGACGTTGGAGCAAGCGGCAACTCAGGCGGGGTTGGCGCGTTCGACACTCAGCAAAATCGAAAACGGTCAGATGTCTCCGACCTATGACGCGCTGAAAAAACTGGCGACCGGGCTTGAGATTTCAGTGCCCCAGCTATTCACCCCGCCACAACGGGAACAGGTGATTGGCCGCATGGCCGTCACCCGGATGGGAGAGGGCGCGGCCCATCCCACGGCGACTTACGAGCACGAGTTGTTGGCCGAAACGCTGACGAAAAAGCAGATGCTGCCTTATCGGGCGCGTGTGCGGGCGCGGTCGATGGAAGAATTCGAGGGCTGGGTCCGCCACGACGGGGAAGAGTTTCTTTATGTGCTTACCGGTGTCGTGCGTCTGTACACCGAGTTCTACGAACCCGTGGAAATGCGCCGCGGCGACAGTGCCTATTACGATGGCAGCATGGGACACAACGTGGTGTCAGTCAGCGACGAAGACGCGACGATCCTTTGGGTGACTTCACTTACTTAATGCGCGGCTGAACTCTCGGTTCAGACCTTCCGTGAACAGAAAGTCCTCAAGCTCTTCATGGGCTTCGTTCACTGTCAAGTGGTGACGTTCCGCAAGGTAAGCCTCAAACCCTTTGCGATCCTTGCTGAACAGCGGTTTGTCCTTGTCGCGCAGGTTTGGAAAGCGCCGTTTGGCGCGCGAATACATTGCGTCCCAGTCTTGCGTCAGGTCATTCCAGTTCAACATCTGCAAGCTTTCCGGTTTCCAGGTTTCAAAGCTGCTCGGCCATAAATAGGGTACGAAGGGGCGTAGGTCGCCAGCGCATGACAAAATGTCGCACCCATTTTCGGTCTGTTGCAGGGAACAAAATGCCCGTTGCAGGCAAACCGTAACGGGCATACGGACCCAAGTTAGGAGTGAGTGGAGGCTGGTCCGCAAAACACGCGCGCTACGAAGCAGAAAAAAGCTATGTTCCGAAATTCAAAGCAATAATCAGGTCACGCAAAACGCTATAATGACCAAAGGCTACAACGCATGGATGTATTCCGTAAAGTCCTTTGTGTGAACTTTTTGAACATTAACTCAAATTAGTATGTGCGCCAACCTGTGGTGGTAGGTACAGCCGACACCGCTAGATGTTGGGGCTATCGGTTTGTGTGCCGATTTTCGCCGAAAAGCTGACTGCTTTGGATTTTGGCCCGTGTTCGGGTTTGGCGTGTTCGTTTGCGTTACTCCTCGAACCACCAAACCTGCGGCATATACTCGGGCCCGTCCCCATAGATTGGCAAGGTTTCGGGCTGCTTCAGCTCTTTGGCATGTGCGATCCGACCGACGTCGAAGTTCCAGATCGGAATTACGTACCGACCGGCCGTCAACACGCGGTCCAACGCGCGGGTGGCGGCAACGAAGTCTTCGTGGCTTTCTGATGCAAGCATGGCGTCGATCAACCCGTCCACAGCGGGTGAGGCCACGCCCATCAGGTTGCGAGTGCCGGGTGTATCGGCATTTTCGCTGCCCCAGTACAGGCGCTGCTCGTTGCCTGGCGACAATGAAAGCGCGCGCCGAAAAAAGGTCATGTCAAAATCCAGATCCGAGGTGCGCCCCGTGAACTGCGCGTTGTCGACCTGTTCAGTTGATACTTGAATCCCCAAACGCTCCAACGCGCGGCTATAGATTTCGATGGCGGTCTCACCCTCGCTGTCACCCTGTTGCAGCAACACGTTCAGCGTGAATGCCTCTCCATTTGCGTTGCGAAGAACGCCGTCCTGAATGGTCCAGCCTGCGTCGGACAGCAGCTTGGTCGCTTTCCGGATATTCGACCGGTTGCGGGCCGAGCCGTCACCTTCCGGCAGGACGTATCCCTCAAGCGTTCCGGGCGGCAGGTCTGCGGCGTAAGGCTGAAGCAGTTCTTCCACACGGCCAGTTGCCGTGCCCGGCTGCATGGCGAGATCGGAGCCCGAGAAATAGGACGTGATCCTGGGCTGCGCCCCGCCGGTGATCGTGTCGTTGATAAATTCGAAATTGAACGCCAGCGTCAGGGCTTCGCGAACGCGCCAGTCGTCGAACGGCGCTTTGCGGGTGTTCATGACATAGCCTGTCATCCCCGATGGCTTGCCGTGCGGGATTTCGGTTTTTACCACATCGCCACGCTGAACGGCCGGGAAGTTATACTGCGTTTCCCACTTGTCCGCGTTGAACTCGCGTACGGCAGTCAGTTCACCGGCTTTGAACGCCTCGAACAGAACGGTCCCGTCGCCGTAGAACTCGATCCGCATCTCATCAAGGTTCATCGTGCCGCGACGGAAGGGCACATCGCTTCCCCAGTAATCGGGGTTGCGCCGCAGGTTTACGTATCGCCCCGGCTCGTAACCGTCGATCACATACGGGCCGGTGCCGATGGGAATATCGTGCAGGGCGGCATTGGCAAAATCCTTACCGTCCCACTGTGCCTTTTGCAGGATTGGGCGCAGACCGGCGATCAAAGCAAGCTCGCGATCGGGTTCGTTAAAGGTGATCCGCACAGTCCGGGGGCCGGTCGCTTCGATGCTGTCGATCTTGCCCCAGAGACCGCGATACCGCAGATGCCCTTCGGTTCCCAGGATCTCATATGACCAGATGACGTCATCAACGGTGACGGGGCTTCCATCGGAAAACTGCGCGCCTTCGCGCAGCGTGAATTCGACCCAAGACCGGTCTGGAGCCGTCTCAACTGATTCGGCTAACAGGCCGTAAAGTGTGAAAGGTTCGTCCCAAGAACGCCCCATCAGGCTTTCATGCGTCCAAAACCGCAACTGCCAGGGGGACGTCCCTTTTTGCACAAACGGGTTCAAACTGTTATAGCCGCCCGTATTTCCGAAAACGACTTTCCCGCCTTTGGGCGCGTCGGGGTTTGCGTAAGGTAGAGACACAAAATCCGGTGGTAGGGCGGGCTCTCCGTACATAGCTATGCCATGCGCCGATTCTGCACTGGCGATTGCGGCCCCCAAAAGGAAAGTGATTCCCGTGATCACTGGGCGCGCGGGTCGTAGAAAATCGGGGCTCATTTTGGAAACAATCCTGCTCTGGCCTTATTTTGTTGGGATTCATCGTACCGATGATTTTTCTTCTTTTCAAACTTTTAGCTTGGACGGAAGCGTGGAATTGCTTATAAAGGGTGCACTGCTCGATAGGTTTCTTGCCTGTATGAAACCTGCCTCAATAACTTAACGCCCGCTTCGTGCGGGCGTTTTTTTTGGTCGAGTTTTTGTCAATCAGGTCCGCAGGGTCATTCTTCGTTTTCTTTGCACGTGCAGCATGGCACTGTGTCGCTGACACGGATTCTGAGGGAGAGCGGCCATGAGCCTGAAGGGAAAAACGGCAGTCATAACGGGGTCGAATTCTGGGATCGGGCTGGGGGTTGCCCGCGAATTGGCCAAGGCCGGTGCAGATGTGGTTCTGAACTCCTTTACCGACCTTGACGAGGATCATGCACTTGCTGCGGAAATCTCTCAGGAGACCGGCACCAACGCGCGCTACATCAAGGCGGATATGTCCAAGGGAGACGAGTGTCGCGCCCTGATCGAACAGGCTGGGGCCTGCGACATACTTGTGAACAATGCGGGTATTCAGCACGTCTCGCCGATTGATCTGTTTCCTGTCGACAAGTGGGATGCAATCATTGCGATCAACATGAACTCGGCCTTTCACACGACTGCGGCTGCGCTGCCGATGATGCGCAAGGCGGGATGGGGGCGCGTGGTCAATATCGCGTCGGCGCATGGCTTGACTGCCTCTCCCTACAAGGCGGCTTATATCGCAGCCAAGCACGGGGTTGTGGGGATGACCAAGACCGTTGCGCTTGAGACTGCGCAGGAACCGATCACCTGCAACGCAATTTGTCCGGGCTATGTGCTGACGCCATTGGTGGACGCTCAGATTCCGAACACGATGAAGGAATACAACATGAGCCGCGAGGACGTCGTGAAGAACGTCCTGCTGGAACGTCAGCCGTCGAAAGAATTTGCGACGGTCGAGCAACTGGGGGGCACCACGGTGTTCCTGTGCTCGGACGCAGCGGCGCAGATCACGGGGACGACGATTTCCGTGGATGGCGGCTGGACCGCTTTGTGAGATTTCGTGGGGGCGCTGCCCCCACACCCCCGAAGTATTTTTGAACAGAAGAAGAAGGGGTGGGATCGTGAAGAGGATCAATCTGGCTTTGCAGGGCGGCGGCGCGCATGGGGCGTTTACCTGGGGCGTGTTGGATCGGTTCCTGGATGAAGAAGATATCGAGGTTGCGGCGATCACCGGAACCTCGGCTGGGGCGTTGAACGGGGCGGCGTTCAAGTCTGGTATGGTGCGCGACGGGCGCGACGGGGCGCGCGAAAACCTGAACGGTTTGTGGTCCCGGATGGGCGCAGTTGGCGACATGCGGCTCGCCAATTGGATGCAGTCGTTGGAACCGGCGCAGATCGCACAGGCGATGGAATATTCGCTGCCGTTTTCCGTTGGCGAAACCTGGTCAAGATTGGTTTCGCCCTATGCTTATGGCCCTTTCTACCGCAATCCGCTTGAGCCGGTAGTTGACCATTTCAATTTCGACGAGATTTGCGCGGATGAAGGGCCACAACTTTTTGTCTGCGCCACCTGTGTGCGCAGTGGAAAGATACGGGTTTTTACGGGGCAGGAGGTTTCGACGGATGCTATTCTGGCCTCGGCCTGTTTGCCGAACCTATTTCAGGCGGTCGAGATTTTCGATCCGAAATCCGGCCGGACCGAGGCTTATTGGGACGGTGGATATACCGGCAATCCGGCGCTTTTTCCTTTGTTTAATGGTGATCTGCCAGACGATGTGGTCATTGTGAATATCAATCCGCTGGAACGGGACGAGGTTCCGCGAACCCCTCAGCAGATTCAGAACCGTATCAATGAGATCAGTTTCAATTCGTCCCTGTTTCGGGAGCTGCGCGCGATCAGTTTTGTTCAGCGGCTGTTGGCGGACGGTAAACTGACGGCTGGTGAGATGAGCCGCGTTCTGGTCCACATGATAGCGGATGACGCGTTGATGAATGATCTGTCTGTGGCGACCAAGACGGTCCCGAACCCGGTGATTTTGCACAAGCTCAAGGATGCAGGGCGCAGGGCCGCAGATCGGTTTCTATCGAACCACAAAGACGATCTTGGCGCGCGCAGCACGGTCAATCTGCCCGAGATGTTTGGCTGATCACTCGGGCGGCTGCGTCGGGTCTTTTTCGTTGGGGTAAACAAGCCCTGCCGAAATCACCAGTTTTGCGGCGTCTTCGATCGTCATATCCAGCAGGATCACGTCTTCTTCCGGGAAGAACAGCAAAAATCCCGAGGTCGGGTTGGGCGTGGTCGGGACAAAAACACTCAGCAAATTGCCGCTGGTTTCGGCGCGATCGCTGACTTCCCCTCGGGCGGTGGTCGAGACAAATCCGATGGCCCAAATTCCACGGCGCGGATACTGGATCAGGCAGGCTTTCTCGAAAGAGCGTTCGGTCTGGGCGAAGACGGTCTCGGATATCTGTTTGATCCCGGAATAGACCGAGCGAACGACCGGCATCCTGTTGACCAGGCTTTCGGCGAAGTGGATCAAAGAGCGGCCCAAAATACCTTTGGCGATCCACCCGACGATCACGGTGAAGATCAGGAAGATGACCACACCGACCCCGCGCAGGTTTATTCCAACGTATTCAGAGGGTTGGAACTTCTGCGGGATCAGGGGAAGGACCGCGCTGTCGATCCAGCCGACGACGGACCAGATCAACCAGATCGTCAACCAGACCGGCGCAATGACGACGATGCCGGTCAGAAATGACGCACGCAGCCGGGAAAACAATCCCGGTCGGCGGTTGGGTTCTTCGTCGAAGGGTGTGTTCATTGCGGTCCTGAGTAGTTTGCCGATTTAGTTAAGCAGTCCGGGGCCTTGGTACAATAGGCTTATGTCACTCTGGCAGTGCAGAAAGCTGTTGCGCAATTTGCGCCGCCAGTTTTGCGTTATTTCTGACCAAAGCGATGTTTGCGGTCAGCGAACGTCCCTCGCTTTGTTCATAGATGCGTTGCAGCAGATAGGGCGTGACGCCTTTGCCAGTGATACGATGCGCGTCGGCGTCTGCCTGGGCAGAGGCGATGATCGGGGCCAGTTCCTCGGCCGGGATTTGGTCGGCGACGGGAATGGGGTTGGCGACCAGTTGGCCGCCGGGCAGGTTTAGCGCGCGGCGTGTGGCATGGGCCTTGGCGATGTCTTCGGCGCGATCCATGCGCAAAGGCGCGGCGTAGGGAGATTGCGCCGACCAGAAAGCGGGGAATTCGTCCTGCCCATAGGCGATGACGGGTACGCCCAGCGTTTCCAACACTTCCAGCGTTTTGGCCAGATCAAGGATCGCCTTCGCCCCGGCTGCCACCACTGTCACGCGGGTTTGGGCGAGCTCATGCAGGTCTGCAGAGATATCGAACGAGGTTTCAGCCCCCTGATGCACGCCGCCGATCCCGCCGGTGGCAAACACCTCAATCCCGGCATGATGCGCGGCAATCATGGTGGCGGCGACGGTGGTGGCCCCTGTACCGCCAGTGGCGATGCAGGCCGCCATATCTGCGCGCGAGATTTTGGCGACGCCCTGCGCCTGACCCAAAGCTTTCAACTGGTCGGCTTCAAGCCCCACATGCAGCCTGCCTTTGATCACCGCCATGGTCGCAGGCACCGCGCCGGCGTCGCGGATATCCTGTTCGACCTGCGCGGCGACCTCGATATTCTGGGGGTAGGGCATCCCGTGGGTGATGATGGTGCTTTCCAGCGCAACGATGGGCTGGCCTGCGTCTTTGGCGGCGCGGACCTCGGCCGAGTATTGGATGTCGATCACAGTGGGGTTTCTCCTGAAACGTAAGTGGCTGCGGCGTGCAAGGCGCGGGTCAGGGCCGCGTCGGGGGCGGCGCCTGCGGATTCGGACGCAATATGGGCCGCCATGAACGTGTCGCCCGCGCCGGTCACGCGTGTGACCAAAACGGAGGGGGGTGTTTGGGTCAGTATCTCGTCTGCGGTGCCGATGGTGGCCGAGTTGCCGCCATCCGTGACCAGCACCCGCAGCGCGCCGCGATCCAGTAGACCCTTGGCGGCGGATTCGGAATCGGTGAACTCGCGCTGGCACAGAATGCCCGCCTCTTCGAGGTTCACATAGAGTGTCGCGCGGGCGTGTTTGAGGAAGGGCAGCAAGCGCTCGGCTTTTCCGGGTGAGGCCGGGGCCACGCGCAGATCAGCCTTGGCAAAGGCCGGGCTTTGGGCGATTTCCTCCAACAGCGCCAGCGTCAGGTTGCCGTCAAGCGCGATTGGTCCTTCGAACGGCGTGTTCTCATAACCCAAAGGCCCATGCAACAAAGGACGCAGGATTTTAGCCCCCGCAGCCTCAAGCGAATGGGCGTCGGCGATGGCAGCGATCAGCCCGTTCGCGCCTTCTACGGCCATGTAGCGGTCGGTCGGCAAATCCTGCGAGCGATAGATGTGATCCGTCACCATTCCCAATCGAGAGCAGGAATTGACCAGCTCATCCCCTTCGGGGTCGCGGCCAATGGCGGTTAGCAGGGTTGGCGTCATGCCGAACCGCACCAGCGTCATGGCAATATTCATGGCCACGCCGCCCGGCAGACGGGTGATCCGCCCCGGCACGTCTGATCCCTGCCGCATCGCGCTGGCCGAGCGTCCGATCACGTCCCACAGGACCGAGCCGATGCACAGGATGTCGCTGTTCTGAGTCATGCCCGTGTCATGCCGCAGCGTCAAAGCAGGTGCAAGGGTTAACGCTCACATCGCGTCAGTGAGCGTTTTCAGCGCGGCAACCGGATCGTCCTGCGACCAGATTTCATCACCGATGCCAAAGAAATCGGTATGAGGGGCGAGCTCGCGGATCAGATCGGGGGTCAGGCCGCCTTCGGCGACGACTGGAACCTCGATCATCTCGGACCACCACTGGAACAGGTCTTTTTCAGCGATGGTGCCATCGCCCAAAGTTGATGTACCCACCGGGCCGAAAGCCACGTAATCCGCGCCGTTTTCACCGGCGGTCATACCGTCATGGCTGGAGGCCGAACAAAAGCTGCCGACAATGGCGTCCGTACCCAGCTCTTTACGTGTTGCGCGAACCGAGCGCGCGCCGTCATCCAGATGCACCCCGTCCAGCCCAAGCCGTTGCGCCAGAAGAACGTGGTTCGAGATCACGATGGCCACGTCGCGCGCATGGGCGACCTCGCGGCAGGCATCGGCTGCGCGGGCGATTGTATCTTCGTCGTTTCCGGCCAGAGCCAAGCGAATACAGGCGATATCGGTGCTGTCCAGCACGCGACCCAGCAGTTCAGGGAAGGTGCTGAGCGCGATGGTCGGAGGCGTAATCAGGTAAATCTGCGGCTGCTCGGGGGTGTCCATGGCGCGTCCTTCGGATTCCAGTTCTCGGCGCGGTTTAGCGGATTGAGCGGGGGAAGCAAACTTTTATGCCTCCGGCGGAAGTATTTGGGAACAGAAGAAGCAGGGGCGGCTTGCCCTAATCAGGCCGGGGGATTAGAGCAGGCGGAACTTTCGGAGTAAGCCATGCCTAGCGATCAGCCCCAGCCTTCATTTGTGCTCGTGCGCCCTCAGATGGGGGAAAACATCGGTGCCGCCGCCCGCGCGATGTGGAATTTCGGGCTGGACCGGATGCGCATCGTGGCTCCGCGCGACGGTTGGCCGAACCCCAAGGCGGTGGCCATGTCCAGCGGGGCGGGGCGGCTGCTGGATGAGGCGCAGCTGTTTGACGATCTGGCAGGGGCATTGGCTGACAGTACCTTTGTCTTTGCCACGACTGCACGGCAACGGGGCCTGACCAAGCCGGTCTACAGCCCCGAGCGCGCGATGCAGATTGCCGCTGAAATGATTGCTGCAGGTGAGAAAGTGGCGGTGCTGTTCGGCCCTGAACGCGCCGGGCTTGAGAATGAGGATATCGCCAAGTCAAACGCCATTATCTCGGTTCCGGTAAACCCGGAATATGCTTCGCTGAACCTCGGGCAATGCGTGTTGCTGACTGCTTATGAGTGGATGCGCCAAAGCGCCGATGTGGTGCATGAGGCCACGGATCTGGGCAAAGGCGATTGGGCCACGGGGATCGAGGTCGAAAAGCTGGTCGAACATTATGAGGATCGGCTGGAAGAGGCGGGGTTCTTCTACCCGCCCGAAAAGGCCGAAGGGATGAAGACCAACCTGCGCAACCTGTGGTCGCGGATGCGGATGACGCGGGCGGATGTGCAGATGTTGCACGGGATCATGCGGCAGATGGTCCGCTGGAAGGACAAGGGCTGAGGCTGGACCTATCCTCCGCTTCACCCTAGCGTGCGACGAAACAAGGACATGAGGACAGCATGAGCGGCAAGCGCAGCATCTTCGAAGAGGTCTCGGGCGACCAGAAACAAGAGGCGGTTCAGCCTGGCATGATCGACCGGGGCCGAGGCGGTGCGCGCAAGGCGATCCGCGTCTGGCTGATGATCCTGTTCGCGCTGGTTGTGATCATGATCGCCGTGGGCGGCCTGACGCGCCTGACGGATAGCGGCTTGTCGATCACCGAGTGGCGTCCGATCACCGGTGCCATCCCGCCGATGACTGAGGCCGACTGGCTGTCCGAGTTCGACAAATACCAACAGATCGACCAGTGGCGCATCCAGAACCAGTGGATGGAACTGGATGATTTCAAATTCATCTATTGGTGGGAATGGGGCCACCGTCAGTTGGGCCGCGTGATTGGCCTGATCTGGGCGATCGGGTTCTTTGGGTTCCTGGTGGCGCGGAAGATCCCAACCGGTTGGACCGGCAAGCTGCTGATCCCCGGTGCTTTGGGGGGCGTGCAGGGGGCTGTTGGCTGGTGGATGGTCGCCTCGGGCGTGACGCAGGGCGAGGGGATGACCGCCGTTGCCAGCTATCGATTGGCCGTGCATCTGGGGCTGGCTTTTGTGATCCTCGGGTTCCTCGCGTGGTACATCTTTGAGTTGGGCCGGGAAGAGCGCGATCTGATGCAGGCCCGGCGTGCGAAAGAGGTGAAGCTGTTCTCGTTGTCGACTGGCCTAATGCACTTTGCGTTCCTGCAAATCCTGATTGGCGCTTTGGTCGCGGGAATTGACGCGGGTCGGTCCTATACCGACTGGCCTCTGATCGGTGGGCAGCTTCTGCCACCGGACGCAATGATGCTGGAACCGATGTGGCGGAACTTCTTCGAAAGCCCCGGTCTGGTGCAGTTCATTCACCGTTGCGCAGGTTACCTGCTGCTGATCTTCGGTGTCATCGTCTGGCGGCGGGGCGGCACCAGTGCGCATCCGCAAACCCGGTTCGCCTTTAACGCAGCCTTCGCCGCGCTGTTGTTGCAAGTGGTGATCGGTATCGCGACCGTGGTCTACGCCGCGCCGTGGCAGATCGCGATTTTCCATCAGTTCATGGCCGTTGTCGTTTGGACTCTGATCCTGCGCGCCCGATTCCTGACCGCTTACCCAATCGCAACCTCAATCCGCGGAGCGTGACATGACCGCTTTTGACGACCTGATGGCTTTTCAACGCGAAACCTCGGCTCTGGGGCAGATTGCCGGGCGGCTGGGCTGGGATCAGGAAACGGTGATGCCGCGCGGGGCCGCCCCGCAGCGGGCTGAGGAAATGGCTGCGATCGAAGCTGTCCTACACGCGCGCAGGTCTGACCCACGCGTGGCTGAGTGGCTGGAACAGGCCGCGCCGCAGGATGAGGTTGGCAAGGCGCAGCTCCGCGAAATCCGTCGATCCTATGAACGCACGGTCAAGGTGCCTGCTGATCTGGCCAAGGCCATCGCCCGCGTGAATTCGTCGGCGCAGGGCACATGGGCGCAGGCACGTGCGGATGAGGATGTGGCGGCCTTTTTGCCCGTGCTGCAAGAGGTCGTCGCCCTGAAACGCGAAGAGGGTGCGGCGCTGGCCCAAGGCGGTGACGTCTATGACGTCATGGTCGAAGACTATGAGCCCTACACCACAGGCACCCAGATTGCCGAGATATTCGACCAGATGCGCCCGCGTCTGGTGGCCCTGCGCGCCGCTGTTCTGGACCGCCCGGCGCCACAGGCTCTGACTGGTACGTTCGATGAACTAACCCAAATGCGCCTGTCGCAGAAACTGGCGACGACCTTTGGCTACGACCTGAACACGGGGCGCGTGGATAAGGCGGTGCATCCCTTCAGCTCGGGCAGCGGGCTGGACGTGCGCATCACCACCCGCACAAGCGAGACCGACCCGTTCAACTGTTTCTACTCGACCATTCACGAGGTCGGCCATGCCGCTTATGAACAAGGCATCGACCACGCCTATGCTCTGACGCCTCTGGGCAGTGGCGTGTCGATGGGCGTGCATGAAAGCCAAAGCCGGATTTATGAGAACCAACTGGGCCGATCCCGCGCCTTTACCGGCTGGCTGTTCGATCAGATGACAGCGGCCTTTGGCGATTTCGGGATCAGCGACGCCGACGCATTCTATGCCACCGTCAACGGCGTTCATAACGGTTACATCCGGACCGAGGCGGATGAGGTGCAATATAACCTCCACATCATGCTGCGCTTTGATCTGGAGCGCGCTCTGATGGCTGGGGACTTGCAGGTCAGCGATCTGGAGGCCGCGTGGAATGACCGTTTCAAGGCCGATTTCGGTTATGCGGTTGATCAGCCCTCGAACGGGTGTCTGCAGGATGTGCATTGGTCGGTGGGGCTGTTTGGCTATTTCCCGACCTATTCATTGGGCAATGTCTATGCCGGGTGTCTGTATCAGGCCCTGCGCGCGGCGCTGCCCGATCTGGATGCGCAACTGGCGCAGGGCGATACGTCCGGCGCAACCGGCTGGCTGCGCGAAAATCTGCAACGCTTCGGCGGGCTGTACGCCCCGCGCGACATCATCACGCGTGCCAGCGGTGTGGAACCGGGGCCGGAGCCTCTGCTGGCCTATCTTGAGGCCAAGTTTGGTGGGCTTTACGCCCTGTAACTCTCACGTTTCAGTGTTCGGGCATGGGAATTCCAGCCCCAACCGTTAAGGTGCCCCGAATACGGTCTGGGAGGGGCGCATGTCGTTCAGGAACACGCTGAAAACCCGCGCTGCATCTGTTCTGACCAGCGCGGGGCTGCAAACTGCGCAGCGGTTTACGACGGAAACACGTCGAAGGCTCGGCAGCAGGCCGCATGTTGTTCAGTATTTCCACGATGTAAGTGATCCGTATTGCCACCTGAGCCTACAGCTTTTGCAGCGGTTTCAGGCTAAATACAGGCTGGGGATCGAGGTGCATCTTATCTCTCGCCCGGCTTCTGATATCCTTCCGGTTCCAGAGGCTTATGCGCAGAACGCATGGGCAGATACAGAGCGATGGGCCCGGCGTCTGGGGCTGGATGCGCCTGAGAGTTCGGAGCCGTCCCAAACTGCTCTTGCGCAGGCCGAACGCCGGTTGGCTGCAGAACTGAGCCAGCAGAATATTCCCGAGACAGCCCGGCAAATTAGTGGTGCCTTGTGGTCGGGCCGAGATATCCCAGAGGGGCCGCAATCGGACGCGTCCGAACATCTGTTACGCGGGGACCGGGCGCTTGCTGCTGCCGGACATTACCTGGGCGGCACCTTCGCTTATGGTGGCGAGTGCTATTGGGGACCCGACCGGCTTGGATATCTGGAAACCCGGCTCGAAGCGCTTGGGCTTGGGCAGGCGAACCCGCCGATCGTGCCGGACTATTCCCACCCGACACCGGACGCAACGGGGCAGGAAGTGGAATTCTTTTTCTCGTTCCGCAGCCCTTATTCCTATCTGGCCTTTGACCGCATCCGCGACTTGGCTGCGCGTACAAATGCGCGGCTGGTTCTGCGCCCTGTCTTGCCGATGCTGATGCGGGGGTTGCCGGTGCCCAAAACGAAATCCTCGTATATCCTGCGCGATTGCGCGCGCGAGGCCCGGCGTCTGGGCATTCCGTTTGGTCGCATCAGTGATCCGCTTGGGGCAGGGGTGGAGCGTGGTTATGCGCTGTTGGATTACGCGGAGTCCGAAGGGCGGTTGCCCGAATATTGCTCGGCCTTCATGACGGCCGTCTGGTCGCGGGGCATAGATGCCAGCACAGATGCGGGGTTGGCGAAAATTGCTGCTGCGGCCGGGATTGATTGGCATAAAGCCAAACCGCAGATCGGTAATTCAGCCTGGCGCGAACGGGTCGAAGGCAATCAGGCGCGCCTGCAACAGATCGGTTTGTGGGGCGTGCCCAGCTTTCATCTGAACGGCCATAGTATTTGGGGTCAGGACAGGCTTTGGGTGCTGGAGGACTTGATGCGTGAGCATAGTCAATAAGACCCTCTGATACAGCAAGATAACAGGTGAGAAAAAGAAAACCCCGCAGGCTAGGCCGCGGGGTCTCGTAGATTGCTTTGAGGCTGGTTTATTCCGCCTCATCCTCATCGCCCTGATCGGCGATCCAGGCGACGCTGACGACTTCTTCACCCTTGCCGGTGTTAAAGACCTTCACTCCGCCCGCGCTGCGTGAACGGAATGAGATGCCGTCAACCGGAACACGGATCGACTGGCCTTTGGAGGTCGCCAGCATGATCTGATCGTCGATCTCAACCGGGAAGGTGGCGACGATGGCCCCACCTTTCATGGCGCCAACCCCCTGACCGCCACGTCCGCTGACACGGTAGTCGTGGGACGAGGTCAAATTTCCGGCGCCCGAACGGTTGATGGTTACCAACAGATCATTGGCCGTCAGCATCTCTTGATAACGATCTTCAGACAGGGCGCCTTCGACCTGCGTGCTATCGGTGTCCTCTGTGTTCTCGTCCTCCGCACTCTCGCCGCCCAATTCCGTGCGGAAGCGCTTAATAAAGGCGCTGCGCTCCCATGGTTCGGCATCAAAGTGACGGATAACCGACATTGAGACGACTTGATCCCCCGCATTGACCAGCTTGATGCCGCGCACACCGGTCGACTCGCGCGAGTTAAAGACGCGCACATCGGTGGTGCGGAAGCGGATCGCGCGGCCCGAATTGGTGACCAGCATCACGTCTTCGTCCTCGGAGCAGATGCGGGCATTCACCAGTTCCACACCTTCGGGCAGTTTCATCGCAATCTTACCGTTGCGGCGCACATTGGTGAAATCTGACAAACGGTTCCGCCGCACGTCGCCCGCGCTGGTGGCGAAAACGATTTGCAGGTTTTCCCATTCTTCATCGGGCACATCGACAGGCATGATCGCGGCAATGGAGACGCCCGTGGGGATCGGCAGGATGTTGACGATGGCCTTGCCCTTCCCAGTTCGGCTGGATTGCGGCAGACGCCAGGTCTTGAGCTTGTAGACCATCCCTTCGGTGGTGAAGAACAGCAATTGGGTATGGGTGTTGGCCACAAAGAGGTTTGTGACGACATCCTCTTCCTTGGTCTGCATCCCTGACAAGCCCTTGCCGCCGCGTTTCTGCGCGCGGAAATCGGCCAGCGGGGTACGTTTGATATAGCCGCCCGAGGTGACGGTCACGACCATGTCTTCCCGCTCGATCAGGTCTTCGTCTTCCATGTCACCAGACCAGTCGACGATCTCGGTGCGGCGGGGCACGGCGAATTGCTCGCGCACTTCGCGCAGCTCATCGCCGATGATCGACATGATGCGTTCGCGCGAGGACAGGATATCAAGGTATTCCTTGATCTTGGCGGCCAGTTGCTCCAGCTCGTCCGTGACCTCTTTGACGCCCAGTTGGGTCAGACGTTGCAGGCGCAACTCGAGGATCGCACGGGCCTGAACTTCGGTCAGGTTATAGGTGCCATCGTCGTTCATCTTGGATAAGGGATCGTCGATCAGGCGCAGATAGCCTTCGATCTCGGCCGCTGGCCAGCGGCGCGTCATCAGCTTTTCGCGCGCCTCGGCAGCGTCGGCCGAGGATCGGATGGTCGCAACCACTTCGTCCACGTTCGAGACGGCCACGGCCAGACCACACAGGATATGGCTGCGTTCCCGCGCTTTGCGCAGGTCATAGGCGGTGCGGCGGGCGACAACGTCTTCGCGGAAATCAATGAACGAGGTCAAGAAGCGGCGCAGAGTCAGTTGTTCAGGCCGACCGCCATTCAGGGCCAGCATGTTGCAGCCAAAGGATGTCTGCATCGGTGAGAAGCGATAAAGCTGGTTCAGCACCACCTCGGGCGTCGCATCGCGCTTTAGCTCAACGACAATACGCACACCGTTGCGGTCAGATTCGTCTTGCACATGAGCGACGCCTTCGATGCGTTTTTCACGCACCGCCTCGGCGATCTTTTCAATCATCGAGGCTTTGTTCACCTGATAGGGGATCTCATCCACAACAATCGCATAGCGGTCGCGGCGGATTTCTTCCACGCGCGTTTTCGCGCGAATGATGACGCTGCCGCGACCCTCAAGATAAGCCTTGCGCGCACCGGACCGGCCCAGCATGACCCCGCCGGTCGGGAAATCGGGGCCGGGGACGTATTCGATCAACTGCTCGGAGGTCAGATCCGGGTCGTCAATCAGCGCCAGCGTAGCGTCGACGACCTCGCCCAGATTGTGCGGAGGGATATTCGTCGCCATACCCACGGCAATACCGCCGGCGCCATTGACCAGCATGTTTGGGAAACGGGCGGGCAGGACGGTTGGTTCCCGGTCCTTGCCGTCATAGTTGTCCTGAAAATCGACCGTCTCTTTTTCGATATCGGCCAGCAGGGACGCGGCAGGTTTGTCCATCCGCACTTCGGTATAACGCATGGCCGCCGGGTTATCGCCGTCCATCGAGCCAAAGTTGCCCTGACCATCCAGCAGCGGCAGCGACATCGAGAAATCCTGTGCCATCCGCACCAGTGCGTCATAGATCGCGCTGTCACCGTGCGGGTGGTATTTACCCATGACATCGCCCACCGGACGCGCCGACTTGCGATACGCCTTGTCATGCGTGTTCCCGGTTTCGTGCATAGCGTAGAGAATCCGCCGATGAACCGGTTTCAAGCCATCGCGCAGATCAGGGATCGCGCGGGACACGATGACCGACATGGCATAGTCCAGATAGGACGTGCGCATCTCGGATTCGATGGACACCGTCGGGCCGTCGTAAACGGGACGCTCAGGCGGGGTTTCATCCATGTTTTCTGGGGTTTCTGGCGTATCGCTCACGTAAACTGCCCGATCTTTGGCTTGGGTCTATATCTTGTGGGTGCATCTTATCAGACCCGGCACATAAGGTGCAAGCAAGCTGAGCATTTCCGGCAAAAAACCACAGTAACACTAGAGTAACATATTGTTATTCAATAGTTTGGGGGTTTCCATGTTACCCTGAAGAGACCTTGCAAGAAATTGGAGGTCTGCATGGAGCAAAGCGAAACCGAATTAATGCTCAAGGGATATGGGCTGACGACGGCGGAATTTTTCTATCACATGCCCGATTATATCCACGTTCTGAATACGTTCATCTGGCAGGATTACGATCTTGCCCCGGACCACCCGAAACTGTTTGATTTCATCGAATTCTGGCAGCGCGAGATTGACGGACCGCTGCATTCGGTGAGGTACACACACCGGAAAATGATTGCACCCGGAGAATGGCGCAACATGGTCGGTGAATTCAGGATAAACTGAACAGGCATTCTCAACGCGGTTTTATCGAGTAGAGTGGCAAACAAACCGTTTGCCATATGGAAAGCCGCAATGTCTCGAATTCTGTATCTCGCTTTTGCCGTCACTCTGCTTGCAGGTCCCGCCGCTGCCGAAGGCGTTCTGGATAAAATCAAGAAGGGTGCGGAAAACACCGCAAACGCCATTGGGCGTGGGGCCGAGTCGGTTGGCAACACGGTTGAAAAGGGGGTGAGCGCCGTGGATGACACGATCGACTCCACTGCCGATCTGATGTCGAACGAAGCCACCCCGGAAGAGACGCGCGCGAAACTGGATGTCATGGCAAGCGAGGTTCTGACCCAACTTATGGCCGAGAACCCCGAGGCTCAGGCGCTTTACGATATCAGCGCGGGATACGCGGTTTTTGATTCCAGAAAGGTGACGGTATTCCCGGTGTCCGCCGGATACGGGCGCGGTGTAGCCGTGTCAAAAGAGACCGGACAGCACACCTATATGAACATGGGGACCGGAGGCGTCGGGGCCGCGATAGGGATTGGCGGGTTCGAGACCAAGTTCGTTATCCTGTTTGAAACGCAGGCGGATTTGGACAAGTTCATTGACTATGGATACGATGCCACGGCCCAATCGGACGCCATGTACGGCGAACAACGCACTGACGAGACACTCCGGTTTACCGATGGTCGGTCTTTCTTTGTCCTCAGCAAGAAAGGGTGGCGCGTTTCGGCAGGCGCGTCCGGAACCAAATACTGGAAATCGCCCGAGTTGAACTGATCAGCCCGAACAGCTTGCGCCGCCCAATACGCAGAACTTGGCGCAGTGCGGGTGGTTCAGGTGCACATCGGCCTCGGCTTCGGCCAATGTCTCACCCATCTCGAATTCCGGTTCGTAGGCCAGCAGGGTGCAGGCAAGCACGGCGGGTTTGTCAGCGCCCTTGCGTTTCACGACCATCCGCGCGTTTGAACACATGACCGCCTCGGGTGATTTGTCCAGAATACCCCAGCAAGCGGTTGTGATTTCGGGAACTTCGACCGTTTCGTCCATTTCCGGGAACAAGACGGTCTGCGCAGGGTTTTGCGCGTTGATGTCAAAATCGTGCGCCTCAAAAAATCTTGCGTACCCTGCGCGGCTGTCGGCGTCGGTATCACCCCATACCGAACGTCCGGCCACGGCCATTTGAAAACCGTTGTCGCGCAGCCATTTCATGCCTTCAACGGTCTTGTCAAAACTGCCCTTTCCCCGCTCTTCGTCGTGCAGGTCAGGGCGAAAGTGATCGACAGAAATGCGCATGGTCAGCTTGTCGCCAAAGTCTCGTTGCAGGTCCAGCAACCCCTCGCGCATCTTGGGACGCATCATAGGCTGCATCGCGTTGGTGAGGATCAGCACCTCGAACCCACGTTCAAGCGCGGCGCGCGTCATCTCGATCATTTGGGGATTCATGAACGGCTCACCGCCGGTGAAACCTATTTCACGCACCGGCCACGCGCGTTCTTCGATCTGATCCAGATATCCGCGCACCTCGTCTGCGGTTATGTAAACCAGCGCGTTGTTGGTTGGGCTGCTTGCGATATAGCAGTTGACGCACTCGATATTACACAGGGTGCCGGTATTGAACCAAAGCGTCTGAGGGTTCTTCAACGCCACGGATGCGCGGGTTTGCCCGTCTGCTGTCACCAATTTGTTCTGAAACTTGCCGATATTGGCGCTTTGAGGGGCGTTGTCTTTCATTCCGGTTTCCGGTTCTTTGAACTCGTGTGAAAGACTTAGCGCTTTGGCCTGTGTTCGTTAAGTGGGCAGAACCGACCTGACAGAGTTGTGATGATGCGGATTGCTGTGAAATTGGTTGCGCTAACATTGGACATGACCTTTGGGGCAAGGTAAGGAAAACACATGGTTTCTCGTGTCATACCCGTCGACCCTTTTGATCTGGTCATTTTTGGCGGAACCGGTGATCTGGCGCAGCGCAAGATCCTTCCGGCGCTGTTCCGTCGCTTTTGCGCCGGTCAATGGGCAGATGGCGTGCAGATTATCGGTGCTGCCAGAACCAGGCATGACAGCGACGCCTTTCGCCAAGTTGTGGCCGAATCGCTGAAAACGCATGCCCCGGTCCAGTGCAAGGATGCAGCGGCGCTGTCGGCATTCCTGCAACGCGTCGATTACGTGGCACTTGACGGCGCTTCCGAGGAAGGGTGGTCCACGTTGGCCGCCAAGCTTCAGCCCGACAGGGTGCGTGCCTTTTACTTTTCCGTTGGGCCGAGATTGTTTGGTCCGCTGGCGGAGCGAATACAGTCTCATGATCTTGCGACCGAACAGACGCGAATTGTCGTGGAAAAACCGTTTGGCCACGACTTGGATAGCGCGAAGGTGCTGAACGCGACCTTGGCGGCACATTTCAGAGAAAAACAGATCTACCGGATCGACCATTATCTGGGGAAAGAGACTGTTCAGAACCTGATGGCCGTGCGGTTTGGAAACATGTTGTTCGAACCGCTCTGGAACAGCCAATACGTAGATCACATTCAGATCACGGTGGCCGAATCTGTCGGTATTGCCGGGCGGGAGGAGTATTATGAGCGCGCCGGTGCGATGCGCGACATGATGCAGAACCATCTGATGCAGCTTTTGTGCCTGATTGCGATGGAGCCGCCGGCGAAATTCGACCCGGACGCCGTGCGAGACGAAAAGCTTAAGGTTATCCGCGCCTTGGACCCGGTCGAGCCGCATCACATCGTGCGTGGCCAGTTTGAAGGGGGCGGGCCCAGCTATCGTCAGATCGTGGGCAATCCGCGATCAACCACGGAAAGCTATGTCGCGTTGAGGGCGCATGTCAGCAACTGGCGATGGGCCGGTACGCCGTTTTATTTGCGGACGGGTAAACGGTTGGTGGCGCGCTCCTCGGTTATCAATGTTATGTTCAAGGATGCGCCACACTCGATCTTCGGTGAACAGGCTGGCCGCCACGCGAATGTCTTGTCGATCCGCCTCCAGCCGAACGAAGGGATCACCCTGAAGGTTACGATCAAAGAGCCTGGGCAGGGGGGCATGCGGCTGGTCGACGTGCCCCTGGACATGAGCTTTGCCGAAGCGTTGGGGTCGGAAAGCCAGGAGCCGCCAGACGCCTATGAGCGGCTGGTGATGGATGTGATCCGCGGCAATCAGACCCTGTTCATGCGCGGGGACGAAGTCGAAGCTGCATGGGCATGGACCGACCCCATCATCGCGGGGTGGCAGGCGCGTGGGGACGTGCCGAAACCTTATGAAAGTGGCAGTACCGGCCCGGGCGACGCCGAACTGCTGATGAAACGGGATGGTCGCCGGTGGCAAGGGATAAACCCATGAATATACAGGAATACGCCGACAGGGACATGCTGGCCATCGACGTCGCCAACGTCTTGGCCGGGGATTTGGAAGCCGCGTTGCTGCATCATGACATGATTTCCTTGGCGGTTCCGGGCGGCACCACTCCGGGGCCGATATTTGACGGGTTGTGTGCCGCCGATCTGGAATGGGACAGGGTGCGCGTACTGCCGACGGATGAGCGGTGCGTGCCGGGCAGCAGTGAGCGTTCAAACGAAAAACTGATCCGCGAGCGTCTGCTGACAAATCGCGCCTCTGCCGCCCAATACGTTCCACTGTATCTGGAGGGCAAAGACCCCGAAACGGTGCTGCCGGAAATCGAAAGCCTGATCACTCCGGTCCTTCCCCTGTCGGTTCTTGTTCTGGGGATGGGAGAGGACATGCACACCGCATCGCTGTTTCCTGGAATGCAGGGTTTGGAAGCTGCCCTTGATAGCCATGCGCCGCCGCTGGCCATCGCGCGGACCGAAGTCCAGCCGGAGGCGCGCATTACTTTGACAGCACCGATTCTGGACGGCGCTTTGTCCAAACATCTGGTCATCTTCGGGTCAGCAAAGCGCGAGGCGTTAGACCGTGCGCGTCGCTTACATCCGGATGAGGCGCCGATTGCGGCGGTACTCAGCGGCATGACGGTTCACTGGGCGGAGTGACGATTATGAAACTGGATAACCTCAGAACTCTGGCAGCCGACGCGCAGGATCGCGCGATTTTGGACCTGTTCGAACAATCGCCAGACAGGGCGCAGAGTTTTTCAGCCTCGACCGGGGATTTGCTGTTCGACTACTCGAAGACCCAGATAGATACCCCGATCCGAGATGCCCTGATCCATTTGTGCGACGAGGCAGGTTTGGCCGACCGTCGCGACGCGATGTTCAGCGGCGCAAAGATCAACGAAACCGAAGGTCGCGCGGTGCTGCATACGGCCCTTCGCAATCTGGACGGCGGCCCGGTTGAAGTTGATGGTCTGGATGTCATGCCTGACGTATTGGACACGCTTCAGCGCATGCGGGTCTTTGCCGAAGAAGTCCGTGGCGGTGCAGTCGCGGGGGCAGGGGGCAGCTTTACCGATGTGGTGAATATCGGAATCGGCGGGTCTGATCTGGGTCCGGTTATGGCCACTCATGCTTTGTCCCCGTATCACGATGGGCCACGGTTGCATTACGTGTCGAACGTGGACGGGGCGCATATCGCTGACACGTTAAGGCAGTTGGATCCGACGCGGACGCTGGTCATTGTCGCCTCGAAAACCTTCACGACTATTGAAACTATGACCAACGCACGCACGGCGCGGGCGTGGATGACCGATGGCGGGGGCGACCCTGCGGCCCAATTCGCGGCGGTGTCCAGCGCGTTGGACAAAACGCAAGCCTTTGGCATTCCAGAAGACAGGGTATTCGGCTTTGCGGACTGGGTCGGAGGCCGATATTCGGTTTGGGGTCCAGTTGGTTTGCCCGTGATGATCGCGGTAGGATCGAATGCTTTTGACGCCTTTTTACGGGGCGGTCAGGCGATGGACGTGCATTTCCGCGCCGCTGACTGGACGGAAAACATGCCTGTCATGCTGGCGCTTGTCGGTGTCTGGCATCGGCAAGTGCTTGGCCACGCCAGCCGAGCGGTTCTGCCCTATGATCAGCGACTGTTGCGGCTGGCCGCATATTTTCAGCAGCTCGAGATGGAGTCGAACGGAAAATCTGTGGCGATGGATGGCACGGCATTGGCGGTTCCATCCGGGCCGGTTGTCTGGGGCGAGCCCGGGACCAACGGGCAGCACGCGTTCTATCAGTTGATCCACCAAGGCACGGACGTGATCCCCTGCGAGTTCATGGTTGCAGCCGAAGGGCATGAGCCAGAACTCTCGCATCACCACCGCCTGTTATTGGCAAATTGCCTGGCGCAGTCAGAGGCGCTGATGCGGGGGCGTTCGCTTTCAGAGGCGCGGCAACGCATGGCCGCGAAAGGGCTGGACGGGGCCGAGCTGGAACGTCAGGCCCGCCACCGCGTCTTTTCCGGAAACCGGCCGTCCACCACGTTGATATATCCAAAACTCACACCATTCGTTCTGGGGCAGATAATCGCCCTGTATGAACATCGTGTATTTGTCGAAGGTGTGTTGTTTGGGATTAACTCGTTTGACCAATGGGGTGTGGAGCTGGGCAAAGAGCTGGCGACATCTTTGGGTCCGATCGTGGACGGTGAGGACTCGGCTTCGCAAAAGGATGGTTCAACCGCCGCGTTGGTGGCGTATGTGCTGCGACATCGGGGCTGACGAAAAAACTTCTTTGTGCCGTAGCGGAATGCTGCATTCTTTTATTGTCAGTAAATTAAATGATTGGCAGGGTTCCTCCCGAACAGATGGCCTGCTGGCAGATGTCGGAGGGCGGAACAAATGCGCCGTCGCAAAGAAACGGTGCAAATAAAGGGAGGATGTCCATGCTGGGACAAATGATGACGCAGCCGCTGCTGATCTCGTCACTGATTCAACACGCGGATCGCTATCACGGTCAGACAGAGATTATATCGGTTGAGACCGACGGGTCCGTGACCGAAAGCTCTTGGTCACAGGTTTCGGTGAACGCGCGAAAGCTGGCGTCAGCCCTGACCAAACTGGGCCTCGAGCCGCAAGCGCGTATCGGGACACTGGCGTGGAACAACCGGAGGCATCTGGAAATATACTATGGAACCTCCGGTGCGGGCTTTGTGTGTCACACGATCAACCCCAGACTGTTCCCTGAACAGCTCTCTTACATCATCAACCACGCGAAAGACCGGGTTCTGTTCTTTGACGCGACCTTTATTCCGCTGGTCGCGGCAATCAAAGAGCATCTGACCGAAGTCCAGCATTTCGTTTTGATGGGGCCAAGGAACGATGACGCGATCGCGCAGGTTCCTGGTGTTCAGTTCTATGATGAGCTGATCGAAACAGGTGATGAAGGGTTCCAATGGCCCAGCTTTGACGAAAACACCGCGTCAAGCCTGTGCTACACATCCGGCACAACGGGAAACCCGAAGGGCGTGCTGTATTCTCACCGCTCGACCGTGCTGCACAGTTTCGGGTCGAACACACGGGATGTCATCGGATATTCCGCCATGGATGTTGTGATGCCGGTGGTGCCGATGTTCCATGTGAATGCATGGGGGTCGCCCTATGCCTGTGCGATGTCCGGTTCACGCATGGTTCTGCCCGGGCCGGATTTGCATGGCGAGGCGTTGGTGAACCTGATCGACACCTACGGCGTTACACTGGCGATGGGCGTTCCGACGATCTGGCAGGGTTTGCTGGCCTTTGCCGAAAAGTCGGGCAGCAAGCTGGCCAGTCTGGACCGAACCGTTATTGGCGGCGCGGCATGCCCCCCCTCGATGATCGAGACGTTTCGTGACACATATGGCGTCGACACTGTTCACGCCTGGGGCATGAGCGAGATGAGTCCCTTGGGCACTGCAAACCAACCTATGGCGAAACACGCAGACCTGCCGATTGAACAGCAGCACAAGCTGCGCGAAAGTCAGGGCCGCCCATGTTATGGCGTCGATCTGAAAATCGTTGATGATGACGGCAATGAACTGCCCCGAGATGGTGAGACTCAGGGCGATTTGCTGGTTCGCGGGTATTGGGTGCTGGACAGCTACTTCGAGCTGCAGGATCAGAACCTATTACAGGATGGCTGGTTCGCCACTGGTGACGTGGCGACTTTGGATGCTGATGGTTACATGACGATCCGCGACCGATCCAAGGATATCATCAAATCGGGCGGCGAATGGATCAGTTCCGTCGAACTGGAAAATATCGCCGTTGCCCATCCCAAGCTCGCGACGGCCGCAGTGATTGGCGTTCCGCATCCCAAGTGGGACGAGCGTCCACTATTGGTTGCGGTAAAGGCCGAAGGGCAGGATCCCTCGGAGGACGAACTGTTGTCTTTCTTCGACGGCAAAATCGCCAAATGGCAGATTCCCGACAAGGTCGTCTTTGTGGATGCGCTACCGCTGAACGCCACGGGCAAAGTGCTCAAGCGTAATCTACGGGCGGATTTTTCGGATGCCCTTGCGGGCTAAGTCCATGAAATAAGGGGAAATGGCTCCGGCGGTAGGGATCGAACCTACGACCAATTGATTAACAGTCAACTGCTCTACCGCTGAGCTACGCCGGAACGGTCCGCGCCGTATATCAATACGAATCTGCGGCGTCCAGAGGGGTGCGCGAAGTTTTTTTGACGAGGGTTGCCGTCCGCACAATGCGGAATTTCGCCAAACACAGTCTTCGAAATCTGAAGGGGATTTTGGCTCCGGCGGTAGGGATCGAACCTACGACCAATTGATTAACAGTCAACTGCTCTACCGCTGAGCTACGCCGGAACTGAGGGCCGTATAGCAATCCCGTTTTTGGCCGTCCAGACAAGATCGTCATATGACCAGAAAAAAGTTCTTTCGTTAGTTCTGCCTTTCAAAAACGGCATTTACAGATAGTTGACCTTTTGGGGAAGCCTTTGATTTACCGTGTAAATCGACCAAGTGTGCAAAAACATTACGCTCTGCCGCAGGCAAAAGGGCTGCGGGCGTTTCCGTGTATATCCTTTCGGCCAGATCGCGAGCTGTACCTGGCTTTTCCTCAAGCGCGGTCAGAATCTGCGCTTCGCGTGCAAGCCGGTGATTGATCAGCCAGTCCAGCCGCTCGGCGGGATTGTGAATCGGGGCGCCGTGACCGGCGTGAAAACGGCTCCAGTCCCTTTCACGTAGACGATAGCAGGCGTTCATGAAATCCGTCAGGTCGCCATCCGGTGGCGACACAAGAGAACTGGCCCACCCCATGACGTGATCTGCAGTAAAACAGACATCTGACCAACCCAGTGCGATATGGTTGCCCAGATGACCGGGGGTGTGAATGACTTCAAGTTGCCAGCCGTCGCCTTGGATAACTTCACCGTCTGAGACCTCGATATCCGGGCGGAAATCGGTGTCGATGCCTTCGCCGCCCCCCGCAAGGCCCTGTTTCGCCAACGCGGACATCACTTCACTACGGCCAGATTCGGGGCCGCCAAAGGCCAAAATCGGGGCGCCTATGCGGGCGGCCAAAGGCGCGGCGAGCGGGGAATGATCCAGATGCGTGTGGGTCACGATAATATGGCTGATCCGTTGACCGGGCTGCAAAGCATCCAGAATCGCCTGAAGGTGACCCTCATTCAGCGGGCCGGGATCAATTACGGCGCAGTCCTTTTCACCCAATAGATATGTGTTGGTGCCCCTATAGGTCATTGGCGATGGGTTGGGGGCCAGAATACGCCTCAGGCCCGTCTGCAACTCGACAGCGATACCGGGACGTGGGTTGAAATCGTCGGGAGCCTGCATTCTGCACTCTTTCTCTTGTCGGATCAGCCCGTTAGGTTTAGCGCATGTCCAGTCGATGGCTCAAATCCTATATGCCGCGCAGTCTTTATGCGCGCGCGGTTCTGATCCTGGTTCTTCCGGTGATCGTTCTTTTGTTGGTTGTGGGGGTCGCGTTTATTCAGAAACACCTTGAGGATGTGACCGCGCAAATGACCAGCGCGGCTGCACGTGAGGTCGATCTGATTACAGATACGATGGCTGACGCCGAAACGCAGCATCAGGCCATTGCTGCGATTCGTCAGGATATTGCCTCGCTGGAAATGAAGGCCCGGTTTTTAGGGATCAATGAAGGGCCCGATATTGGTTACCGCAGGTGGTATGATTTCATCGCGCCGCAGGTTGAGGCCGATTTGCACGAGAATCTGCTTAACCTTGTTGCCGTCGCATTGCCGACCGGTGATCAGGCGCGACTGTATATGCGAACCCATCTGGGACTGCTTGAGCTGACACTGGACCGTCGGCGCCTGTCCCCAACCGCGCCGCATCAGTTGATCGTGACCATGGTTTTCTTCGCGATAATCATGACTTCGATTTCTTTTTTGTACATGCGCAACCAGCTTCGGCCGATCACGCGTCTGGCGAATGCAGCACAGGCGTTTGGCCGGGGCAGGGTGGTGCCGTATTCGCCCGGAGGCGCGATTGAAGTCCGCGCCGCGGGCAGTGCGTTTTTGGACATGCGCGCGCGTATCGAGCGTCAGATGGAACAGCGCACCTTGATGCTGTCGGGGGTCAGTCACGATCTCAGAACCCCTTTGACGCGGCTGAAACTGGGCCTGTCCATGCTGCCCGAAGATGAGGCCGCACCGCTGCAACAGGACGTGGATGAAATGCAGCTGCTGTTGGACGCATTTCTGGATTTTTCGCGCGGGGCCGCAGAAGGTCCGCCGGAAACCGTTCAGCCCGAGGTTTTGCTGCGCCAGATTGTCGAGGATGCGCGCCGTGCAGGTCACGAGGCCAGCCTTGTCTCGGTCGAGGGTGAAGGTACGGCCTTGCTGCGCCCCACGGCCATCCGTCGGGCTGTGGAGAACTTAATTGGCAATGCTGTTCGATACGGTAACAAGGCCGAAGTCAGCCTGTCGATGACGCCAAAAATGATCCGCCTGCGGGTCGAGGATGACGGTCCGGGGATTCCACAGCACCAGCGCTCTGAGGCCGTCAAGCCGTTTTCGCGCCTTGATCCCGCGCGTAACCAGAATCAGGGCAGCGGGGTGGGTCTTGGCCTTGCGATCGTCTCGGACATCGCGCGGGCGCATGGTGGGGTATTGCGATTGGGCAAAAGCGAAAGACTGGGCGGGCTGTGCGCCGATATTATTATCGGTCGATGACACGGGGCGTTTGGGCCGCTCTGGAACTAGGTTTTCTGAGAATTACTTAAATGTGCTATGATGACCCGGTAGGAAGGACAGAGAACGTTTGTGCTTTTGTTGGCCGCCTGTCGGGGATTCAGGTCAAAGTTCCGGTCGCGCGTGTTTAGTGATGGGAAATTGCGTTGATCGAAAATCGAATTTCCTGATTTGCGCGCCTTGGTAAATAGTGAGGTTAAAATTTTGAATAAGCTGCTTATTTTTATTGGCGTCGTACTTGCAGGCGTGATTTATTTCGGGTGGTTCGAACCCTGTAACGAATTCTACACGGCCTGTCAGTATGTGGGATTGCGTTGAAGCGGTTTTGGTAGGCCCGGAGGGACTCGAACCCCCAACCAAAGCGTTATGAGCGCTCTGCTCTAACCAATTGAGCTACAGGCCCGCCTAAGCGCCTTGCGTACCACGGTGAACAGCCGCGTCAAGCCTGACCGTTGCAACATGTCCAACAATCGACTAACCCGCGCGTGAACCATTCATAAGGGGTTGGCCATGACAGCGGGCAAGAACGGAATCACCTATGCCGATGCAGGCGTTGACATTGATGCGGGGAACGCTCTGGTCGACCGGATCAAGCCTGCGGCCAAGCGGACGAACCGCTCGGGCGTGATGAGCGGTCTGGGCGGTTTTGGCGCGCTGTTCGACCTCAAGGACGCGGGTTATACCGACCCGATTCTGGTGGGCGCAACCGATGGTGTTGGCACCAAGCTGCGTATCGCGATTGATACCGGTGTTGTTGATGGTGTGGGCATTGATCTGGTCGCCATGTGCGTGAACGATCTGATCTGTCAGGGCGCTGAACCTCTGTTCTTTCTGGATTATTTCGCAACCGGCAAGCTGGACACAGATACCGCCGCGCGGATCATCGAAGGTATTGCCGAGGGCTGCGTGCAGTCCAATTGCGCGCTGATCGGCGGTGAGACGGCAGAAATGCCCGGTATGTACCCCGAAGGTGATTTCGATTTGGCCGGATTCTCGGTCGGCGCGATGGAGCGTGGCGCACATCTGCCAGCAGACGTTCAGCAAGGCGATGTTCTGCTGGGGCTGGCCTCGAACGGGGTGCATTCCAACGGCTATTCTCTGGTGCGCAAACTGGTTGAAATCTCGGGCCTCGGTTGGGACGCAGTTTCGCCCTTTGGTGGCGGCTCATTGGGCGAGGCGCTGCTGACGCCCACGCGTCTGTATGTCAAACCGGCGCTTCAGGCGATCCGGGCAGGTGGCGTTCATGCGCTGGCGCATATCACCGGCGGTGGCCTGACGGAAAATTTGCCACGCGTGCTGCCTGATGATCTTGGCGCGCAAATTGACTTGGGCGCGTGGGACCTGCCACCGGTGTTCCGCTGGATGGCAGAGATCGGCGGTATAGCCGAGGCAGAAATGCTCAAGACCTTCAACTGCGGCATTGGCATGATCGTCGTCTGCGACGCCGCGCGCGCGGATGAGCTGACCACGTTGTTGGCCGACGCCGGAGAGACAGTCGCCCGGATCGGCACCGTCACTGACGTGCCGGGTGTGTCTTACTCGGGCAAACTGCTGTGAGCCACAAGCGTGTCGCCATCTTAATCTCGGGGGGGGGCTCCAATATGGTGTCGCTGGTCGACAGCATGACCGGCGATCACCCCGCACGACCCTGTCTGGTTCTGTCCAATGACGCGCAGGCAGGCGGTTTGGTAAAAGCCGCCGATCGCGGCATCGCGACGGCTGCGGTTGATCACCGACCGTATAGGGGAGACCGCGCCGCGTTCGAGGCCGAGTTGCTGAAGCCGTTGGAGCAAGCCCAGCCAGATATCGTTTGCCTTGCCGGTTTCATGCGGGTTTTGACGGCGGATTTCGTGTCGCGTTTCCAAGGGCGGATGCTGAATATCCACCCATCACTGTTGCCTAAATACAAGGGTTTGAACACGCATGCCCGCGCGATCGAGGCTGGCGATGCCGAACACGGTTGCTCGGTGCATGAGGTCACGGCCGCGCTGGATGACGGCCCGATCCTGGGTCAGGCCCGTTTGAATATTGAACCAGGCGAGACGCCCGAGGCCTTGGCCGCGCGTGTCTTGGTTCTGGAGCACAAGCTTTATCCGGCTGTGCTTAGACGTTATGCGGGCGCAGATCGCACCCCGGTGTTGCTGCCTTGAACATCTCAGGGTGATTTACACTTGCCTGCTATTCGGCCTATGGTCTGCACTACGGCTCGGTATGTCAAAAAACTGACGGGCAGTCACAAAGAACAAGAGCAAGAATAGCACCACGAATGAAAACCCTGACAACGACGCAAGAGCTGGCCGAGTTCTGCACGGCGGCTGCGGATCATGACTATGTCACCGTGGATACCGAGTTTCTGCGCGAACGGACCTATTATTCCAAACTCTGCCTGCTGCAACTTGCGGTTCCTTCCTCTGACGAAGGTAGTGCGGTTCTCGTTGATCCTTTGTCGGACGGGCTGTCGCTGGACCCGCTATATGAGCTTTTTGCCAATGAAAATGTGGTCAAGGTGTTCCACGCGGCCCGGCAGGACCTTGAGATTTTCTGGGTAGAGGCCGGTGTGTTCCCCAAGCCGTTGTTTGACACGCAAGTGGCGGCGATGGTGTGCGGATTTGGCGAGCAGGTTGGATATGAAACGCTGGTGCGCAAGATTTGCAAACAAGGTCTGGACAAGACATCGCGCTTTACCGACTGGTCGCGCCGCCCCCTGTCGGAGGCGCAAAAGACCTATGCCTTGGCCGACGTGACGCACCTGCGGCAAATCTATGAACATTTGGCCGCCGAGTTGGAGAAATCCCAGCGTAGCCATTGGGTCGCCGAAGAGTTGCGGACGCTGACCCTGCCGGACACCTATGATATTCGTCCTGAAGACGCCTGGAAGCGGGTAAAGACGCGGACGAATTCTGCAAAGTTTCTGGCTGTTGTGCGCGAATTGGCCCGCTTCCGCGAGGCTTATGCGCAGGAAAACAACGTACCGCGCAGCCGTGTGTTCAAGGATGATGCGCTGATCGAACTCGCGTCGACCAAGCCGAAGTCACCGTCGGATCTGGGGGGATCGCGGTTGTTGCTGCGCGAAGCACGCAAAGGGGCGATCGCCGAAGGTATTTTGAACGCCGTCAAACAGGGCGTCAGTTGTCCGCCGGACCAAATGCCGCGCGTGGACAACAGCCGAGACAAGCTCAAGGTCAATCCCGCGCTGGCGGACCTTTTGCGCGTGTTGCTGAAGTCAAAAACCGAAAGCTCGGGCGTTGCTGCAAAGCTTATCGCAACCAGTTCCGAGCTGGATCAGATTGCCGCCGGTGAGCGTGACGTGCCCGCCATGTCAGGCTGGCGGTTCGAGGTGTTCGGTGAAGACGCCCTCAAACTGTGTGAGGGTAAGATCGCTTTGGCCGCCAAGGGGCAATCGGTGCAGGTCGTCACGCTCTAGCGACCGTTACCGGCGGCGAGATTCCAGCGCGTTTTGCTGACCGACGACCCGAACCAGACGGGTGTTTTGCAGGTCATCCAGACTGATATTGACGGCGTCCGACACTGCTCGTGACCGCTCTGTCCCCTGATTGGTGGCATAGCTGGGATAGCTAACCCGGAACGTGAACTCCAAAACCCCGTTCTTTTGGTTTTCTTCGTTTTCGACCCGGACAAGCTGCGCCCCGTAAGCGCCTTGGCGCGCAGCCGTGCCCCTGACATAAATGATGGCCCCCGAGGGCGTGGGGTTAATCCGCAACTCATCAACCTTGGCGATCGGCACGCTGTTGTCCACGGGATCAGGTCTTGAGAACAGGCCGGACCCTTCGCGTTCCGGCGGCACCAGGACATTGGGGTCATAGGCTGCCTCGGCCGGTGGCGGGGTCGACGTGCTGGACCCAAACCAGTTGGACGGGTTGGCCCGAGAGTCGCTCCAGTTGTTGCAGGCAGACAGGGTCAGTGCGGCGACCATAAGGAGTGACAGTGATTTTTGCATGGACCCAGCTCAGAGCATTAAATTCCGCAATGGGTTATCGCAATTTGCAGGCTTTGAAAACCCATGGCAGGGCTGGACAGACGCGGGCGCGCGGCATAGTTCACTTGTATAGTCGCAACAAAAGGATCGCTGCGAAATGGCAACGCCTGCCTTTGAAGAAATCGTTGAGGATTTCGAGTTTCTGGAGGACTGGGAAGACCGGTACCGCCATGTCATTGATCAGGGCAAGGCGATGGAGCCGTTGGATGACGCGCTCAAGGTGCCTGCCACAAAGGTGAATGGCTGTGCCAGCCAGGTCTGGCTGCATCCGATTATTGAAGGCGGTGTATTTCGCTTTGACGGCGACAGCGATGCGTTGATCGTGCGTGGCCTGATTGCAGTGCTGCGGTCGCTTTACAACGGCTTGCCGGTCGCCGAGGTGCCGCAGGTCGATGCGGGCGGAGAATTGGCGCGGCTGGGTCTGAACGATCACCTGTCCGCCCAGCGTTCAAACGGGCTGCGCGCCATGATCGAACGCATTCGCGACGTGGCTCAGGAAAACGCTTGACCCGTTAGTCAGAAGGGCTGCGATTGGCCCAATCTGAGAGCGTGGTTTCAAGGTCTCCATACCCGGTAAAACGACGCTCGAACGCCAGCCCCATCCGGTCGGCGCAGTCGCGGGCGCGTTCGGTCAGAACCGGATCGTCCGTCTGCGCCTGATACACCAGTTTCGTGTAGTTCCCGAAATACATGTCCCTGAGCTCGGGGTGACGATCCAAGCCCAGCGGTTTCCACACAAAGGCATCAAATTGACGGGCCAGAAAGTCTGTCAGATAGAACGCTGTGGTTTCGTCTTCGCCGCGCGCGTCGAAGGCCTGATTGCCTTCAAAAAACGAATAGCAGTGGGGGCCCTGGACCATCTCGACGCCCATGTCAGCACAGGCTTTTTGCAACAGTCCCCCTGTGCCACAATCGGCATAGACAACATAGATTTGGTCAAAATCGTCACGATGCTTGGCGACGGCGTCTTCAACGGCTTGCGTGATCCGCTCGGGGTGAACGTGCAATATCGCTGGAAGACAGGTCAGAGACATGTGATCCCAGCCGTTGCGATTTTTCAGGTCCAGAATTTCACGCGCCAGCGCACCACAGGCCAACAGCAGAATTCCGCCCTTGCGCCCGGTTTCAGAATAACCTTGCGACGTCAGGCTTGCGTCATCTGGCGTGCTGTTGTGCTGCATGGCTTCATTCCAACTGCGATTGCATCATCAAAGGACGAATGCGGAGGGAAGACAAGCCTGCTTACGACATGCCGCGTCAGGCGACCGACGCCTGCGTTTCGAAATACTGCAACGAAGGACGGGCCGGGGGGCCGTATGCGGTAACCCCTTGATCTGCCAGCGTTGGGAATAGCGTCAGTATCTCGGTCCTTGCAGCATCAGCCAGGCTGTTCCAAGCCTGAATGCCTGGGTGAAAACTTTCGCTCACGCACCCTTCGGCCCAGACCAGTTCATGTTGGTCAAACATTAGGTGGTAGTAGGTCACAAAGCCCCCCGGACGCATCACGATGTCTTTGCCGTTCACCAACTGCTTTGCAGGGGCCAGTGCTTCGGAAAACCCGGTGTTCAGTTCGACCTGCCAATTGTCGATCAGCATTCTGTGTTGCTGAGACACCAGCAAATCCCGGCTGTTTCCAAATGCTCCTGCTTTGAAAAGAACAGGTGCGAAGGCTCCGGTGGCACGAACGGTTCGGCGTCCGACCCAGCGCAGCGTCTGCAATCCGTGATCCAGCGTTCTGATCTTGTCACCGATCCGAAGGTGTTCGACCGCAACAGCGCCTCTATCAGTTTCAATCAGTGTACCGGTGGTAAAACACGTGGCAATGTCCCACTCCTGACGATCAGAATTCAGGCCGTTGGTTGTATCCGTATTGATACTGTTTAAGGTCAGGGATCGGATGGCCTGATCCTCCAACGCGGCCTGATCCGCATTGGCTGAGAACTCGGGGACCAGATAGGTATTTCCAAAAGCGTCCTGCGCCACCACAGCGGTGATGTCAGCGGTTGTTCCGTCGACATAAGTGATAGTGGCGTTGTATGCGACCGCCGCATCGAAAATCGTCAGGTTGCCATCAATTGAAAACAGATCGAAATCTGCATTCGCGTTGTTTTCATATGTGCTGCCGGGATTTCCTGCGGCGCTCCAGACAACGGCATCTTCAAATAAGGGATCGCCTTCGCCACCGAAGGTCTGGCCAACAAGCGCACCTGCGTTTTCAGCCGTGTTGTTGCCCTCAGTCGGGTCGATAATCGAAAGGTTCCCGAGGAAGATCGCGTTGAATGTCGTAGGCATAAGTTACCCTGTGAAACCGGTTACCTAACGTGCCTAAAACGCAAGGCACACAATTACAAAATCAAACTGTGGAAAAATATAAATAATTGCAAGACGTTCAACGAAAAAAGGCTGCCCCGGATAGGGCAGCCTTGTTCAAGTTTGCGTCATCGCCCTCAGCCAGCGAGCTGATTGTGCTTGCGCGAAACGAAGTCCTTGGCCATTTCCACCGCCACAGCCGCGTCACGGCAATAGCCGTCGGCACCGATCGCTTTGCCGAACTCTTCGTTCAGCGGTGCGCCACCGACCAGAACGATGTACTCTTCGCGCAGGCCTTGCTCGACCATGGTGTCGATCACGACTTTCATGTAGGGCATGGTCGTGGTCAGCAGGGCGGACATGCCCAGGATGTCCGGCTTTTCCGACTCCAGCGCTTCGAGGTAGTTTTCGACCGGGTTGTTAATGCCGATATCGACAACCTCGAAACCTGCGCCTTCCATCATCATCGACACAAGGTTCTTGCCGATGTCGTGGATGTCGCCTTTCACGGTGCCGATGACCATCTTGCCAACGCGCGGCGCGCCGGTTTCTGCCAGCAGGGGTTTCAGGATAGACATCCCGCCCTTCATGGCGTTCGCCGCCAGAAGAACTTCGGGAACGAACAGGATGCCGTCGCGGAAGTCATGGCCAACGATGGTCATGCCACCGACCAGGGCTTTGGTCAGGATGTCATAGGGGGTCCATCCGCGTTCCAGCAGGATGTTCACACCTTCTTCGATTTCTTCTTTCAGGCCGTCATAAAGATCGTCGAACATCTGTTCGACCAGTTCGTCGTCATTAAGTTCGGACAGGACGATGTCTTCTTCATCGGACATGGGGCGTTTCCCTGAGCTGAGCGGGCATTACGCCCGTGGTGGCATTTTTTCCGTTTTGGCCATTTCGCCGCAGTTCGACTGTGACGATTGCGACCTTGGCGGTTCCGGGACCGACCTATACGTCAAAATATTGATCAACTCGACGTCATTTTCTGCATGAACATCCTGCATTTCGTTCAGAAATGGCGCCGCAGCCCAGGTCGTTTTCAGTGTGCGCAATTTCCGACACTACCGCCGAAAGGCTTGTTGGACACGTAGAACGGACCTATGTTGAGGTGAGAACAAAAGGGAAACAAAATGGTTTCACACAACATCAAGGCCCGCGGGACTCTGTCAAACTCCGCAGGCCGGTTTGAGCGGTATGAGACCGAAACCTTTGACGATGGATGGGACGCGGATGACGATCTTCCTGTCCTTCGGACCGAGGTCCGCGAAGAGGTTGCGCGCAGCGTCATAACCTATAACCGGTCGCCGGACCTGCCGTTTGACCGCTCCATCAATCCTTACCGGGGGTGTGAGCATGGGTGCGTCTATTGCTTTGCGCGCCCAAGCCACGCTTATCTGGGCCTGTCGCCGGGATTGGATTTTGAAACCCGTTTGGTCGCCCGGCCCAACGCAGCCATGGTCCTTGGTAAAGAACTTTCAGCGCGTGGCTACAAGGTTGCGCCGATCGCATTGGGAACAAATACCGATCCATATCAACCCATTGAGCGGGACCTTTCGATCACTAGATCCTGTCTGACAGTTCTACAGGAGTTTCGACATCCCATCGGGATTGTGACCAAGGGCACTCTGATCGAGCGGGATTTGGACATTCTGTCAGAAATGGCGCAGGACGGATTGGTACGTGTCGGGATTTCCTTGACCACCTTGGACGCTGACCTATCCCGCAGGATGGAGCCGCGCGCGCCGTCGCCCCAGCGTCGTCTGGCCGTTATTCGCAGGCTGACTGGGGCAGGGGTGCCGGTGCGGGTCATGACATCGCCCCTCATCCCCGGACTGACGGATCACGAGTTGGAGGCCCTGCTGAAAGCTGGGCGGGATGCAGGTGCAGACGCCGCAAGCTGGATCATGCTGAGGTTACCACGCGAAGTATCGGGCTTGTGGCAGGATTGGTTGCAACAACACGAACCGGCCCGCGCCGAAAAGATCATGTCAAAGCTGCGCGAGATGCACGGCGGGCGGGATTATGATCCGCGTTGGGGTCACCGGATGCGCGGCGAAGGTGAGTATGCCGGGATAGTCGCCAAAAGATTTTCTTTGGCGGTCAAACGGTTGGGCCTTGCGACGCGAACACCGTCCCTGCGATGTGATTTGTTTTCCAAACCCGCGCGGGCCGGAGATCAACTCAGCCTGTTCTAAAAGAAAACCGCCCCGGAGTTCTGGTCCGGGGCGGTTTGTTTTCGTCTGGCAAATCAGCGGTTTTCGATATCCACGTAGTCGCGGTTGGTTTCGCCCAGATATAACTGACGTGGACGGCCGATCTTGTTCTGAGGGTCCGCAATCATCTCTTTCCACTGGCTGACCCAGCCAACGGTGCGCGACAGGGCAAAGATCGGGGTGAACATCGAGGTCGGGAAACCCATCGCCTCGAGAATGATGCCCGAGTAGAAATCCACGTTCGGGAACAGTTTCTTTTCGGCGAAATAGGGATCTTCCAAAGCCTGTTTTTCCAGCGCTTTGGCGACCTGCAACTTCGGGTTGTCCTCAATGCCCAGCAAGTCCAGCACTTCGTCCGCCGACTGTTTCATGACCTTCGCGCGGGGATCGAAGTTCTTGTAGACCCGGTGCCCAAAGCCCATCAGACGGAACGGATCTTCCTTGTCCTTCGCGCGGGCGATATATTCCGGAATTCGATGGACCGAGCCGATTTCTTCCAGCATTTCCAGACATGCCTGGTTCGCGCCACCATGGGCCGGACCCCAAAGACAGGCAATGCCAGCCGCGATACAGGCGAACGGGTTCGCGCCCGAAGAAGAAGCCAGACGTACGGTCGAGGTCGAGGCGTTCTGTTCGTGATCCGCGTGCAGGGTGAAAATGCGGTCCATGGCGCGGCTGAGGATCGGGTTGACCTCATACTCTTCCGCCGGAACGCTGAAACACATGCGCAGGAAGTTCGACGCATAGTCCAGATCGTTGCGCGGATACACGAAGGGCTGACCGGTGTGGTACTTGAACGCCCATGCCGCAATCGTCGGCATCTTGGCGATCAGGCGGTGGGATGCGACCTCGCGCTGATGCGGATCCGAGATATCGGTCGAGTCGTGATAGAAGGCAGACATCGCACCAACCACGCCAACCATGATCGCCATCGGGTGCGCGTCGCGGCGGAAGCCACGATAGAAATACTGCATCTGCTCGTGCAGCATGGTGTGGCGGGTGATCGTGGTCTCGAACTTCTCGAGAACGGGTGCTGTCGGAAGCTCTCCGTACAGCAGCAGGTAGCAGACCTCGAGGAAGTGAGATTTGCCAGCCAACTGGTCGATCGGATACCCGCGGTGCAGCAACTCGCCCTTTTCACCGTCAATATAGGTGATAGTGCTGTCGCAGCTCGCGGTAGACGTGAAACCGGGGTCATACGTGAACACACCCGCCTGCCCATACAGTTTACGGATGTCGATTACGTCAGGACCGGCGGTCGGCGAATGAACCGGCAACTCGTACGTTTCACCATGGACTGTCAGAGTGGCTGATTTGTTGCTGTCGGTCATAGTGTCCCTTCCTCATTCATGCGCAAGTCGGATCGCTGTCCGAGCTTACGGGCAACGGATGCGCGCAGACGCGCAGTCCGGGTGTTAGCGGAGCAGCGTTACCCAAATGTGAAGCTTTGGTTTAACTCGCTGCGTCAGAAAGCCGTGCCAGAGTTTCTTCTCGCCCCAACACAAGCATCATGTCAAAAACCGAAGGTGTCACAGCCCGACCCGCCAAGGCTGCCCGCAAGGGGCCAGCCAGCTTGCCGAACTTTAGCCCATTCGCTTCCGCAAAGGAATTCAGGGCATCCTCCAGTTCGTTCCGCGACCAGCTAACATTTTGCAACTGCGGCGTCAATTCATTCAGTATACCATCGGATACAGACGCGAGGGCTTTTTCGGCTTTCTCATCTGGCTGAATGGGACGGGACGCCAGCACAAACTGCGCTTTTTCAAGGAGTTCAGGAAAGGTTCGGGCCCGATCCTTGAGGCAATACATCGCACGCTGCAGATCACTGGATTGTGTGCTAGTGAGAGCAGGCAATCCAGCCGCAGCAAGATAGGCCTCGATCTCTTGCCGCATCGCAGCATCATCTGCAACGGCTATGTGTTGGCCGCACAGGTTCTCGAGCTTTTTCAGATCGAAACGGGCTGGGCTTTTGCCGATTCCGTCAAGATCAAACCATTCTTTGGCCTGGTCGTCGGTAAAGAACTCATCGTCCCCATGGCTCCAACCCAGCCGCGCGAGGTAATTGCGCATCCCGGCAGCGGGGTAACCCATGGCCTGATATTCCTGCGCACCCAATGCGCCGTGGCGTTTGGACAGCTTCTTGCCGTCAGGTCCGTGGATTAGGGGGATGTGGGCCCAGACCGGTACGTCCCATCCCATCGCCTCGTAAATCATCATCTGACGCGCCGCGTTGTTCAGGTGGTCGTCGCCCCGGATCACATGGGTGACACCCATATCGTGATCGTCCACCACCACGGCTAGCATATAGACCGGCGTCCCATCCGAACGCAGCAGGATCATGTCGTCCAACTGATCGTTGCGGATGGTCACGTCGCCCTGAACCTGATCGCGGATCACGGTTGCACCATCTTGCGGGGCCTTGATGCGGATCACGAACGGCGCGTCCGGGTGGGTTGCAGGATCAGCGTCGCGCCATGGGCTGCGGAACAGGGTCGATGTGCCCTCGGCGCGGGCCTGTTCACGGAACGCGGCAATCTCTTCCTGGGTCGAGAAGCACTTATATGCCTTACCCTCGGCCAGCAATTGATGGGCAATCTCGGCGTGGCGGGCAGCACCTTCGAACTGGCTGATCACGTCGCCATCATGATCCAGCCCCAACCACGCCATGCCTTGCAGAATGGCGGCGGTCGCCTCGGGGGTCGAGCGTTCTCGGTCGGTGTCTTCGATCCGCAACAGAAACTTGCCACCACGTCCGCGGGCATAAAGCCAGTTGAACAGCGCAGTACGCGCGCCGCCGATGTGCAAAAAGCCGGTGGGGGAAGGGGCGAAACGGGTGACGACCTGATCGGACATTGTGTGGATTAACCTTTTGGTAACCGTGTCGGGCATAGTTTGGCGCCTGTCTAACGAGCCGGAGGGACGGGGGCAACCATGCGTGTTCTGGCACGGGTCGAGACCGCATTGCTGAACCAGACGGGGCACTTGTTCCAGTGGTCTCCGGTGTGCCTAGCCCTGGGTATAGGGCTGTACTTCACGCTCAGATTTGAACCGGAATGGCAGGTTTACGGGGCCCTCTTGGGTATCGTTGCCGTGATGCTATGGATCGTCCTTAGATCGCGATCGGTCTGGGTTTCCCTGGCGATTGGAAGTGCGCTTGTTGCGGTTGGGTTCATTTTTGCCGGTGCTCGCGCCCATTCAGTGGCCGAACCGGTTCTTGGTTGGCGCTACTATGGCCCGATCGAAGGGCGGGTGGTCGCGATTGATCGGTCCGCTTCAGACGCATTGCGGCTGACCCTTGATCAGGTGCGGTTGAGGGACATGCCAGAGGCCGTGCGCCCCCAGCGCGTTCGCCTTTCACTGCACGGCACGGATGTATCGGTGTCGCTGGGGCAAAGGATCATGACCACGGGCCACCTGTCCCCTCCGCAAGGCCCGGTTGAGCCGGGTGGCTTCGATTTTCGCCGTCACGCGTGGTTTCAGGGGCTTGGGGCTATTGGATATACTCGCGTTCCTGTTCTTAGGGCATCCGCTCCGGACGAATCTGGCCTGCGTATCACCGCGTGGCGCATGGCGATTTCCGACCATGTACGATCAAAATTACCGGGTGAAGTCGGTGGGTTCGCGGCTGCAGTAACCACCGGCGACCGCAGTGGAATGGGGCAGGAGGCGCTGACAACCCTGCGCACGTCCAACCTTGCGCATCTGCTTGCGATTTCCGGCTTGCACATGGGTCTGTTGACCGGATTTGTGTTTCTAGCCTGCAGGATCGCACTGTCTGCGTTACCCGTGGTTGCCCTCAGATGGCCGGTCCGCAAGTTGGCGGCGGTATGCGCATTGGTTGCGGCTGTCGTCTATCTGATGCTGTCTGGCGGAAACGTGGCGACCGAGCGTGCTTTCATCATGGCAAGTGTCATGTTGGTCGCCGTACTGATCGACCGCCGCGCGATTTCCCTGCGCGCGGTTGCGGTTGCGGCCATAATTGTCCTGTGTTTGCGGCCCGAAACCCTGCTGAGTCCGGGTTTTCAGATGTCATTTGCTGCGACAACAGCATTGGTCGCCGTATTTGGTGAGCTGCGCGATTACGGCCCTTTGCCGGGTTCCAAATGGCTTAAACCCGTAATAGGGCTGTTTTTGTCCTCCGCCATCGCTGGGGTGGCGACGGCCCCCATCGGGGCTGCTCATTTCAACAGTTTGTCGCACTACGGATTGCTGGCCAACATGCTGTCCGTTCCCGTGATGGGAACCGTCGTGGTGCCCGCGGCGGTGGTTGCTGCACTGCTTGCCCCGTTTGGTCTTGAGGGTGTGGCGTTGGGCGTAATGGGTATTGGGCTTGAGTGGATCCTGACAGTGTCCGACTGGGTGTCAGGATTGGATGGCGCGCAAAGCCACGTGGTCAGCCCGCCTTATTGTGTCCTGCCCATGTTTGCGCTTGGCGCTTTGTGGCTGGCGCTTTGGCAAGGGTCTGCGCGGTGGTTCGGTGGTTTGACGGCTCTGATTGCGTTCCTGTTTTGGGGGCAGGGAGATCGGCCCGAAATACTCATCGCTGAATCCGGAGGTCTTGTTGGTGTCATGACTGACAAGGGGCGGGCGGTGAGCAAAAGGAAAGGAAGCAGTTTTGTCGCCACCGTCTGGCTGGAAAACGACGGGGATGGCGTGGATCAGAGCCAATCGGCGGATCGCTGGCCTGGGGGTTCAGACTTGGTTCAACGTCATTTGTGGCGTGACAAAGAACTGATCCATATTACTGGCAAACGCGCCGCGCGCGTATTTGAAGAATGCGCGGACCATCAAGTCATCATTTCCGCGGTTGCTGTGGACCTGTCGGGCACTTGCCAGATCTTTGACCCTCAACGTCTTTCGAAAACCGGAAGCCTTGCGCTTCACGGAAATACATTCCGAACCAGCAGAGATGAGATTGGGAACAGGTTGTGGTCCCCATTTGAGGATAAGGACCACACGTTCGATCAATAGGTGCGGATCAAGCCAACCAGCCGGCCTTGGACCTTGACCTTTTCTTCGGGCAGGACGCGGGTTTCATAGGCGGGGTTGGCGGCCTCCAGAGCGATTGCGTGACCACGGCGGAAAAACCGTTTCAACGTCGCCTCCTGATCCTCAACAAGGGCCACAACGATATCACCGTTATCCGCGACAGAGGTTTCCTTGATTACAACGACGTCGCCATCATTGATGCCAGCGTCGATCATCGAGTCGCCGCGCACCTCCAACGCATAATGTTCGCCTTTGCCGGACACCATGCTACCGGGGACCGCAACGCGATGCGACACGTGGCTGATCGCCTCGATCGGCACACCAGCGGCGATGCGACCCATCACGGGCAGTTCCATGGCGTCTACCGTGACCGGTTCAAAATTCGCAGGCCTCGGGCCTTGCGGTTTGTCGCCCTCAATCACACGGGGTTTGAAAGCAACCGTTGGCTCCCCGCCAAGACTTTCCGGTAGCTTCACGATTTCAATAGCGCGGGCGCGATGCGCCAATCGGCGAATAAACCCGCGTTCTTCAAGCGCGGTAATCAGTCGATGGATACCCGACTTGGACCTCAGGTCCAACGCGGCCTTCATCTCGTCAAAACTGGGGGGAACACCATCCGCCTGCACGCGTTTGTGGATGAATTCCAACAAATCCAACTGCTTCTTGGTCAGCATTGCTCACACCTCGTCGGTCATGCGTTTTATTTTGTTCTACGCATGTTCACGTTTTGTGTCAATGGATTTGCGCGCCGGTCAGATCGGCAGGTACCTGACCATCTCTCCAACGGTGCGGGCCGGATCATTGGGGTCGCGAACCAATAATGCGTTTGCATGGGCCAATACACTCAGCAGGGAACTGTCCTGATCCTCGCAGGCCCGAATGCCGGTTTCGTCCAGAACGGCGCGCATGTAATGCTCGCGCGGGCCGTTTTCCGTCAAGGGCGCTGTTAGTGAAGCGCGACGGAAGGACGGAACGGCCTGTTCAATCCCCAACATGCGGTAGACCATGGGAACCAGGAACAAATACCCGCAAACCATTGCACTCACGGGGTTTCCCGGAAGCCCAACCATCGGTATGTCCCCCATTCGGCCAGCCATCAGAGGTTTACCGGGTCGCATTCGGATTTTGTAAAAAGACCTTTCCATGCCCAATCCGGTCGAGGCTTCGGAGACCAGATCGTAATCCCCAACCGATGCCCCGCCTATAGTGACAACAAGGTCCGCCCCCCGTGCGAGTTCAAAAGCGGCTTCCAGCGATGAAATGGTATCGCGCGCAATCGGGAGGATTCTGACATCCGCTCCAGCTTTTTCGAGTAACGCTTTGAGGCCAAACGTATTTGACGCGATGATCTGATCCGGCCCTGGAACCTCACCCGGCATCACCAATTCATCTCCGGTCGAGATTAGCGCGACCGATGGTTTGCATGTGACCGGAGCAACAGCGACGTTCATGGCGGCCATCAGCGCAAGATCTTCGGGTCGTAAACGACAGGGCGACGTGATCTTGGTGCCAGCTTTAAAATCCACACCTGAGGGTCGGATATTATCCTTGGGGCCGGGACTGTCCGTGATCGTTAGAAGATCTTCACGTCGTTCCGTATCTTCCTGAATTACAACGAAATCAGCACCTTCCGGAATTTGGGCACCGGTAAAGATGCGCACGGCTTGTCCGGCACCGACTTGGCCCTCGTACCGGCGTCCGGCCGCGGATTCGCCAACGATTTTGAACATCGCGTGCGGTTCCACCTCGGCCGATTTGACAGCGTACCCATCCATGGATGAGGCCGCGAAAGGCGGTTGATCCCGCGTCGCCACCACGTCTTCGGCCAAGACCCGTCCAGCGGCTTGCGCGAGCGGGATCGTTTCGATGGGCATTTGTGACACCAAATCGAAAAGCAGAGAGCGCGCGTCTTCAACCGTGATCATGACGCCTCGTAACGTCCTGATTTACCGCCGTCTTTCAGGATGACACGAATACCGCCAATCTCCATCGCTTTGTCCACGGCTTTGGTCATGTCGTACACCGTCAGCGCCGCAGTGGAGACTGCAGTGAGAGCCTCCATCTCCACTCCGGTTTGTCCGGATGTTTTGACGGTGGCCTCAATCTGGACGCCGGGTAGATCGGGATCCAATGTCAGTTCGACAGCTACCTTCGTAACGGGCAACGGGTGGCACAACGGAATCAGGTCCGGCGTTTTCTTTGCCCCCATAATCCCGGCCAGGCGCGCGACCCCAAGCACATCACCCTTCTTCGCGCGACCTTCGGAAATCAAATCAAAGGTTTCCTGGGCCATCTTGATGTGCCCTGCGGCAACAGCGACGCGGTCCGTCACGGCCTTGTCCGAGACATCAACCATATGGGCCTGACCCTGGGCATCAAAATGCGTCAAAGGCATCACATCACTCCGGGTATCAGCGGATTCGCCAACAGGGTGCGCGTCGCAAGCGCAACGTCGTCCTGACGCATCAGGCTTTCACCAATCAGGAAACTGCGCGCGCCATAGCGTGCGATATCCGCGAGGTCCTCAGAGGTGCTGAGGCCGCTTTCACACACGATTGTCCGATCCGCCGGCACCAGCTTGGACAGGCGTCTTGTCGTGTCAAGAGTGGTCTCGAACGTCTTGAGATTGCGGTTATTTATTCCAATTAGTGGGCTTTTCAGCTTGGTCGCGCGTTCCAACTCGGCTTCATCATGGACCTCGATCAACACGTCCATGTCCCAGTCGAAAGCTGTCTGCTCAAGCTCGGCGGCTTGGTCGTCCTCGACCGAAGCCATGATAATCAGGATACAGTCGGCGCCCAAAGCACGGGCTTCGACGACCTGATACGGATCATACATGAAGTCCTTGCGCAGCGCGGGCAATGAACAGGCCTCGCGCGCTTGGGACAGGTATTCTTTGGCGCCCTGAAAACTGGGCGTGTCTGTCAGAACGGACAGGCAAGCTGCGCCACCTTCCTCATAAGCTTGCGCAAGAAGGGGGGGATTAAAATCTGCGCGGATCAATCCCTTGGACGGGCTGGCTTTCTTGACTTCTGCGATCAGTCCATAGCCCTGACGTGCGGCGGTTTGGAGTGCTTTTGCAAATCCGCGAACTTCAGAGGCAGACTTGGCCTCACTCTCTAGTGTTTCCAGCGACTTATGCGACTTATCTGATGCAACTTCTTCGAGTTTATATGCCTTGATCTTGTCCAGTACCGTCTCGGTCATGCGGCCTCCTGAGTGATGCGGGCCAGTACCGCGATTTTGTCTTTGGCGCGGCCGCTGTCGATGCTTTCGGCTGCTTTGGCAACGCCTTCTTTCAAGTCTCCGGCAGCATCCGCCACAACCAGCGCAGCGGCGGCGTTCAGCAATACCGCGTCACGATAGGCTGACGGCGCACCGTCCAGTAGGGCGCGGAAGGCGACGGCGTTTTCTTCGGGGGTGCCCCCGATGATTTCCTCGAAAGGATGAACCGGCAGTCCGGCATCTTCGGGATGAAGCTCAACTTCCTTGATCACGCCGTCTTCGACGGACGCAACCCAGCTCACGCCGGTTATGGTCAGTTCATCGGTTCCGTCAGAGCCATGGACCAGCCAGGCGTGCTCGGACCCGAGCAGACCAAGGGTTTCGGCCATTGGGCGGATCAGTTCACGGCTAAATGCTCCGGTCAGTTGTCGTTTGACCCCGGCAGGATTGGTCAACGGTCCGAGAATGTTGAAAATCGTCCGGGTGCCCAGTTCTTGGCGGGTGGGCATGACATGCGCAATGGCGGGATGATGCATCGGGGCCATCATGAACCCGATACCGGCCTCTTCCAGAGCCTTTTCAACGGTTTGTGACCCGACCATCACGTTGATTCCCAGCTGTCCCAGCGCATCAGCCGCGCCAGATTTTGAGCTGAGGTTGCGGTTGCCGTGCTTGGCGACCGTGACACCGGCGCCTGCGACGACAAACGCAGTTGCGGTCGATATGTTCAGCGTCCCCTTGCCGTCGCCACCGGTACCAACGATATCCATCGCGCCTACCGGGGCTTTGACGGCGTTGCATTTGGCACGCATCACGGCAGCGGCTGCCGCATATTCATCCACCGTTTCACCACGCGTGCGCATGGCCATAAGCAACCCACCGATCTGGCTGGGGGTAGCTGCACCGTCAAACAAGATGCCAAAAGCCTGTTCTGCTTCGGCACGGGTCAAGGGCCGGTCGGCCGCGGTGCCGATCAACGGTTTAAGAGCGTCGCTCATGCGGGGACTTTCATTTCGGACAGGAAGTTCTTGAGCAGGGCATGGCCATGTTCGGAGGCAATGGATTCAGGATGGAACTGCACCCCGTGGATCGGCAGCGATTTGTGTTGCAGGCCCATAATGGTGCCGTCTTCCAACTCGGCGGTGATCTCAAGGCAATCGGGCAACGTGTCCCGGTCCACGATCAGGGAATGATAGCGTGTTGCTTCAAAGGGTGAGGGCAGTCCTGCGAACAGGCCTTTGCCCGTGTGATGCATGGTGCCCATCTTGCCATGTACGATTTCGTGGCATCGGGTGACCTTACCGCCAAAGGCTTGACCTATGGTTTGGTGCCCCAGGCAAACCCCCAGCAATGGCGTCCCGGTTTCGGCCGCCGCCTCTGTCAGGGCCAGGCATATTCCGGCCTGATCCGGGTCGCACGGGCCGGGACTGAGAAGGATACCGGCCGGATTCATGGCCATCGCTTCCTGCACATCCAGTGCGTCGTTACGGCGGATGACCATTTCAGCGCCAAGTTCGCCTAAATAATGGACGAGGTTGTAGGTGAACGAGTCATAGTTGTCGATGAGCAGCAGCATTTGGGCACTTGTCTCGGATTGGGCATTTCGGGCTGGCGATGCAGCCCCGAGCCGCGATATAATGTTTGCACATACATGCTCAGGCTTGCGGGGCAGCGTCAAGAGGACATCCCATTCTTGACGAACCGGCAGGTGAGTGCTGCGCAAGATGGCACACTGGCGGTCGAAGCAGGAATTAGACGAGAGGCAATTGTTATGGGCGGATTTGTGGGTGGAATGATCGCAGGCGCGGTCGTTGTGTTACTGCTTGGCGCAGTTTTGTCCCTGAATACACCTTTGACCAGAAAACCGATTGTTGCCGAGGACGCTCCGGAACCGGCGCCGGTGGAATCAGTTTCAAACGACTCGGACGTGGAAGAAAGCGTTTCCGATGCCGGGCTTGTCAAAATTCCACCGCAAGACGCTGAACCGGCCGAGGAACAAGCGGATACACTGGCAGGATTGGATGAGGCGGAAACCGCCACAGACACGCAGCCACAGGTCAACGATACGGCAACTCAGGTTGAACAGGCGACTCAGCCGACAGAAGCGCAGGATGTGACCGTGTCGACCGAAGCACCGATTGCGCCTCAGGCACCTGCGCCGTTGCCCGAGACGCCGTTGGAAGAAACGGGACCGGAGGTGGCTGAACAGTCGCCTGTGCCCTCTGCTCCTGAGGTGGAAGAAGTTGAAGTGGAGGAGGCGCCACAGGACCCGGTCGATGAAGTCGCGGATGCCGAAACGCTGGATCAGGTCGAGACCTTTACTCAGGATAACCCGATCGCTGTTGAAGGGGATGAAGAGGTTGCTCCGCCCGAACTGCCGCGGATTGCGTCAGTCCCCCAGATCGGAGGCGAGCAGCCCGGTGAAAACTCGATTTCGGTCGGCAAGCGTATCGTACCCTTGACCGAGCGTGATGACGCACCGATTGCTGAAACGGCTGCCGGCACCGTTGCGACGACGGGAAAACCGATTGAAGATTATTCGGCCGAGTTTGAAAACCCTGATGCAAAACCCTTGATGTCGATCATTCTGATCGACGACGAAGGCGCGTTCGGTGCCGAGGCGCTGCAGGATTTCCCTTACCCGATTAGTTTTGCCATCAGCCCCACTGATCCGGATGCTGCCGAAAAGATGGCCAGGCACCGCGCGGCCGGGTTCGAGGTTCTGGCCATGGCCGACTTGCCCAAGGCGGCGAGCGCACAGGATGCCGAGGTCTCATTGTCCGTGTGGCTGGATATGCTTCCTGAAACAGTAGGTATTCTCGAAGGTGTTGAGACCGGAATTCAGGGTAACAGAAAACTGGCAGATCAGGTCGCCGCAATTGCAGGTGGCACGGGGCGCGGATTGATTACGCAGGATAACGGTCTGAACACGGTGCAGAAACTGGCCGCGCGTAACGGTATTCCGTCGGGTGTGATCTTTCGTGACATAGACGGTGCCCGTCAGGACCCCAAAATCATGCGGCGCTTTCTGGATCAGGCTGCGTTTCGTGCCGGTCAGGAGGGAACTGTCGTCATGCTTGGCAGGTTGCGGCCCGACACGATCTCAGCCCTGCTGTTGTGGGGGCTGGAAGATCGCGGTGGCCGCGTCGCGATGGCACCGATTTCGGCAGTCATGAAGCAAGAAGTTCAATAAGACTGGTGAGAGGCCAATCCCGGATTGGCCTCTCGCTTAGCTGTTTCCGCTGCCAGTAAATCGCGCAGCATCTGCGGCTGCGCGCCTAATCGCGTTGGACTTGTGGACGGTCTCCATGAATTCTGCCTCGGGGTTGCTGTCGTAAACCACACCCCCGCCTGCCTGAATGTACAGTTTGTGGTCCTTCACGATCGCCGTTCTCAGCGCGATACACATATCCATGTCGCCGCCTGCGCTGAAATACCCTACGCCGCCGCCGTAAATTCCGCGCTTTTCAGGCTCTAGTTCGTCGATGATTTCCATCGCCCGCACTTTGGGCGCGCCCGAGACCGTGCCCGCCGGCATTCCGGCAAAGAACGCGTCCAATGCGTCCTTATCGTCAGCCAGCTCACCGACGACATTGGATACGATGTGCATGACGTGGCTATAGCGTTCGATGATGAATTCTTCTGTCGGACGCACCGTTCCGATTTTTGCGACCCGACCGGTGTCGTTACGGCCCAGATCCAGCAGCATCAGATGTTCGGCCAGCTCTTTCTTGTCGGCCAGCAGATCCACCTCGTTGGCCTTGTCCTCTTCGGGGGTTGCTCCGCGTGGTCGGGTCCCGGCGATCGGACGGATCGTGACCTCATCCCCAAACACCCGCACAAGAATCTCGGGGCTGGCACCGACAACCTGAAAACCGCCGAAGTTGAAATAGAACATGAACGGCGACGGGTTTGTTCGTCGCAGGGAGCGGTAGAGCGCAAAAGGCGGCTGCGGGAAGTCCTGCGTCCAGCGTTGCGCGGGAACGACCTGAAAGATATCGCCAGCCCGGATATATTCCTTGGCCTTTTCAACGGCTTCCATGTAGCCGGACTTGGTAAAGTTGGATACCGGCGCGGCGACCTCGGACGCATCCCCCAAATCGCGCGTCTCGGCAGGCATGGCGCGTTCAAGATCGCGCACCGCATCCATGACACGTTCTGCCGCCTGCGCGTAGGCAGCTTTTGCGGATTGTCCTTCGCTGACCCAGGCTGGCGACACGACGGTCACCTCGCCCTTCACGCCATCAAGCACTGCGACGACCGATGGTCGCAGCATGACCGCATCCGGCAGGCCAAGCGGGTCTGGGTTCACGTCCGGCAGATATTCGACCAGACGAACCATGTCGTATCCCAGATACCCGAATAATCCGGCGGCAGCCTGCGGCAGATCTTCGGGCAGCGCGATCCGGCTTTCGGCCAGCAGCGCCCGCAAGTTGTCCATTGGGTTGCCGTCTTGCGGGGTAAACGCCTCGGGGTCGAACCGGGCCGAGCGGTTCAGGGCCGAGGTTTCGCCTTGGCACCGCCAGATCAGGTCAGGTTTCATACCGATGATCGAGTACCTTCCACGGACTTCGCCGCCAGTCACCGATTCCAGCATAAATGCATCTTTTTGCGCACCGGTCAGCTTGAGCATCAGCGACACCGGAGTGTCCAGATCAGCGGCCAGACGCGTGTAAACGACCTGATTTTCACCCGCCTCATAAGCGCGTGCGAAACTGTCGAAATCTGGGGTAAGGGCCATCTTTGGTCTCTTTAATAGCTCGCTTGCACGGCGTTCAGGGCACGCTGATCCACGACGGGGCGGGCACGCACCTGCGCGTCGCGGACATATGCATCGAAAATGTTCTGTGCCAGAGCTTGGTTCAACTGCGCGGCCAATGCTTCTTGCGCCTGACGCAGCTCGTCGGTCTCATCCGGCGGCAACAACTCATCCAGACGCACGATCAGGGCGGTTCCAGCGCCGGGAACAACGCGCAGCTCACCGGGCTCCATCTCGAACACCTGCGTCATGAAGTCGGCTGGCACGTCATCAAGAAAGGCCGTGCGGGTGAGGGCATTTTCCACCCGGAAGGGCAGGCCTGTGGCCGTGAAATCACCGTCTTCTTTCAGTTTCTCCAGAACCACATTCGCCTGTTCCTCAAGGGCTTTGCCGGTTTCGGCCAGGGTCCAAGCCGCCGCCACGCGTTCGCGGGCTGTATCCAGTGGTTCAGGTCGGCGGGGCAGAACGTCGTTCATTCGCATCGCAAAGATCGAGCCGTCTTCCAGAAAGGCAACCTCGGGGAAGTCACCTTCCTGAACTGCTTCGGCGGCGGAACGAAAGCCCTCATAGGCCGTGACACCGTCTTCGCTCTGGCGTGTCCAGTCGATCTGTCCCAATTCCATCTCGGTTTCGGCAACAAGTTCTTCCAAGGTGGCACCACCGGCCAGCAAGTCATTGATGTCCTCGGACTGTGCCTCGATCTGACGGCGCGCGCGGTCTGCGGCCAGTTCTTCGCGCAGGATCGGGGCTGCGTCCTCAAAAGAGGTGTTGTTTTCCGCAAGCGAGCCATTGATCCGGAACAAGGCAGGGCCGAAAACCGACGGCAATGGACCGACAACGGTATCCAGTTCTGCCGCGAAAACGGCGTCGGCGGCATCCTGCAGATCTTCGCGGGTCACGTCGCCAAGGTCGACGTCGCTGAGTTCAAGCTCGCGATCACGTACGAGTTGCTCAAAGGAGGTTCCACCGACCTCAAGCTGCGCCATTGCATCTTTGGCCTCTTCCTCGGACGGGAAGGGAAGGCGTTCGACCAGACGGCGCTCGGGTTGCAGGAACTCAGCCGAGCGCTGGTCATACATGCGGCGAACCGAATCCTCGTCAACCTCAACACTGTCCAGCAACATGTCAGGCGACAGGATGGCATAGGTTAGCTGCTTGGTGCGGGGCAGGGTGAACTGGTCGGAATTCTCATCATAATACGCCTGCACCTGCGCGTCCGTCGGGTCGGGGACCGGCGTCGTCAGGGCATCTGGGGCCAGCGTTGCGACGGTAAAGCTGCGCCGCGCGCCGATGAAGTCTGTCAGGACATCGGTCAGGGTCTGCGGCATCTCAACACCGCCCATGATCGCGCCTTGCACGATGGTACGGGCCGATTCCTTGCGCAGGTCGGTCTCGAACTCAGTGTCAGTCATGCCAACCTGTTCAAGCTGGAACTGATAGGCTTCGCGGTCGAATGTGCCGTTGACGCCCTGAAAGGCAGGGATGGCCAGAATTTCCTTTTGCAGGTTCTCATCACCGATCGAAATGCCAAGCAAGCCAACTTCGTTGTCAATCGCAGCCAAAGCGGTCAGGCGGGACAGGGCAAGCTGATCCAAGCCGAACTCAATCGCCTGAGACATTTGCAGCGGTTGGCCGGTCTGACTTTCGACGGCGCGAATTTCGCGCTGAAGCTCACGCACATACTCGTTGACCGAGATATCCTCGTCGCCCACCTGCGCCACTGTCCGAACCGTTCCGGTCAGGCTGGTTGCCCCAAAACCGGCCAGACCCAGCATCAGAAGGCCCATCAATATCCAGACAAAGGTCTTCGAAAGGTTTTTCATGCCTGCGGCCATTTTGCCCTCTTTGTGCTTTTTGGCAGGTTACTGCCCCGTCGGTTGCGGCCCTGAATACGACGCGCACCGCCGGGGGGCAAGCTCAGAAGGAAAGGGCTTGCAACCGATCGAACAATTGACCCAGCCCGACGCGATCCAGATTGGCGAATGCAATGCGCACTTGCCGTTTCCCGGCCGGGTCATCCTTGGGCATGAACATGGTGCCGGGCAGCAGCAGGACACCGGCCTCGGGCACCAGACGGCGGGCCAGTTCGTCTGACGGAATGTCGAACGGATGCTCGAAATATGCGAAATAGGCCCCAAGCCCAAGCAGACGCCAGCCCTTATCGGACAGCACGGGCAACATCTCTTGAATGGCCACGCGCCGGTCGAGAATTTCTTCTCTTTCACAGGCAAGCCATTCAGGAAGGTTTTGCATGCCCCAAAGTGCTGCGAATTGACCGATCTGTCCGGGGCAGATTGCAACGGTATCCAAAAACTTTTCGATCTCGGACAACAGCGCGACATCGGTGGCGATTGCGCCAACGCGGTGGCCGGTCAGCCGATAAGCTTTCGAGAAGGAATAGAGGTGAACCAGAGTTTTTTCCCACCCCGGCTGCTGGAACAGGTCGTGCGGCGGCCCGCTGCGGCTGTCAAAGTCACGGTAGGTTTCGTCCACAATCAACCGGATGCCCGCGTCGCGACACAACGCGTAGAACGCCAGAACCATATCGGCGGGGTATTCGACGCCACCCGGATTGTTGGGGGTAACCAGCGCAATTGCTCGGGTCTTGTCCGTCAACAGCGCTCGGGCTGCATCAGGATCGGGTAGAAGGTCATCGCCGGTCGGCAAGTCGACCGCACGTACGCCAGCCATGTCCAGCCACATTTTGTGGTTGAAATACCATGGGGTTGGCAGGATCACCTCATCGCTTTGATCCGTGATCGCGGAGATCACGGCCGAGAAAGCCTGATTGCACCCCGAGGTTATGGCGACCTGATCCGGATGAACCTTGGCATCATAATGTGCGCTGATCTGGGTCGCCAGTTCGCTGCGAAGGTCAGGATTGCCGAGCACGGGCCCATATAAATGCGCCGCATCCTCGGAAATCGCAAACTCCGCCATGGCCTGCCGCAAAGCCAGTGGTGGGGGATCAACAGGGGCTGCCTGACTGACGTTGATCAGCGGGCGATCCTCTGGGAAGTCCACGCCTTCCAGCCAACGCCGCGCCTCCATCACCGGCGGTGCGAAGGTAGAGGCGGTGCGTGTCCGGGACATATGTATTCTCTGACCGTTGGAAAACTTGGTGTTGCGGCTGTCAGCGTCAGTCGGTTCCGCGATAGGGCTCGACATATTGCAGGGCCATGTCCCAGGGGAAGAAGATCCAGGTGTCCTGGCTGACCTCGGTGATGAAGGTATCCACCATCGGCCGCCCCTTGGGTTTGGCGTAGACGGTCGCGAAATGAGCGTTTGGATACATCGCGCGCACCAGCTCAAGAGTTTTGCCGCTATCGACCAGATCGTCGATGATCAGAACGCCGGTTCCGTCGCCCATCAATCCCGCATCCGGCGCCTTGAGAACCTCGGCCTCGCCCTGTTCCTGATGGTGATAGGACCGCACACTGATGGTATCAACGGTTCGAATGTCCAGCTCGCGGCTGACAATCATCGCAGGGGCCATGCCGCCACGCGTGATGGCAACAACAGCGCGCCATGCACCGTCATCCGGGCCTTGCCCATCCAAACGCCACGCCAACGCTCGGGAATCGCGATGGATTTGATCCCAACTGATGTGAAAACCCTTTTCGTGGGGCAGACGGTCCTTGGCGCTCATGCTGTTAACCCTTTTCAACGTCTGGCGCGTCGACAGCTTTCATGCCGACGATGTGATAGCCCGAATCCACGTGCAGGTTTTCACCTGTCACGCCGCTGCTCAGGTCTGACAACAGGTAAAGGGCCGACTTGCCGACATCGTCGATTGTCACGTTGCGGCGCAGGGGCGAGTTATACTCGTTCCATTTCATGATATAGCGGAAGTCGCCAATACCGCTGGCGGCCAGTGTCTTGATGGGACCGGCCGAGATCGCATTGACCCGGATGCCGTCCTTGCCGAGGTCTTCTGCCAGATATTTAACAGATGCTTCCAAAGCAGCTTTTGCAACGCCCATGACGTTGTAATGCGGCATAACCTGTTCGGCACCGTAATATGTCAGCGTAACGGCGCTGCCGCCCTCAGACATCATCTTCTCGGCGCGCTGCATGACGGCGGTGAAGGAATAGACCGACACATCCATCGTCAGCTTGAAATTCGCGCGCGACGTGTCGACATAGCGACCGCGCAGTTCGTTCTTGTCCGAAAATCCGATGGCGTGAACGATGAAGTCCAGCTTGCCCCATTTTTCGGAAAGCGCCGTAAACAGGCCGTCGATCGACTCTTCATCGCTGACGTCGCAGGGCAGGACGATTTCGCTGCCCAATTGCGCCGCCAAAGGGTCGACGCGTTTTTTCAGCGCATCCCCCTGATAAGAAAAAGCCAGCTCTGCTCCGGCTTCTGACAATGCACGGGCGATTCCCCAAGCGATTGATTTATCATTGGCCAGTCCCATGATGAGGCCGCGCTTTCCGGCCATCAACTGATTTGACATGTTCGGTTCTCCGCCTGTCTTCGCGTCATGTTGGGATGGTTTATGCCATTGGATGCGCTGCATCAAGGCCGCGCGCTCTTGCCCGTGGCGGGTTCTCGCCCTAGGGTGGATGGCAAGAGTTTCCAGGGGATGGAAATGAGCGAACGAGATGGCATTTTCGCCGGCACCGATCCGTTTGTTATTGCGGCGCGGTGGTTGGACGAGGCCCGGGACAGTGAACCGAACGATCCGAACGCGATTGCCTTGGCAACCGTGGATGCTTCTGGTTTGCCAAATGTCCGTATGGTTCTGCTGAAAGAGATCGAGCAGAACGCATTTGTTTTCTATACGAACTATGAAAGCACCAAAGCTGCCGAGCTTGAGAGCGCTGGCAAGGCCGCATTTGTGATGCATTGGAAATCTTTGCGGCGTCAAATCCGAGTTCGTGGTACAATAACACGCGAAAGTGGGCCGCAGGCAGACGAATACTATGCGTCCCGCTCTCTTAAAAGCCGTTTGGGGGCCTGGGCATCGAAGCAGTCGCAGCCTCTGAACAGTCGCGCGGCTTTGATGGCCGAGGTTGCCAAGGTAACGGCGAAACTGGGGCCGAATCCGCCGCGCCCTCCGTTCTGGGGTGGCTACAGGCTGGAACCGGTCGAGATCGAGTTTTGGGCGGACGGAGCGTTTCGACTGCATGATCGGTTCAGATGGCAACGCGATCATTCGGGCTCGCCCTGGCAAATTCAAAGGCTGAATCCATGACGTTCGCGTATCGTGAAATGCAAAACCCAGAGAATAAAGGATTTTTTCGGCTTGAATTTGTGGGCCATTCCCATACACATCGAACCCTTAACGAAGTGCTAAAACTCGCGATGGAAACACTGTGCCAGAAGACCTGAACAGCATGTACCGCGTCCGTGGACACGTAAAATGGTTCGACCCCGCCAAGGGGTACGGATTCGTTGTGTCTGATGAAGGCGGTCCTGATATTCTGTTGCATGTAAATGTTTTGCGTAATTTCGGCCAAAGCTCGGTAGCTGACGGCGCGGGAATCGAGATCATGACGCACCGCACCGATCGTGGTGTTCAGGCGGTTGAAGTGATCAGTGTCGACCCGCCTGCGCGCACCGACTCGATGATGCTTGCTGATTTTGCGGAACTCGATCCGGTGGTCATCGCGCAAGCTCCATTGGAAGCTGCGCGCGTAAAGTGGTTCGACAAGGGCAAGGGTTTTGGCTTTGCGAACGTCTTTGGACGTGACGAAGATGTATTCCTTCACATCGAGGTTCTGCGTCGATCCGGCCTGGCTGATCTTCAGCCCGGAGAGGCGTTGGCGATGCGTGTGATTGATGGCAAGCGCGGGCGCATGGCGGCCCAGGTGCTGGCCTGGGAAGCGGCGTTGGACGATTAAGTCGGACCATGCTCAGGTTTCTCTCGGTTCTTGCTTTCCTCTCTCTGCTGTGGACCGATCATGCCTTCGCCGCTTGCCGTGTGGATCGCGTTAACCTGAAGAATGACAGGATGCAGGCGGGATTCGACATCGAACTCGCCATTACGCCGCAAGAGCGGTCCCGCGGATTGATGTTTCGGGAATCACTGCCGCCCCGGTCGGGCATGCTTTTTGTTTTCGATCCCCCGCAACCGGTTGTGTTCTGGATGAAGAACACGCTGATTCCCCTCGATATCATTTTCATCGACCGGACAGGTGTAATCACGCGCATTCATCAGGGCGCAGTTCCCGGCGATTTGACCCCGATTGAAGGTGGTGATTCCGTGTTTGCGGTACTGGAAATCAATGCCGGGCTGTCCACGCGGTATTCGATCACACCGGGAACCGTGGTGCAGCACGAAATTTTTGCACGCGGTCCTGCAATTTGGCCCTGTTAGGGCTTTTCAAATCAGAAAGGCATCGTTAGGAAGACGCACGGTCCGGGGCGTGGCGCAGTCTGGTAGCGCACCTGTTTTGGGTACAGGGGGTCGTAGGTTCGAATCCTGCCGCCCCGACCACTTCTTCTTACACCGCTGGTGATCCACCCATAGCTTGGTAAAGCGCGGACAGCGCCTTATCCAGCGTCTCGCTTTCTACCGGGACCTGAACGGCAGGCCCGGTGCGCTGCGGTACATCAAAATACAAATCGGCATCGACCCGATATCCGGCCGTGTTCTTGGTCGACGTCAGCCGCATGACGCTTTTGGGAAGATCCTGAGGGTAACCGTCATAGTTGAGAATCAGGTAAGCCGTCGTATCCGGCGGCAGCAGTTCGGTACATTCGAAAACCCGATTCCCAACCCTCTGAAACTGTTCTCCGGGACCGTCGCATCCAATTTCAAAGGTTTCAAACAGGCGTTCGGGATAGGTTTTGAATTGCGCACTGCGCGACGGAGGGGGCACATCTTGTGGTGTGCAGGCCACGATCAGGCCTATCAGGGGAATTATACCAAGCCATCTCATCAGATTGTCTGCCCACTTTTTAGCCTGCCAAAATTTTCGACCGAATTTTTTGTCATGACAGTCTATGCACCGATTCTTTCCCGACACGGCCATCATAGCGCGGGATTATAAAATGCCGATAACTATGCGAGGCAACACAGTTAATTGCTTCGGCCAAACAAGGGCATAAAGACCGAGAGCAGTGGATGAAGCTGTGGAGGAATCGGCCGCCAGAGTTTGAGTCCGCCCGAATGCGAACCGGTCAACAGTAAAGATTCCAAAAATGACGGAAAATGACGTTGACGATCTATGGCTGAATACGCCAGATTGTATGGGCCGAAGGTGGTGCCACTAAATCTGGTAGAAAATCCAGAGATGGTACAGGGCGAGGGTCGAAAAGCACATCTATACTAACGTGCAACCGTTTGGACGGGTTGCGCTGTCATAGGCAGCGAACGGTCTTTTGCGCCCAAATTTCTGGCGCGGTCGAAGGTCCAGAGTTTCGGACCGGAAGCCAAAGAAAAAGTTGATTGAATCTAGGGCGGCGGACATGAAGATTGACAGAAAATTCACTACATCAGGGCAGGATGCATATGCGGACCTGGGCTTTGTGTCTGCAACGTCCGAGATTCGGAACCCCGATGGCACGATTGTCTTCCGTCTGGATGATATTGAAGTTCCGGCCAGTTGGAGCCAAGTCGCAAGCGACGTCATCGCGCAGAAGTATTTCCGCAAAGCTGGCGTTCCGTCCAAGCTGAAAAAGGTCAAAGAGAAAGACGTTCCCGAATTCCTGTGGCGCTCGGTCCCCGCCGATGGCGCGGAATTCGACGGTGAGACGTCTTCCAAGCAGGTCTTTGACCGTCTGGCAGGCGCATGGGCGTATTGGGGCTGGAAAGGCGGCTATTTCTCGACCGAGGAAGACGCGCGCGCCTACTTTGACGAGATGCGCTATATGCTGGCGACCCAGCGCGCCGCGCCAAACTCGCCGCAGTGGTTCAACACCGGTCTGCACTGGGCCTATGGGATCGACGGTCCGGCGCAGGGGCACCACTATGTCGATTACAAAACCGGCAAGTTGACCAAGTCGAAATCTGCCTATGAACATCCGCAGCCGCATGCGTGCTTCATCCAGTCGGTCGATGATGATCTGGTGAACGAAGGCGGCATCATGGATCTTTGGGTGCGCGAGGCGCGCCTGTTCAAATACGGCTCGGGCACCGGGACCAACTTCAGCCATCTGCGTGCAGAAGGCGAAGCGCTGTCAGGTGGCGGCAAGTCCTCGGGTCTTATGGGCTTTCTCAAGATCGGCGACCGCGCCGCTGGCGCGATCAAATCAGGCGGGACAACCCGTCGAGCAGCAAAGATGGTGATCGTCGATGCAGATCACCCGGACATCGAGCAATTCATCGAATGGAAGGTGATCGAAGAGCAGAAGGTGGCCTCGATCGTTGCCGGATCGAAGATGCACGAGAAGATGCTGAACGGCATTTTCGAGGCCATCCGCTCTTGGGACGGTGCGCAGGATGATGCGTATGACCCCAATAAGAATGACAGCCTGAAGAAAGCGGTTCGCGAGGCCAAAAAGGTCGCGATCCCCGAGACTTATATCAAGCGCGTGCTGGATTACGCCAAACAGGGCCACGACAGCATCGAATTCCCGACCTATGATACGGATTGGGATTCGGAAGCTTACAGCTCGGTCTCGGGCCAGAACTCGAACAATTCGATCCGCGTGACCAACACGTTCCTGACCGCAGTTGAAAAAGACGCCGATTGGGAACTGATCAACCGGACCGATGGCAAGGTCGCCAAGACCGTAAAGGCGCGCGATCTGTGGGAAAAGGTTGGCCATGCAGCATGGGCCTGCGCCGATCCGGGCATTCAGTTCCACGACACCGTCAACGAGTGGCACACCTGCCCCGAAGACGGTGAGATTCGCGGCTCGAACCCGTGCTCGGAATACATGTTCCTCGATGACACGGCCTGTAACTTAGCGTCGATGAACCTGCTGACCTTCCTCAAGGATGGTGAGTTTCAGGCAGCGGATTACATGCACGCCTCGCGCCTGTGGACCCTGACGCTGGAAATCTCGGTGACGATGGCGCAGTTCCCGTCGAAGGAAATCGCCCAACTGTCCTATGACTTCCGCACGCTGGGTCTGGGCTATGCCAATATCGGCGGCCTGCTGATGAATATGGGCTACAGCTATGACTCGGATGAGGGGCGGGCGATCTGTGGCGCGCTGACCGCGATCATGACCGGTGTGGCCTATGCGACTTCGGCCGAGATTGCAGGTGAACTGGGACCGTTCAAGGGGTACGAACGGAACGCGGATCACATGTTGCGCGTCATCCGCAACCACCGTCGCGCGTCGCAGGGCGTCACGACCGGTTATGAGAAACTGGCCGTGAAGCCTGTGCCTCTGGATCACGGCAACTGCCCCGACAAGCGTCTGGTTGATCTGGCCATGTCCGCTTGGGATGAGGCGCTGAGCCTGGGCGAAAAGAACGGCTACCGCAACGCGCAAGCCACCGTGATCGCACCGACCGGAACCATCGGTCTGGTGATGGACTGTGACACTACGGGGATTGAGCCGGACTTTGCGCTGGTCAAGTTCAAGAAGCTTGCGGGCGGCGGTTACTTCAAGATCATCAACCGCTCTGTGCCGTCGGCGCTGGAGAAGCTGGGCTATTCCTCGTCTCAGATCGAAGAGATCGTGGGCTATGCGGTTGGTCATGGCACCATTGGTAACGCGCCGGGGATTAACCACACCTCGCTGACCGGTCACGGGTTTGGGCCGAATGAACTGGCCAAGGTGGACGCCGCGCTGGAAAGTGCGTTCGACATCCGGTTCGTCTTCAACCAGTGGACATTGGGTGAGGATTTCTGCATCGGCGTGTTGGGCATCCCGGCGACCAAGCTGAATGACCCGACCTTTGACCTGCTGCGCCATCTTGGGTTCACCAAGGCCGATATTGATGCAGCCAATGACCACGTCTGCGGAACCATGACACTGGAAGGCGCGCCGCACCTGAAAGAGGAACACTATTCCATCTTCGATTGCGCCAACCCATGCGGCAAGAAAGGCAAGCGTTTCCTTGGGGTTGATAGCCACATCACCATGATGGCCGCCGCTCAGAGTTTTATCTCGGGTGCGATTTCGAAAACGATCAACATGCCGAATGACGCGACCATCGAGGATTGCCAGAAAGCTTACGAACTGTCGTGGTCGCTGGGTGTGAAGGCCAACGCGCTCTATCGCGACGGCTCGAAACTGTCGCAACCGCTGGCGGCTGCGCTGGTCGAGGATGACGACGAGGCGGCCGAAGTTCTGGAAACCGGCTCGCCACAAGAAAAAGCCACCGTGTTGGCCGAAAAGGTCATCGAAAAAGTGGTCGTCAAGGAAGTCATCCGCAGCCACCGTGAAAAGCTGCCGCATCGCCGCAAAGGGTATACCCAGAAGGCGATCGTAGGCGGGCACAAGGTTTACCTGCGCACCGGTGAGTTCGAAGACGGACAGTTGGGTGAAATCTTCATCGACATGCACAAGGAAGGCGCGGGCTTCCGGGCGATGATGAACAACTTTGCCATCGCCGTATCGGTCGGCCTGCAATATGGTGTACCGCTGGAGGAGTTCGTCGACGCCTTTACCTTCACCAAGTTCGAACCGGCTGGGATGGTGCAGGGCAACGACTCGATCAAGAATGCGACGTCGATCCTTGATTACATCTTCCGCGAGCTGGCCGTCAGCTATCTGGACCGCACCGATCTGGCCCATGTGAAGCCCGAAGGCGCAACCTTTGACGATCTTGGGCGCGGTGAGGAAGAAGGCGTCTCGAACGTCTCGGAGATCAGTGAAACTGCGGCATCCAAGTCACTGGAAGTGCTGAAGCAAATCAGCTCGACCGGGTATCTGCGTAAGCGGCTGCCGCAGGATCTGGCGGTGTTCAACCCTCAGGCGGATCTGACCGGAATGGCTGAATCTGCCGCGGCGTATGAAGCCCCGGTTGCGGAAACCGCCGTCGCAACCAGCATGGACGCCCGGACCAAAGCCAAGATGCAAGGCTATGAGGGCGATCCTTGTGGCGAGTGCGGAAATTACACGCTGGTGCGCAACGGCACCTGCATGAAATGCAACACCTGCGGGGCAACAAGCGGGTGTAGCTAAAGCAAACGCCCCGGCAATGGGGTGTAGGGACCGCGATCTTCCCCCCGGATATCCGGTCCCGACGAATACGGAGCAAGGCACTGAGACTTACCTAAGCTGCCTTTCTCCACTCGGTCGACATGCCCGTGTCGACCGGGAACAGGGTGGGGCGGAATATTGCTCTTTCCCACTCTTTCACGGGACGGGTGCGCTCGTCCCATGCGCAGTCCAGGCCGCAGGCAAAAAAACACCGGGCGGTCAACGACATGAGCCTGGAAAGCGAAACTAAAGGGGGCCTCGGCCCCCTTTTTTTTAACCGGTTACGCGGGAAGGTGGATGTTGAACCCTGCGCGGATCTGGGCGTCAAGCAGTGGATCGAACCGTGCTGGTGACGGCATGGACAGGATTTCTTCTTTCCGCGCGGTTGCCTTGTCGATCAGGTCTGGCTTGCCCAGTTCGGCCCATTCTTTGGGGGAGGTCCGGTCGCCGAAGGTTGGATAGACATAGTCCGCCTGCATTCGGCTTAGCGTTGCGTCGGTTCCCAGATAGTGGCCGGGCCCGCCCATGCAAACCTCGGCAATCTGATCCAGTGCCAGCGTCTCCTCGTTTACTTCAATCCCACGGATGCAGCGCTGCGCCTGCCCGATAAGATCGTCGCCCAAGATCAGGCTTTCAAAGCAGAATCCCAGAAGGGATGCGTGCATCCCGGCTGCTTCGTACACCATATTAACCCCGGACAAACCGGCCATGACATTCGAGCACATTTGCTCCCATCCCGCCTGCATGTCAGGCAGTTTCGAATCCGACGCCCCGGCTGCGGCTCCGCCGGGAAGGTCATAGAATTGGTGCATTTGGGCGCAGCCAGCGGTCAGAAGGGCCTGCTCACCCGACCCGATAGACATGGCCCCGGTGCGCAGGTCCAAACCAAATGGCCAAGTGCCAAAAACGGCTGGCGCACCCGGGCTTACGGCGTTTACGTAAACCAATCCTGCAAGACATTCCGCCGTTGCTTGCGTGATCGCCCCTGCGATGGTTGAGGGCGCGGTCGCTCCGGCCATCCCTGCGGAAAGAAGAAGAACGGGCATGCCTGCCTTGATGCATTCTTCCATCACTTCACAACTTTCGGTGGCGAACTTCATCGGCGGCACCACAAAGCAGTTCGAGTTTGAGACGAACGGGCGTTCGCGCCATTTGTCCTCTCCACCTGCAATCATGTGCAGCATTTCCATCGCCGGCGCGACATGACTGGGTTCGGTGAAAGATGTGCCGATGTGTTTGAATGTTCCCGAGCAACTTGCGTAGATCGTGTTCAGGTCCATTTCCAGATTGTCAACAATGTCACGACACACCATAGGCCGTTGTACAAAATGGATATTATCCAGTTGTTGGCAAATCCGCGCGGCATCGTGCAGGTCCTGCACGGTCGAGTCACGATATTCGCGCCCGTGCACGTCCACCATGCTGACCGCAGCCCCGGCTGTACCGTAGTGAACCCGCGTGCCCGAGAGTTCCAGATCGGTATTCCCGTCACGACTGCACAGGGTAACGGATCGGTTGGCATTGGCGATGGTGTCTTCAACCAGTGCCCGGGGAAACCGTATGCGGCCATCATCGCCCAATGTGCACCCGGCACCGACCAGATAGTCAATTCCGCTTTGCGGGGCGTCTGCCAATCCAATCGTTTCAAGCGCAGTCAGCGCTGCCTCGTGGATTTGTTCGATCTGAGTTGGGGTCAACGGCTTGTATGTTCCGCCCTCAAGCCCCGGTCGTATGGGGCGCAAATGATCTGGAAGGGCTGAGGCACGGGCGGCACGGCGCGCGGCACGTCCGCCACTGCGCGAGGTATTGCGGGATTGATCGTTCATGTTGAAGTTCCGGTAGGTGAGACGTGAAAGGGGTGAGTGCGTTCACACCCCGGCCGGGCGCCCCCGGGCCGCGCGTCCACGATCCGCGCCTATCGTGCGGCTGACCAGACAGATCTTCCAAACGTCACTTTGCATGCAGGTCCTCACCTTATGCCCATCAGTCTTTCAATACAGGTCGCGACATTCTGTCCTGTTTGCGACTTCGGGGTCCAAAAGCGAAATGGATGCGCGGGGCGGGTCACAGATGTGAAAGAGTTTAATAAATTCTACCGAAACGCGGGAAATCTGTTATACTTCTGTCACTTATTTAAGAGCGGTTCGTGATCTCAATTGATTGTTAACGATTGCGACCCAATTTTGTGAGAAAGTGGACTGAGTACTCGAATTCCTTGTTGGAAGGTTTTTGGTGAAAGTTGTGATACCCCGTTCGGCCCTGATCGCTATTTTGATCATGACGTGTGCTGCTCCGGCAGCCGCCGAGGATTGGAGTGGGGCTTATGCCGGGTTCAGCTTTGGATATGCCGACGCAGATGGCCCCAACGGTTCTAGCGGCAGCGACCTGAGTTTTGGTCCTCATGTCGGGTACGATCATGACTTTGGAAACTTCGTACTTGGGGGCGAGTTGGAATATAACCGCTTGTCTCTGAATCTGGGGCAGGGTGAGGGCAGTCTGGACAGTATGACGCGCCTGAAACTGCGGGGGGGATACGATTTCGGGTCCGCTCTGGGGTATGTCGTGGTTGGTGCCGCGCGCGTGGATTCGACTGTCGACAATGACACCGCTGCGGTTTACGGCATCGGTGTCGCCTATCCGATTGGTGAGAATTTTGTCATCAGTGGCGAAGCGCTGCGCCAGAATTTCGACGATGTGACCCGGTCCGAAGGCGGCCTTGATTCCAACGTGTTCAACTTGAGGACGACGTTTCGGTTCTGAACGCGGCTATTCTGCTGCGCGGCGGTCGGCCAATTGGCTCGCGAAATCGCAAATGGTCTGAAGTGCCGACGCGAAGCGGTCATCGTCGATCGTCATGGCGACGCGAACGTGCCCTGCGGCAGCCATGCCAAAACTCTCTCCCGGCATGACGGCGATCGCATGGGTGTCAAGCAGCGCATTGGCGAATCCTTCACCGGTTTGACCCGTGGCGCGGATATCCAGCATCAGGTACATAGCACCCTGCGCTGGCACCAGACCAACCGTGTTTTGCGCCGCGAGAATTTCGACCGCCTTGGCGCGCCGCCTGCGAAATGGTGCGGCGATCTCCTCTTCCAATTCAACGCCAGCCGTCAATGCAAAGCTGGCTGCATCCTGAATGAAGCCGGGAACGCCATAGGTCGTATGGGTGGCCAGATTGATCAGATGCGAGATGACGTCCTCGGGTCCGATAACCCAGCCGCAGCGGGATCCCGTCATCGCATGAGACTTGGACATCGAACCGATCACCAAGGTCCGTTCGACCATGTCAGGCAGGGTTCGTGGAGAGATATGGTCGCCTTCCCAAACCTGAGTGTCATAGACCTCATCCGAGATCAGCCACAGGTCGCGCCTGCGGCAAACCTCGGCGATTTCCTCAAGCGTCTGCCGGGAATACGTTACCCCGGTCGGGTTGTTGGGCGTATTGATCAGCAATGAGACTGCGCCTTCGGCGGCGGCGTCGATCCGCTCTGCGCGGGGCTGAAAGGCGTCTTCGGCGGCGGTTTGCACGGGCCGGGCAATTGCGCCTGCACCGCGAATGGTGCCGGGATAGGTCGCGTAGTATGGATCTAGAAACAGTCCGACGTCACCCGGATTGCAGACCGCGACGTGGGTGGCAAACAGCGCGGCTTGGCCCCCGGTTGTGATCAGGACGTTGTGGCGCGTTGTGGGCACGCCGGTGCGCGCCTGAACCCGGGCGGCGACGGTATCGCGCAACAAATCTGTGCCGGGGACCATCGCGTATCCAGTGTGGCCTTGTCGGGCAGACAGATCCATCGCCTGCAGGATTGACGGATCGGTGCGTATGTCATGCTCACCGATGGTCAGCTCGGTGATGGCGTGGCCTTCGCTGATCATCCGGCGCGCGCGATAGAACACGTCCCAACCGTCGCTGCCGCCCTGGGTCAGATGAGTGATACGCTGCGACAGTTCCATGGCATGCTCCGGCAGTGGTCTTTTCGGCTGACAGGGCCAGAGGATGTTTCATTTGTCAATCGAATACCGGCCGGAACAGGGGGACTTGGCGAGAGGGGCGTCGCATGATAATCAGGGTGTCATGAACCCGATGACCTGCATCATTATTTGCTGCATTTCCTGCTGATTATTCAAGCGGGCCGGTTTCTTTCGTTTTCATCCCTGAGACAAGTTGCTATGCCCGCGCCAACGCGACACAGCTCATGCTGTTCTGAGGAGCCGACCGATGACGACAATCAAACTGCACAATACACGGACGCGGACGAAAGAGGATTTTGTTCCGATCAGCGCCGACAATGTGCGGATGTATGTCTGTGGTCCCACGGTCTATGACCGCGCCCATCTGGGCAACGCGCGGCCGGTGGTGGTGTTTGACGTGCTTTTTCGGTTGTTACGCCATGTCTATGGCGCGGATCACGTGACCTACGTGCGCAATTTCACTGACGTCGATGACAAGATCAACGCGACTGCCTTGGCGCGTCAGAAAGCCGGTGCGCCGGGCTCGTTGGAGCAACTGGTACAGGAACGCTCGGATGAGACGATCGGCTGGTATCTGCACGATATGGGTGCTTTGGGAGCGTTGGAGCCGAACCAGATGCCGCGCGCGACCGCCTATATTCCGCAGATGATCGCGATGATCGAAGGGTTGATCGCCAAGGGCCATGCCTATGCCGCCGAGGGGCATGTACTGTTCGCCGTGGACAGTTGGAAAGAGCGTTACGGCGCGCTGTCGGGCCGTTCGGTTGACGATATGATTGCGGGCGCGCGGGTTGAGGTTGCGCCTTATAAGAAGAACCCCATGGATTTTGTTCTTTGGAAACCCTCCAGCGATGAGCTTCCCGGCTGGGACAGCCCGTGGGGACGCGGGCGTCCGGGGTGGCACATTGAATGCTCTGCCATGAGTTATGAGCTGCTGGGTGAGAGTTTTGACATTCACGGCGGCGGCAATGACTTGATGTTCCCGCACCATGAGAATGAGATCGCGCAAAGCTGCTGCGCCCATCCCGAAGGCGAGTTCGCGCGGGTCTGGCTGCACAATGAAATGTTGCAGGTCGAGGGTAAGAAGATGTCCAAATCGCTGGGCAATTTCTTTACCGTCCATGATCTGCTGGATCAGGGCGTTCCGGGTGAGGTGATCCGGTTTGTGTTCCTGCAGACGCATTACCGCAAACCGATGGACTGGACCGAGAAAAAGGCGCGCGAGGCAGAAGCGACGCTGCGCAAGTGGCGGGCGCTGACGGCGGGCATCGAGCCCGCCCCCAGCGCGGCCCCCTCGGTGATCGCGGCGCTGAGTGATGACCTGAACACGGCGGGGGCTTTGACGGAACTCCACCGTTTGGCTTCGGATGGGGACGCCGCCGGACTGTTGGCGAGTGCGCAGGTTTTAGGGCTGTTGGAGCCTGAAATGGGCGCGTGGGCGGATACTGAATCGGTAGATCTGTCCGGTCATGCAACGCGTCTGGCCGAAGCACGCGTCGAGGCGATGCAAAACAAGGACTTCTCGGAGGTGGACCGGCTGAAGGCGGCCTTTGTCGCGGCAGGGCTGGAAGTGCGGATGAGCAAGGACGGCGTGGAGTTGGTGCCGGGGGCCGGGTTTGATGCGGCCAAGCTGGAGGGTGAGTGATGTCAAAGGAGCGCCTCTACCTTTACGACACCACCCTGCGCGACGGGCAGCAGACGCAGGGGGTTCAGTTTTCGACCTCTGAAAAAGTACAGATCGCCAAGGCTCTGGACGAGTTGGGCGTGGATTATATCGAGGGCGGCTGGCCCGGTGCGAACCCCACCGACAGCGCGTTTTTTGAGGTTGCGCCGCAGACCTCGGCCCGGTTGACGGCGTTTGGAATGACCAAAAGGTCGGGCCGGTCGGCTGAAAATGACGATGTTCTGGCGGCCGTCATGAATGCGGGGACGCAAGCCGTCTGTCTGGTGGGCAAGTCGCATGACTACCACGTGACCCACGCGCTGGGGACCACGCTGGAGGAGAATGTCGAGAACGTCCGCGCCTCAGTCGCGCATATCGTGGCGCAGGGGCGCGAGGCGCTGTTCGATGCCGAGCATTTCTTTGATGGCTACAAGGACAATCCCGCCTACGCGGTTCAGGTCTGTCGGGCCGCGCTGGACGCAGGCGCGCGTTGGGTCGTGCTGTGTGACACGAATGGCGGCGCGCTGCCAGCCGAGGTCTCCCGCATTGTGGCCGAGGTGATCGAAGCAGGGCTGCCGGGCGATCGTCTGGGTATCCATACGCACAACGACACCGAAAACGCGGTGGCCTGTTCGCTGGCCGCTATCGACGCAGGCGCGCGGCAGATACAAGGCACGCTGAACGGGCTGGGCGAGCGGTGTGGCAATGCGAACCTGACCGCTTTGATCCCGACCTTGTTGCTGAAAGAACCCTATGCCGCGCAGTTTGACATCGGAGTCACCACGCAGGCTTTGGCGGGTCTGACGCGGGTCAGCCGGATGCTGGACGATATCCTGAACCGGGTGCCCAGCAAGCAATCGGCCTATGTAGGGGCCTCGGCCTTTGCGCATAAGGCGGGGCTGCACGCCAGTGCGATCCTCAAGGACCCATCGACCTATGAACATGTAGAACCGGGCGCGGTGGGCAATGCGCGGATCATCCCGATGTCAAATCAGGCGGGGCAGTCTAACCTGCGCAAACGTCTGACCGAGGCGGGGTTGTCGGTCGAAAAAGCGGACCCGGCGCTGGGACGTATCCTCGACCGGATCAAGCAGCGCGAGGCCGAGGGTTATTCCTATGACACCGCGCAGGCGAGTTTCGAACTGTTGGCGCGCGATGAGCTTGGGCAGTTGCCGGAATTCTTCGAGGTCAAGCGCTACAAGGTCACCGTCGAGCGGCGCAAGAACAAGTACAACAAGATGGTCAGCCTGTCCGAGGCTGTGGTCGTGGTGAAGGTGGACGGCGAAAAGAAGCTGTCGGTTAGCGAGTCTCTGGATGAGGATGGCAGCGATCGCGGCCCGGTGAACGCGCTGGCCAAGGCGCTGGCGAAGGATCTGGGGCAATATTCGCAGGTGCTGGCGGATATGCGGCTGGTGGATTTCAAGGTGCGTATCACGCAAGGCGGGACTGAGGCTGTGACACGGGTCATCATCGACAGCGAAGACGGGCAGGGGCGGCGCTGGTCCACCGTGGGGGTCAGCGCGAACATAGTTGATGCCTCGTTCGAGGCGCTGCTGGACGCGATCCAGTGGAAGCTGGTGCGCGATAGCGGATCGCAGGCGGCGGTGGCCGAGTGAGCGCTGCTTTCGACGATGACGTAAAGGCCTGCGCCGCTCTGGTGCATCGCGCCGATCCGGATCGGTTCATGGCGGCGATGGCGGCCCCGGTCGCGGCGCGGGCGGTCTTATTTCCGATCTATGCGTTGAATGTCGAGGTTGCGCGTGCGCCTTGGGTCACGCAAGAGCCCATGATCGCCGAGATGCGCCTACAATGGTGGCGTGACGCGTTGCAGGAAATCGCCGAGGGCCAAGCGGTGCGCAGACATGAGGTCGTGACGCCTTTGTCCCGCATTCTGTCGCCGCATTTGGCGGCCCAACTGGATGAGTATGTGGCCGTAAGGCGTTGGGATATTTACCGTGATCCATTTGAGGATCAGGCGCATTTCGAGTCCTATTTCAACCACAGCGCCGGAACTTTGATGGTTGCGTCTGCGCAAGCCTTGGGCGCGGCAGACGAACTGGTTCTGCGCGACTTTGGATATGCCGTAGGCGTCGCCAACTGGCTGCGGGCGATCCCCGAGCTAGAGGCGCGTGGGCGCATTCCTGTGTTGGATGGAACACCGGACGGGGTTCGGCATTTGGCGAAATCGGCACTGGAGCGACTTCACGCTGCCCGCGCCCAGCGGTCTGCCGTTTCGAACGAGGCGCGCCCGGCATTGTACGCGGGTTGGCAGGCAGAATGGATGTTGCGGCAGGCGGAGGCTCGGCCAGACCGCGTTGCTGCGGGCGCGTTGGCGCAAGGTGAAGTCCGACGTCGGTTGTCGCTGATGTGGAACGTCGCCCGAGGGCGCTGGTAACTGTCAGACCGTTTCCGGTTCACTGGGGCGCAGGACCAGCCACAGCAGCGCACCGCCGGCCAAAGTCAGCAGCGGAACCATGGCGAGGTTCACGGCAGTCCAGCCCTCAACCGGGGAGCCACCCGAGCAGTTCATCAACCCACCCGAGGACAAAGAGGCCAACGTCACGCCGCCGAACACCAGCAGGTCGTTGAGACCCTGCATCCGACCGCGTTCATTCACATCGTGTGAGGCGGCCAGCATCGTGGTTGCTCCGATAAAGCCGAAATTCCAGCCGACACCCAGCAGGATCAGGGCGATGAAGAAGTTTTCAAGTTCAACACCTTGCAACGCCACGAGCCCCGCACCGCCCAAAATGGCGAGGCCAAGGGCAACGATCTTTTCAACCCCGAAACGTGCGATCAACTGGCCTGTGAAAAAGCTGGGGATATACATGGCCAGCACGTGGCCGGTCACCACATCCGCCGCATCATTTGCCGAGTATCCGCATCCGACTACGGCCAGCGGGGTCGAGGTCATGACAAGGTTCATCAGCGCGTAGGACACCATGGCGCAGATAACGGCCACGGCGATGCGCGGCGTCTTTAGCATCTCGAGCCGGGTTCGACCTTTGGCCGTGTCTTTCTCGGCTGTAGTAGGGGACGGGGTTTCCAGAAAGAAGAACAGACCCGACCCGAGTATGTTTAAGACGATTACGGCCAGATACGTGCCGAGAAAAGGGATGACATATGCCGTCGAGGTGAGCTTGACGATCTGAGGTCCAATGATTGCTGCGGCCAGACCACCGGCCATCACATACGAAATCGCCTTGGGACGAAATGCATCCGATGCCGTGTCTGCGGCAGCAAAGCGATAGAACCCGTGCGCACTCATGTAGATACCGGTCAGAAGGCTTCCCAACAGGAAGATCGGGAATGAGCCCAGATACAACCCGTATGCACCAACCAAACCGCCTAACGCGCCTGCGGTTGCGCCCACCAAAAATCCAATGCGCCGTCCCCAGCGTTGCATGATGGCGGAAATTGGCGTGGCCGCCAGCATCGAGCCCAGCACGATGAGAGAAATCGGAAGTGTTGCCAAACACGCATTGGTGGCCAAAGACTGTCCCGCCAACCCACCGACGATAAAGATTATCGGTAACTGTGCGCCCAGCATGGCTTGCGCCGCGACCAGTACAGCGACGTTGCGCTTGGCCAAGCTATCATTTGGGGAAGAGGCGGTCATTGTCATGCGTCTATGCGTATCTGCGAAAAGCATGGCGTACAAGCGGGTTGCATATGCGGCAAAGCAGCCTAACGTGCTCGTGATTACACTGCCCCGGAGCGCGCATGTCCGTCGGACGTATCATCGAAACCAATGACTGTGTAAGCGAAGGGGCCGTCTGGTTGGCGGACACGTGCCCTCGGATGGCTTATGCGATGGATCAGGTCGGGCCGCTGCCTCTGCGCCGAAGGCCCGATGGGTTCGCGCAACTGTTAAGTGCGATCGTCAGCCAGCAAGTCAGCGTCGCCTCGGCCAATGCGATCTGGACGCGGTTGAAGGACGCTAAACTGACCGGCCCGCGCAAGATCATGTGGGCCACCGATGACGATCTGCGCGCCGTTGGCTTGAGCCGCCAGAAAATCCGCTATGCCCGCGCGCTGGCCGAGGCACGTATTGATTACAAGGCATTACGCGACAAACCTGATGCAGAAGTCGTCACCACTCTGACCGAGGTTCCGGGCATTGGCGTCTGGACGGCCGAGATCTATGCCATGTTCTCGCTGGGCCGGGCAGATGTCATCGCACCGGGTGATCTGGCCCTGCAAGAGGCCGCGCGTATCCTCTATGACCTGCCCAAACGCCCGACCGACAAGGAATTGCGACAGATGGCCGAGGCATGGTCGCCCTGGCGGTCGGTTGCGGCGCGGGTGCTGTGGGCCTATTACCGGGTGGCAAAGGAACGAGAAGGGATCAGATGACTCGAGTATTGAATGCGCTCCGAAAAGAGCCGGTTTCGGGCGATACGCGCTCGGTCGTGGTGTTTGTGCATGGCTATGGGGCCAATGGCGCAGACCTGCTGGGGATCGCGGATGTTCTGGGCGAACACCTGCCGGACACGCTGTTTGTGGCGCCTGATGCACCGGAACAAATTCCGGGAATGCCAAATGGTTATCAGTGGTTTCCGATCCCGTGGATCGACGGATCGTCCGAGGAAGAGGCGCAGCGCGGTATGGCGATGGCCGTTGAGGATTTCAACGCATTCCTCGATGCGCTGATGGTGGACGAGGACGTTCTGCCCGAACAGGTGGTTCTGTTTGGATTTTCGCAAGGCACGATGATGAGCCTGTATGTCGCCCCCCGCCGCGAAGACCCGGTGGCCGGCATCGTAGCCTTCTCGGGCCGGTTGCTGGAGCCGGACCTGCTGCCCGATGAAACCGTCAGTCGAATGCCGATCCTGCTGGTGCATGGTGACGCCGACGACGTGGTTCCGCCGCAATCGCTGCCCGAGGCGGCCGAGGCGTTGCAAGCTGCCGATTTCAAAGAGGTCTATGCTCATGTCATGAAAGGCACCGGTCACGGTATCGCGCCGGACGGCCTTAGTGTCGCACTGGCCTTCATGCGCGATAAGCTGAGCCTCTGACCCCATGATCGCGGTCCGTCCAATGATGCGAGAGGACGTGGCAGTTGCCTGCCATATCCTCAACCAGATCATAGAGATCGGCGGCACGACCGCGCATGAAATCCCGTATTCCGAGGTTTTGTTCGCGCAAAGCTACCTGGATGGGCTGGACAAGATCTGTTGCCATGTCGCGCTTGATGAAAAGGGCGAAGTCGCCGGGTTTCAATGGCTGGGCACGCACGATGCCTTGCCGGATAGGTGCGCCGACATCGCCACATTCACGCGCCGAGAGCCGCCGCTGAAGGGCGCGGGGCGTGCTTTGTTTGCCGAGACGTCGAAGCACGCCGTGGCATTGGGCTTGCAGGCAATCAATGCGACGATACGGGCCGATAACCGGCAAGGGTTAAGCTATTACGAAAAGATGGGGTTTCAGGATTATTCAGTCGCTTATGGTGTGCCCCTCAGGGACGGCATTCTGGTTGATCGAATTTCCAAACGGTTTGAATTGAGAAAGGGCTAAGAATGCTGGTTGTCACAGGAACGGTAGAAGTTGCGCCGGAAGGCATTGAACATGCTGCGAAAGCGGCTTTGGAAATGGTTGCAGAAACAGTCAAGGAAGCAGGCTGTATCACCTATGAGTTCAGTCAGGTTTTGGGCCACACCAACCGGTTCCGTGTGTATGAGGAATGGGAAAGCCAAGTTGCGCTCGAGGCGCATTTCGCCGCTCCGCATATGGCCACCTTCCGGGCGGCGTTGGGCGAAGCAGGGGTGACGTCCAGCGATATCTGCCGCATCGTTGGGGGCGAAAAGCAGCCTCTTCGCTGAACCTAACCCCAAAGGTGAGGCTCGGCGAATTCCACCGAGTTTCCAGCCGGGTCGCGCACATAGAGTGAGTGCGCGCCATTCGGCCAGTCGAACTCGGCCTCGATGGGCACGTTCCAGTCCAGCAGATGTTTGCGCATCACCTGTATCTGCGCCCGTTGCATGGACAGGCAGACATGTCCGGGCCCGCGTGCACCATGAGGTGGAACAGGTAGGTCTGGGTTCATAGGAGGTTTCTCGGTTTCATCCGCGTTGAAAATCAGCAAAACCGATGCGCCCAGGCGGTAGAAAACGTGGCGGTCGGTGACGCGTTGGATTTTCTCCAGCCCCAGAATTTCGCCATAGAACCGTTCTGCCGAATCCAGATCATCGACGTAAAGAGCGGCCTCCAGAACACCTTGTGCGGTTGGTATATCTGGTGTGACTTTCATGGCGTAAGCCTATCACAAAACGCGGTTTTTGTCACCGGCGCGGGCGGCGGTCCCGTTTGCGCTTGGGCGCGGCATTGATCGCGGGTGCAGGCAGGCTGTCCCATTGGCCCGGTTCCAGTCCCTCAAGCGTCCAATCCCCGATGCGTGCGCGGATCAGTCGAAGGGTCGGATGGCCAACCGCCGCGGTCATCCGACGGACCTGCCGGTTCTTGCCCTCGCGCAGGGTCAGTTCAATCCAGCAATCAGGCACGGTCTGTCGCACCCGTATCGGAGGGGTGCGCGACCACAGCCCGACGGGTTCATCCATCAGACGTGCCTTGGCAGGGCGGGTCACGCCGTCTTTCAGTTCGACCCCGTCCCTCAGCGCCTTCAGCGCGGCCGTATCGGGCAGACCTTCCACCTGAACCCAATAGGTTTTGGGCATCTTGTGCTGTGGGTCGGATATCTGCGCCTGCAACCGGCCATTGTCGGTCAGCAGCATCAACCCTTCACTATCGCGATCCAATCGTCCGGCGGGATAAACACCGGGCAGATCAATGAAGTCCGACAAGGTGCGGCGCGGCAAATCCGCATTGGCGCGATCGGTGAATTGCGGCAACACGTCGAACGGTTTGTTGAAGCGGATGAACCAGGACATAAGTCACGCCATAGCCCGAGCAACACAGGCAACGCAACCTGTGGATAACTGTCACGTGCCTGTTACTTAGGCATCTTACCCAATACCCGAGATATTGTGGAAACTCAGGGCTTGTCAGAGTTTTAACACGATATATAGTTGAGTTAAGGCCGGGGCGGGTGTTCCCCGCTCTGATGTCAAAACGGGCAGAGCAGAGCGAGGAGCGATTCTGATATGGATGGAGACTTCAGAACCGAATTTGTCAGGGAACCCGGTGCGCTAAAGCATCATCCGGCATTGGTTTTGAACGCCGATTACCGCCCCTTGTCCTATTATCCACTGTCTTTGTGGCCCTGGCAGGAAGCGATCAAGGCGGCCTGGCTGGACAGGGTGGACATCGTCGCCGAATATGACGAGGTCGTGCGAAGCCCCAGTACCGAGATCCGAATACCCTCGGTCGTTGTCCTCAAAGATTATGTAAAACCCAGAAAGCGCGTGGCCTTCACGCGCTTTAATTTATTCTTGAGGGATGAGTTCCGGTGCCAATACTGTGGCGGACGCGGAGACCTGACGTTTGACCATGTCGTCCCCCGAGCGGCAGGGGGCGTGACGAGCTGGCAGAATGTCGTGGCGGCGTGCAGCCCCTGCAATTTGAAGAAGGGGTCAAAATCATTGCGTCAGGCTGGGATGGCATTGCGCAAGCCCCCGCGTCAACCGGACGCCGAGGCGCTACGCAATATCGGCCGGAAATTTCCGCCAAACCATCTTCATGATAGTTGGATTGATTTTCTGTATTGGGATGCAGAACTGGACGAATTCTAACGGCTGGCGCGCCACGCTGCGAGCCAGATCATAACCAGCGCTGCCGAGATAGCCGCATTCCAACCGGCCATGGACAGGCCCAGAAACTCCCACGGGATATCGTCGCAACGTACCAAGGGCGCCGACATGATCTGGTCCATCAGCTCTTGTGTGGACAAACCTCCGATGTCTCCTGAACTGCAGCTTGACGGGCCCTCCCACCATTTCTGCTCGACACCTGCGTGAAACACACCAATGGCGGCGGTTGTCATCGCAGCAAGTGCGCCCAACACCGGAAGCAACGTATTTCGGGGCAGAGCCAGCGCCATTGCGCCGATCAAAACGGCCGCCCCGTGCGGGTATCTCTGCCAGATGCACATCTTGCAGGGTGGCAGGCCGCCCAAGTACTGAAACCCCCAGGCACCAAGCAAAAGCGCTGCGGACCCTCCGGCCGCAATGAGGACATACAGGTTTCGACGCGTCATAAGTATTTCACCGCAAGAAAGCCGCCAAACAGAAGGATGATAAACAGCGTGAACATGAGGCCAAGGCGCTTTTCGATAAAGGCGCGAATGGGTTCTCCAAACCCCCACAGCAGGCCTGCCACCACGAAAAAGCGCAGGGCGCGGGCCAGAATCGATGTCGCGATGAACGTGCCCAAGGGCATGCCGGTCCATCCGGACATGATCGTAATGACCTTGTAAGGAAACGGCGTCACTCCTGCGCCCAGAACGGCCCAGAACCCGAAGTCGTTGAAACGCGTGTTGAATTCCTCCATCGCGTGCGCCTTGCCCATGGATTCAAGAATGGGCTGGCCAATACTTTCATAGAAAAACGCACCAATGGCATAACCCAGCAATCCGCCCAATACCGAGGCGACCAAGGCAACGGTCGCGATCAGCCACGCGCGCGATGGGCGGGCAATGATCATCGGGATCATCAGGACGTCGGGGGGAATCGGAAAAAACGAACTTTCGATAAAGGCAACCACGGCCAGGGCCCACAGCGCATGCGGATGTTCGGCCAGACGAATGGTCCAGTCATAAAGCGATCGCAACATTAGGTGCTAAAATCCTGTTGATATGATGTTTAAGCCAAACCATGGGCCAGATGCATCGTCAACCTGCCGAACGAAAACAATCTGGCGCTGGGGTGTTTTTTGCCTCTGGACCTTCCGGTTCATGGGCGATAATCCAGTGATCGTGGCCCAAGTGGCGGAATGGTAGACGCAGGGGATTCAAAATCCCCCGCCTTCACGGGCGTGAGAGTTCGAGTCTCTCCTTGGGCACCACAATTCCCGTTTCGAAGTATTGAGAAATTGTCGGGCAAAGCGGCTGCCCTTGTTCTTGGCTCTGCTGGTCAATCAATGCGTTGTTCTGAGGCGCGTGGCAAGGAAGCGTTCTTGAAGCCGCGATGGTCAAGGTGTCTGCCTATTCCTATCGCAAAGGCCCAGATTGCAGCATGCCACGGGCCACTTCCGCCAATGCGTTTGGTGACGCCCGTCCAGTCGGTCGTCTTCTCGGTGATTTTGCGTGCGCTACGCACGACGATATAGTCTCCATTCAAGATCAAATGCCGGATAGCGGATTTTCGCGTCAGGATGCAGCATTCTCAACGGCTTAACAGGTATTTTACTACCAAGAACGTGCTCCAGCAACGACGCGGCATGTCCGGCGGAAATAAATTTCTTTGGTCTGCCACTATCTAACACCGAAAAGGAATGTCGGCGCATCAGTGCATCAAGCCCGGACCGGGAAAACCAATGCAGGACACTTGGCGGCGAATACTCGTGCCAATGTTTATCCAGTAACCGTGCCATCCAACTGTCCAGACGCCAATATTCTATCACGCAAATACCGCCTGGCCGCGTCAATTCGGCAACCGATTTCATGGCCTCGGGCAGGTCGTGAAAGTGACCGATGACCTGTATCAAACTGACGGCGTCAAAGGGTTGCAGGCCCTTGCAGTCCTCAAGGCTTCCGTGCAGAGCGTTTAAACCCAGCGTGTCCCGCGCGTGAGAAACCATGGTCTGATTGGGATCCAGGCCCGTCGTTGCCCAGCCTACATCTTCCATCCCGGCTTGAAGAAAACCCGCGGCACTGCCAACTTCGAGAAGTCGACCAGCGTTCGAATGGTGGGACAGGAGTTTTCCGTACCGACGGCCTTGATCCCGGAGCAATTGCGCTTCGCTTAGGTAATCGGAATAGCCCGCACCACCGCCAAAAAAATAGCTATCGTCATAAACAGAAGCGACATGATCTTGGTCAAACATGCCTGCAACCGAACGATTTCCGCAGGCCGCGCATTGCATAATCGAGTATCCGTTTTTTGCGAACGCAAATTTGGTTCTATTTTCGCAGGCCGGGCAAATTGAGCTGTGGCCTGTTTTTAATTTACCTGCATGTTTCACTCGGCAATTCCCGCCGCAATTGTTCAAATAGGTGTCCAATATGTCGCAAATTTTCGTATGATCGTCAAAATTAAAGGCGTGCGAATTGGGTGATCATCAATTCAACAGACGTCAAATTACAGTTATTTTTTGGCGTGCTGGAAGTTGTTTCAATGAAAGATCAACGGGACGGACATCGGAATAAAAAGATCAACAATACAACCAAAAAACAAAGATAGTTTCGCGTTTAAAAGCGTGGATTTTGGCGTTGTGCCTCCAAATTTTCTTCTGCTAAAGCGCCAAAAAGATTGAGGATAAAAGGGGGTTTTTAGGCCGGGTGAAACGAATCGGTTGACAATTCCGCATCCCATAACGGACTTTGAATGTGGGGGCAGGCAACTTTTGCGAGTAAAAAATCTCGCGACTATTCATAGCAGAGCGGTACGGAAAGTATTGTGACTTGGGCGGTATTTCGCGCCCGGGGTAATGATGAATAGTGGGGTGTTTAGTTTTGTTTGACTTTGGATTTTTGCGCGCTCGAACGGGCACAAATATTGACGCCGTATAAGCGTTATGGGGAACACTCTCTCAGAAAACAGTTCTGACCTAAGGGCGTTTCGCAAAACGCCTTTGAGTAGGCGCGTGGGCAGACAATCACGTCGTGCGACGTTGAAAGTCATGTTGGTTTTTGGAACTCGTCCGGAATTAATCAAAATGCTGCCTATCATTCGCGAAGCAGAGGAGCGTGACGACGTTGAACTGATCACAGTGATGACGTCGCAACACACAGACCTTGTGCGATCTCTGGCCACGGAATGGGCAATCCCCGTCGACTACGACCTCGAAGTCATGAAGCATGCTCAGTCGTTGAATGATGTGATTTCTCGGGTTGTTGGCAGAATTGATGGCGTTCTGGAAAAAGAGAAGCCGGATGTGGTTCTTGTTCAGGGCGACACCTCAAGCGCGTTCGGCAGTGCTTTGGCGGCATGGCAACGGCAGATACCCGTTGGTCATGTCGAAGCAGGATTGCGGACTGCCAGTATAGATTCTCCGTTCCCGGAGGAGGCAAACCGAAGGCTGATTTCCCGCATAGCCAGCTTTCATTTCGCACCAACCCTAAGCAACAAAAAAGCGCTGTTGGCTGAGAAAGTGCCGTCCCAAGGCGTTTTCCTGACCGGCAATACGGTGGTGGACTCGATCAGGCACGTCATGGGGCAAAGACGCCCCTCCAAGCCGGTCGCGTCGTTGATATCCAGCCTCAAGGGGCGTCGACTCATAGTGTTGACGACGCATAGAAGAGAAAGCTTTGGCTCTGTTATGTGCGACCGCCTCAGGGTTTTGCGTCGCTACGTCGAAGAGAGACCGGACATCAGCCTTGTCTTTCCGGTCCACCCCAATCCGCAGGTCAAAAATGTAGCTAAATCCGAGTTGTCCGGATCAGATCAGATTCACCTGTTAGATCCGCTGGCTTATCCGGATTTCCTACACGTGCTGGCAGCATCGTGGGTAATTCTGTCGGATTCAGGCGGCATTCAGGAAGAGGCACCGAGCCTTGGGAAGCCATTGCTGATCTTGCGTGATGAGACCGAGCGCTCGGAAGCCGTGAGTTGCGGGGTCGCGCGGCTTGTTGGTCAATCGGCGCAACGTCTGCAAGAAGAACTGCTGGAGCTCGATTGCCCGTCAAATTGGGCGACGAAGGTCGGAGAGGTTGAAAACCCATTTGGCCGGGGAAACAGCGCTGCGCGGATATTGGATATCCTCCAGAGAAAGCATGCGTTGACGCGTGCCGTCGACTTGGCAGCGGCAGGGTCGATGCAATGACGCGCATTTCCGATCCCACCCAAGCGGCCAACCCGAGTGTTCAAAGCGGGGCAGATCCTGTCCTTGATCACCAATCCTTGACGGTGGTTGCGCCGTGTTTCAACGAGGAAGAAGGGCTGCACTATCTGGCGGAGAAACTTGCCAAACTGCAGAAGAGCCTGGGATCGCAGGTGGTGCTGTCTATCGTTTTGGTCGACGACGGAAGCACTGACAACACATGGGATGTCATGCACGACCTGTTCGGGCATGAGCCGAATGTCACCTGTCTTCGCCACAAGAAAAACCTAGGGATCATGGCGGCCACAGCAACCGGCATAGCCGCCTCGACGGACGAGGCAGTAGCGGTCATCGACAGTGATTGCTCTTATGATCCTGCGCTTATTTCCAAGATGCTGCCCTTGTTGAAAGAAGACACGTCGATCGTAACCGCATCGCCTTACCACCCGCAGGGGCAGGTTGAAGGTGTACCGGAGTGGCGTTTGTTCCTGTCCAAAGGTGCCTCTTGGGGCTATCGGCAGTTGCTTCGGAACAACCTTGCAACCTACACCTCTTGTTTTCGCCTGTACCGGAAAAGTTCGGTTGTTTCTTTACCCCGCAGGCATGACGGGTTTTCCGGAGTGGCCGAGGTCCTGGCGCTGCTTGACTGTCGCGGGTGGCGCATCGACGAGGTGCCGGCTGTTTTGACGACGCGCAAATACGGGCAGTCTAAGCTGAAGCTGATGCGGGTGGTTCGCGACCATCTGTCTTTGATGTCCAGTATCGCAGTCGGAAAGATTTTTTTTAACCGTATCCCCCCGCAGGAAGTTTCTGCGGGTCCTCAAGTTCGTGGAGAAAGAGATTAATGACGAGTACATCTGTTCCCGAGTTTCCTTCAGATCAGGATGCAAGCGGTCGCCAGCTGGGTGACGAAGAAATTGCGGCCCTGACGTCCGCAATTCGCTCTGGCACGCTTACGTCGACCAAAGGTCACTTTGTAAAAGAGTTTCAGTCCAAATTCGCCCAATCCATCGGGGCCGTGTTCGGGTATGCCTGCAGTTCAGGGACGGGTGCGATCCATGCCGCGGTTTCTGCCATCGATCCAAATCCCGGCGATGAGATCATCACGTCGGCGATCACCGATATGGGTGCGATAACCCCGATCCTGTACCAGACGGCCATACCTGTATTCGCGGATGTGGATCCGATCACGGGAAACCTGACGGCGGAAACGATTGAACGTGCAATCAGCGATCGGACGAAAGCCATTATCGTCACGCACCTCTTTGGATATCCCGCTGACATGCCGGCGATATGCGCCGTCGCCCGTCAGCATGGGATTCCAGTGATTGAAGATTGCGCACAAGCGTATGGTGCAACGATAGATGGCCGTCATGTCGGGACTTTTGGCGACATCGGCTGCTTCAGTCTTCAGCAAGGTAAACACATCACGACCGGCGAAGGTGGAGTAGTCACGTCCAATGATGAAGGGCTTGCCCGGCGTATGCGACTGTTTATCGACAAGGCATGGGGTTACGGAGATCCAAAGCCGGATCACTATTTTGTCGCGCTGAACGGGCGAATGACAGAACTGCAAGGCGCGGTGGCGCTGGCTCAGTTTGCCAAGCTTGGGCACAGTGTGCACCAGAGAAAAGCGATGGCCCAAAAGCTGACGGACGCGATTTCTGGTCTGCCTATGCTGGTGGCGCCTTACTCGGATGATCAAACCGTTCACAGCTATTGGAAATACCCGCTGATCGTTCAACCCGAAATTGGCGGCCCCGTTCGTGTAGCCGAGGCCTTGCGCGGGTTTGGTATCAACTCAGCACCGCGATATATCCAGAAGCCTGCATTTGAGTGCGCGGTGATCCGCGACCAACAAACATTTGGCGACAGCGGCTTTCCTTTCAATCTGGCCCGGCCCGAAGCAGTTGATTATGCGCCAGAGCGTTTTGAGGGAACCTATTCCTTCCTGAACGATGTCCTCGTTCTGCCGTGGAATGAGCGTTATACCGACGAGCACGTCGATTATCTGGCACAACAGATCGCCGCTGTCTGCTCTGACGTTCCGCGTCTGGATGTGGCGGAGTAAAGCAGATGGTACGATTTGGTATTGTTGGGGCTGGCGCGATTGCAAAAGCATATGCCGAGGCACTGGAGCAGGCCCAAGGCGTTTGCCTGACAGCCGTGGCAGACACGGTGTTCGATGCAGCAAAATTGATGGCCGATGGTCACGGTGCTGCTGCGTTTGCGTCGCATCGGGAATTGGCGTTGTCCGGGCTGTGTGACGCGGTGATCGTGTCGACACCGCCCGCAACCCACGAAGCCGTTGTCTTGGATCTGATTGAGGCGGGTTTACCCGTGCTCTGCGAAAAACCTTTTGCGATCAACGGTGTAAGTGCGCGCAGAATGGCGTCTGCGGCTGGTGAGAAAGGCGTTCTGATCTCGATGGCGTCAAAGTTCCGCTATGTAGATGACGTCCAGATCGCGCGGGAAATGGTGGCTTCAGGAGAGATTGGTGAACTCAAGCTGATCGAGAACGTCTTTACGGGCGTGGTGGACATGACTGACCGGTGGAACGCACAGCCTGAAATATCCGGCGGTGGCGTTTTAGTGGATAACGGCACCCATTGCGTGGATATCGTGCGTTTCTTCACGGGCGGCATTGTCGCCGCCTCAGCCATGGTGGGTCCAAGTCTTCAGGACATCAGCGTTGAAGACCACGTCTTTATGTCGCTCAGGACGGCAAACGGGGCGCTGGCCCAGGTCGAAACGTCTTGGAGCATCCACAAGGACAACTCGGACTACTTGGCGCTGTATGGCGATGAAGGCGTCATTGAGGTTGGTTGGAAATCCTCTCGTATTCGGCGTCCTTTGACCGGACAATGGGAAACCTTTGGCACCGGTTACGGTAAAGTGCAGGCGTTCTCAAATCAGGTTCTGGACTTTGCGGCCGGAGTACGCGGTGAGCCGACCAAAAGCCTTGCAACCGGGCGGGACATACTGGCGTCAGTGGACGTGATTTCTGCCGGTTATACGTCGATTGCGGAAGGCGGCAGATGGGTTGATGTTGACGGCGTTGCCACCATCGACAGGGTCATGCCCAAGAGTGTGGTGTCGTGACACCCAGGATTCACCCAACGGCGATCGTCGAGAAAGGCGTGGAAATCGGCGCCGGTACGTCTGTATGGGACAATGTTCATCTGCGTGGCCCCAGTAAGATCGGCAGCAACTGCATTATTGGGGGCAAAAGCTATATCGCGTACGGGGTCGAAATCGGCGATTTCGTCAAAATAAACTCGTTTGTCTACATTCCGAATGCCGTCAAGGTCGGGAATGGCGTGATGATTTCGGCGGGGACCATCTTTACCAACGACATTACTCCGCGAGCCACGGACCCTGATCTCACAGAGCTTTTGGATTCAGGTCCGCAGGATAGCACGCTTCCGACCTCTGTCGGGGACGGGGCCACGATTGGAGCGGGCAGTAAAATCTCGGGCGGGATTTCGATTGGTGAATTCGCAATGATCGGAATGGGGTCGGTTGTCACCAAAGACGTCGGCGCATTCCATCTGGTATTTGGCAACCAGGCCAGACTGAAAGGGGCCGTTTGCAAATGCGGCCAAGTGTTGGTTCGTGGCAGCCTTGAGGGGCAGGGAAGGGCGACCTGCCCAAACTGCGGTCGGCAATACAGTTATCAAGACGGGGTTGTCTCGTCCGAGTTGGAAAGCGTGTCATGAGTGGTGGGCAAGCGGATACTTGGGCGGTCCTTGGCGGAGGGCTTTTGGGTCAGGCGCTGGCGCTTCGGTTGCAGAGAGCCGGCAAGCGGGTGACCTTGATCGAAGCTGCGCCAGAGTTGGGCGGCCTGGCAATGGCTCAGCAAGTCGGCGGTATCACCTACGACAAGTTCTATCATGTGATTTTGCCGTTTGATAAGCGAACCCTCGCTCTGCTCGACGATATCGGGTTGGGGGGCGAGGTTGAATGGAGGTCCACGCGGACGGGTTTCTTCAGTGAGGGGCGGCTGATGCCGCTGAACGGGGCCCTCGACTATCTGTGCCTCAGATCAATCGGTTTGGTGACCAAGCTGCGTGTTGCGTATCTTTTGATGGCGGCCGGGCGGATCAGCGATGGGGAACCTCTTGAACGGGTCAGCGTTCAGGATTGGCTAACGCGCTGGTGTGGAAAAACAGGATATGAAAAGCTCTGGCGGCCACTTCTGAGGGCAAAGCTGGGTGATAACGCATCAAAGGCATCGGCGGCGTTTATTTGGTCAAGCATACGCCGTTTGTATCTTGCGCGGCAGGGTGTTCAAAAAGTCGAACAGCTTGGGTTTGTGAAGAACGGGGGCTATGCCCGTATCCTGAACGCATTACGAGATGAGTTGGTCGCAAGAGGAATTGAGATTCAAACGAACACCCCTGTAAGCCGGGTTTATTCAACGACCGCGGGGGTTTGCGTCGAAACCCCGTCCGGCAGGCAGGTGTATGAAAATGTTGTCTCGACACTTCCGACAAAAGCAAATCTGGCAGTGTGTGAGGAGCTAGGTGTCAAGGAAAAGGCCCGTCTCGATGGGGTCGTGTATCAAGGCATAATCTGCGCGTACGTTGTGCTTGATCGACCGCTGGCTGGCTATTACCTGACCTACCTGACAGACGAAGCGTTGCCGTTCACAGGCATCATTGAAATGTCTGCTTTGACCGGAACCGGCGCGTTTGACGGTAAAACCTTGGTCTATTTACCGCGCTATGTCACGCAGGATGATCCGTATTGGACCCAAAGCGATGAAAAGATCGCCCTGCAATTTATAGATGCCCTGAGGAAGGTGCACCCGGACGTCGCAAGCACCGATGTTCTGGACATAAAAATATCCAGAGTACGCGAGGTGATGGCCGTGCCGACCATTGGGTACCGCGAGAACGCTCCGCAAACGGTGACTACGGTGCCTGGGCTTTACTTCGTGAACTCTGCGCAGATCATCGACGGGACATTGAATGTCGATGCGACTCTGGGCGTCTTGGACGAGGCTATGCCGCAACTTGATCTGGATCGTACGACCACCGAGGCGAGGCCGGCCGCATGACAAAGAAGCTCGCAAGCCTGTCTCTCGATCTCGATAACCTGTGGTCCTACATGAAGACCCATGGTGATCCGGGATGGCAGGACTTTCCCGGATATTTAGACGTCGTCGTCCCACGGTTTCTGGACATGCTTGAGGAACTTTCCATAAGCATGACGGTTTTCGTTGTCGGGCAAGATGCCGTGATCAAGGAAAACAAGCCGATCCTGAAATCCATCGCGGACGCAGGCCACGAGATCGCCAATCACTCATTCAACCATGAGCCTTGGTTGCACCTTTATTCCCCAGAAGAGATCAGCAAGGAAATTGAACGCGCGGAAGAAGCCATTCACTCTGCGACAGGCGTAACACCCAAGGGGTTCCGGGGCCCGGGTTACAGTTTGTCAGAAACCGTTTTGGACGTGTTGCGGCAGCGTGGATATGACTACGATTGCTCGACATTTCCCACGATCGTCGGACCCTTGGCGCGGGCGTACTATTTTGCCAAGTCGCGTTTGTCATCAGATCAAAAGGAAAGGCGAAAAGTTCTTTTTGGCGGTGTGAAAGATTGTTTTCGGCCCCTAAACCCCTATGCGTGGGATCTGAACGGAGAGCGAATGGTCGAAATCCCGGTTTCGACAATGCCGTTCACTCGCATACCGATCCACTACAGCTATTTGCACTGGATCGCAGGTGCGTCGGAAGGTCTGGCCTCGGCCTATTACGCATCTGCGTTGCGAGTTTGCGATGGAGCTGGCGTGGCCCCTTCGCTTTTATTGCATCCGCTGGATTTCATGGGGGGAGATGACGTGCAGCAGTTGGCGTTTTTCCCGGGAATGAACCAATCATCCGCCGAAAAGCTTGGCCGCATGAAGGGTTTCTTGTCCAAACTGAGCGAGAAGTATGATGTCACGACAATGGCCGGGCACGCAAAGACGCTGAATATCCCAGAGCTGCCTCTGCGAAAGCCGGATTTCGCCGTCGAAGACGTTGATGCCGTCGATTTCGCCCAAGAAACCAGCGCCACCCGATGATTGTTGCTCGGCATATCCGGTCATTTCAGGCGTTGCTGAGAGTCTGCGTGTTTTGCATTCTCACTGTTGCCTACTTGGTGACTGCACCTGAGTATCACACGACGGCAATCGACTCGTACTATTTTGCCGAAATTATCTCGCAACATGACCTGTTCGAAGCACCGGTCCGGCTGTTGTTGTGGCTGTCTTCGATGCAGGTGCTTTACCGGATAGTCTCGGTTTTCCAGGCTGAGCCAGATCCCTTTGTAATTCTGAGTATAGCCAACGCGATATTTGCATCTCTTTCGGTCATCTTGCTTGAACGGTTGTTATCGCGGCAATTCGCGGTCGCGTCACCGGCGTCTTGGCTGACTGCCGCTACTTTTGGGGTCAGTTACGGCACATGGCGATATGCAACCGAGCTTGAGGTTTATCCTTCTGCAATGTTGTTCACGATCGTTCTGCTTACCTTGGCTTTTTCGACCGCGGGAATGAATCCATCTGCGCGATCAAGACGGATCTGGGTTACAGCGATTGCCGGCGCAGTAGCTTCGTTTTTCTATCAGCCTTTGGGCATCGTGGCAGGTATAGCAATCCCGGTATTTTTTCTGTCCCGGCGGGTCTTAAAAGACCTTTTTCAATACTGTGCAATCTACGGTCTGTTTTTGGCAGCTGGGTTTCTGAGCTTGGCCCGTACCGGGGGCTCCAGCGATCCTTTGCACACAATTCTGGACACGGACGGCAAAGTTGTCGTGCTGCCCGACATGGTAAGTCTTTCTGCCTCGGTTGTGGCGTTCTTTCAAAACCTGCTATCGGCAAACTGGATGTTTGCGTTCTCACCCACTCGGAATGTCATCGAGAGCAAGTTTGCGGACCACTTCATGCATGAACTGGTCGCCACGGACCCGGCCTATTGGGGATACCGCCTATTCTATCTTACGATTCCAGCAGCATTGGTTTTGTTGCTGCTTGCGGTCATTCGCGCCCATAAATCGGGGGAAAGACGCCCGCTGACCAGCCCTGAACTAAGTGCCATTTCTCTTTTAACCGTGCAGGCGCTAATGGTACTGGGCTTGCATCCCGAAGGGTTCGAAGCATGGCTGCCAACGCTTGTGCCTGTGTTCTTGCTGTTGGGAAGTCGTATTTCCGGGCCTTTGGAACGGTCTGGGCATGTATCGGTGCTTGTCTTGATTGTCGCGGTCTTTGCGGTTCACAACTGGTTTGCCGGTGTCGGGGTGTTTGCCAACGCAAAACGGGATTACAATCGCATACTGGCCGAACCTGCCATTACACGCCTTGGCGAGAACGACCTGGTTATCATTGGCGCGGATTGGCCGTTATTTAAGTATCTGAACTATGTAGGTGCGGCCGATACGATTTTTTCCAAGGATACGCCAACCGAAGTCATTCTCAGTCGGCTGGAGGGCACTATCGAAAATGGTCATCAGGTCATGATCTACCCTGATGTTATTGCGCCCTCTGCGTTGGCTCTGAAACAAGCCGGACATCTTACAGAAGTTTACTCGAAGATGCCCAGGCAAGCGATTGCAAACGGTGAGAAGATTGAGTTCGGTGATCTTGGCTATGCGTTGCTTTTGAAGAAAGAATAGAAAACGAAACAGCCCGGCCCGTCACCCGTTGGTTAAAAGTCCAACGCCAATAATAACGAAAGCTATACCGAGTGCTGCTTTCAACCCGATGGCCTCACCGAAAAATATCATCCCGACGCTAGAAATTCCGACAATCGAGAGGCTTGTCGCTAGCGTGTATGCAGTACGTAGGGGAAGGCCGCGCAAAGCATAAAGATAACTGAATAGAAGCATAACGCCCAATGTCAGCCCAAGCCAGAGCATGGGATGCAATACGGCGGACAGTATGGACGACCATGAGCGAGATATCTCGGTTTCAACAGTAAATTTCTTGAAAGCGAAATTCGCGCCAATATTCCCGCAAATCGCAAGCAACAAAGCCAACCAATAACTCATCCGCCAAAGCTCCGAAAATAAACTAAGTCTTCAAGTGCTAGTCCGGAAGCGGTCTCAGGTCTAATGAAAAGTCAGGCGCGTGCGACCTGTGCCACGTGCTGCCGTTCAGACCATTGGTGTCACCAAACACGGATACGTTGACTTGGGCCTTTGAAGCGCTCACTGTTTGGGAAAAGAAGTAAAAGGTACATCCAGCAGTGTTTGTTGATCTGTTCAAAGACGGAGTTATTCAGAACTTCATGGCACCGTTGTTGCCATCGACAAGCCTGTTCTATCTCTATGTTGTTTCAGCGTTTATCATCTCGGCCGTGGTGTTTTTCTTCTTTGAAAGAAGAGAGAGTGACAACCGACCTGATGAGATCGAAAAGGGTCTGTTTGGGTATATTTTTGACCGAAAAGTCTGGCTTCACCCGTCGTCAAAGCAGGATTATTATTTCTTTATCGTAAACACTTTCATCTATTCCGGGATCATTGCCCACTTTATGATCTCGGGGCATATCGTGTTCAACGCGTTCGGCAACGTCTTTGATTCAGTGCTCGGACCACGGCAGGAGGCTTTGTTCTCCTTGTCCGTTTTCACATCACTGGCATATACCTTGGTGGCGGTTCTGGCGATTGATTTTGCGATTTTCCTGACCCACTACGTGCAACATAAATTTGCTCCGTTGTGGCATTTTCATTCAGTTCACCACTCAGCCGAGGTGCTGAATATCGTGACTGTCTATCGTCAGCACCCGGTCGACCTGTTCCTTACCGGTACGTTCATGGTGGTTCTGACCGAGGTCGCTTTTGCGTTTTATGCCTACCTGACGATGTCCGAACCCGCGCAACTTACGATTGGCGGGCTGAATATTGTGCTCTTTGGGTTTTATCTGTTGGGGTACAACCTGCGGCATTCGCATATCTGGCTAAGCTATCCGCGCTGGCTGTCTTATGTTTTTATCAGTCCGGCGCAGCACCAAACCCATCACTCGATTGATGAAAAGCACTTTGACAAGAATTTTGGCTTTATCTTTGCGATTTGGGATTGGTTGTTCGGTACGCTTTACGTTCCGAAAGGGTATGAAAAGCTGGAATTTGGCATTTCGCGCGCCGAACCGAACCCGTTTGGGTCGGTTATCGAACTGTACCTGAAGCCGTTTCAACTGGCGTGGAAAGAAATCACGGGCTCAAAGCTGTTCCGCCGCTTTGCCATGGGGTTCGGCGTAGCAGCCGTTTTGTGCGCCGTGTTCAGCGTCGCCTTCTGAAACGAGCCAAGCGGGTCAGCAGTCACGGATCAGGGCGCTGGCAGAGCCAAACCAGAAAGCCAATATAGGCGAACACGCTGAGGTTCAGCACCGTATCAATCAGTCCACCCGTCATGCGTTTTCCTCCTTGGTGAGGGATTTGAACAGGCAAACCACCAGAACCGGAACGATGAACACAAAGGCGATGGCGGAGAGTGCGATGATCGAGCGCACAAGGCCGATATCGCCGACCAAAATCATTGCCAGCCCAAGGGTCCCCAGAATTCCGCCCCAAATCGTGCGAATGCGGGGCGAGGGGTTTTCATCCCCTCCGGTGCCAATCATCGCGAGGGTAAAGCCTGCGCTGACTACGCTTGTCACGACGAACAGGAATGCGGCCAGAACTGTGGCTGTGCGGGTAATGCCGTCCAGCGGGAACTTTTCAAGCAATGCAAAGGTGGTCGCGTCAAGGTTTTCAGAGTTTACCGCAGACAGCGCGCCGTCCTGCCGGAGCGTGTCAAAGAACCCCAGCCCTCCGAAAATTCCGAACCATAGTATGGAAAACAGGGTGGGTGTGACGATGACACCGATCAGAAATTCCCGGATCGTTCGCCCGCGTGAGATACGGGCGATGAAAATACCTACAAATGGGGACCAGGCGAGCCACCAGATCATGTAGTTCAGTGTCCAGCTATGAAACCAGTCGACGATGGTTTCCTCAAAGAACCCGGCCGTTGAAAACCCGGCGGGCAGAACGCCAAAAAGATAGCGGCCAAACCCCGATACGATGTCGTCCATCAGAAATGAGGTCGGGCCGAAGATCAAAAGATAGACCATCATCCCCACGGCGATCAGCATCGCGGCATTCGACAAGAGCGCCATGCCGACGCCAAGGTCCTTGCGCAGGGGAATGATGAAGGCAATGCACAGGGCGCCAAATACCGGAATGGTAAGGGTGTCCGGCTGCGCGACGCCCAGCAGACCGGCCACTCCGGTTTGAATTTGAAACACCCCCATCGCCATTGACCCTGCCAGTCCAACCGCGATGGCGACGATGGAGAGTAAATCGAAAAGCCAGCCTAACGCTTTGACCCAACGGGCCTCTCCCAATGCGGCGCGCAAAGGTGCACTCAGCAGCAAGGCGCGCCCTTTTCGATAGGCGAAGTAGGCAATGACCAACGCCACGATTCCGTAGATCGCCCAGGCATGGAAGCCCCAGTTCAGGTAGGTCACGAACATGGCATAGCTGGCGGCTTCGGCGTCGTTATGAAAGTTTCGCAAAAGCTCAAAGTGTGTCAGGGGTTCCGCTGTTCCGTAAAACAGCAGGCCGACCCCCATCCCGGCTGCAAACAGCATCGCGATCCAGACGGGGGTCGAGAATTCGGGTTCGGATGTGTCGGTTCCCAAGCGGATATCGCCAAAGCGCGAAAAGGCGAGATAGATAGCGACAAACAGCAGGCCGCTGACTTCGAGCATGATAAACCAGCCACGGCTGTTGAATTGCGTTGCAACTGCCGCAGACGCAAGGCGCCCCAATCCTTGCGGATCGGCAATGCCCCATGCCGCGATAGCCGCGCTGAGAGCCAGCGCAATAATCAAAAGCGGGCTGGGGGATTTCCTGTCCACGGTCCGGAGCCTTTCTGCGCGGTTTTCACCATCTTAGTCCAATTGTGCGCAAGTCTGAAAGGATTGGAATGCGTTGCACGCTTTGCGGCCATGTAATGGGAACCGGATGCGCATAACTTCGTATAGCTGCAATTTGCCCGGTTTGGCCCGATTTCCCTTATCCGGGGGGAAAGTTCTGAAAATTCTCTCACATTTGCTGCTCGGGGCGGTTGAGTGTGGCGCGGGGGTTGACAAGCAGAGTGTCTGAATGAAACGTCAAATAAGTTGGGAGATTTTGGAAATTCAGATGCTTGACCCTGTTGCAAGACAGGGTGGCTTGTCGTACCGGCAAGGTCCCAGATGGGGGACCGCTGAAAAGTCTCTCATCCATAATAAGAGTTTGGGAGTTCTCAAAAATGAAAAACAGCAGCAAGCTTAGCCTTGGCGCATTTGTGACCGCGGCACTCATGGCTCCGGCCGCTTACGCCGAGGAGTTCATCACCATCGGCACCGGTGGCGTGACCGGTGTTTATTATCCGACGGGCGGTGCGATCTGCCGTCTGGTCAACAAAGGCCGCAAGGAACACGGCGTGCGCTGCTCGGTCGAATCGACCGGTGGTTCGGTCTACAACATCAACACCATCCGCGAAGGCGAGCTGGAGTTCGGTGTTGCCCAGTCCGACTGGCAGTTCCACGCGTATAACGGCACCTCGAAATTCGAAGAGGCCGGTCCTTTCGAAAGCCTGCGCGCGGTGTTCTCGGTCCACCCCGAGCCGTTCACCGTTGTGGCCCGTGCCGACTCCGGCATCGCCAGCTTTGAAGACCTCAAGGGCAAGCGCGTGAATATCGGCAACCCCGGTTCCGGTCAGCGCGGCACCATGGACGTCGTTCTGGAAGCGATGGGCTGGAGCCTTGACGACTTTGAACTGGCGTCCGAGCTGAAAGCGGCTGAACAGTCGGCGGCTCTGTGCGACAACCAGATCGACGCGATGATCTACACCGTTGGTCACCCGTCGGGTTCGATCCAGGAAGCGACCACAGCCTGTGATTCCGTTTTGGTCAACGTGACCGGCGACGCGATCGACGGTCTGATCGACGGCAACTCGTACTACCGCACCGCGACCATTCCGGGCGGCATGTATCGTGGGTCGGATGGCGACACCACCACCTTCGGCGTGGGCGCAACCTTTGTGACGTCGGCCGACGTGTCGGATGACGCGGTTTATGCGGTTGTCAGCTCAGTCTTCGAAAACTTCGACGACTTCAAAAAGCTGCACCCGGCATTTGCCAACCTCAAGCCCGAGGAAATGATCGCAGACGGCCTGTCGGCACCTCTGCATCCGGGTGCCGAGAAGTACTACAAAGAAAAAGGCTGGATTCAGTAAGCCAGACCTGACGCGGGGTGCCTTCGGGCGCCCCGCAACCCAAGCCCGGCACGACCGGGCAGTATATAAGGCCAAAAGGCCGCCTGACGGGGAGACATCTTGATGAGTTCCGACACCCAATCCAACCGACCGCTATCCGAAGAAGAGCTACAGGACCTTGTCGCCTCGTCCGATGCGGGCGGGCGTAATCCGGTCGGTAATGTCGGAATTTTTCTGGCTGTTGTCGCGGCACTGTGGTCCGTGTTTCAGGTTGTTCTGGCCTCACCCGTTTCGAATGTGGTGCTGCCGGGCAGCGTGGTAAACAACTCGCGCCAGATCCATCTGGCTTTCGCTATGTTTCTGGCGTTCGCAGCCTATCCTGCGCTCAAGTCCAGCCCTCGGGATTATATCCCCGTGCAGGATTGGATCATGGGCGCGCTTGGCGCATTCGTCGCTTTGTATGGGTATTTCTTCTACGACAAGATCGTAAATGCAGGCGGTTTGGCCGATGACACCGATAAATGGATCGCGCTGGGTGGTCTGCTGCTGCTGTTTGAGGCTGCGCGTCGTGCGCTTGGCCCCGCGATGGCGATCATCGCAACCATATTCCTGGCCTATGTCTTCTTCGGCTCCTCGGAATGGGTGCCCGAAGTTATCCGCTGGAAAGGGGCCAGCCTCAAGAAAGCTATGAGCCATATGTGGATCACGTCCGAGGGCGTGTTCGGCATTGCCTTAGGCGTGTCCACCAAATTCGTGTTCCTGTTCGTTCTGTTCGGTGCGCTTTTGGATAAGGCGGGGGCGGGGAATTATTTTATCAAGATGGCCTTTGGTGCATTGGGCCACCTGCGTGGTGGTCCGGCTAAAGCCGCCGTTGTGGGTTCGGCAGCGACCGGCCTGATCTCGGGCTCGTCGATTGCGAACGTGGTGACCACCGGCACATTCACCATTCCGCTGATGAAGCGGGTGGGCTTTTCCAGTGAACAGGCGGGCTCGGTCGAGGTTGCCTCCTCCGTGAACGGTCAGATCATGCCGCCCGTTATGGGCGCTGCCGCCTTCCTGATGGTGGAATATGTGGGCATTTCCTATGTCGAGGTGATCACCCACGCTTTCCTGCCCGCCGCGATTTCCTACATCGCACTGGTCTATATCGTCCACCTTGAGGCCGTGAAGCGGAACATGCCCACGCTGGGTGACCGCGATGTGCATCTGGCGCGGACGGTTGTGGGCATGCTGTCCTTCTTCCTTGTCTTTGCCGGTCTTTGCTATGGCTCGCAGTTCCCGGTCGAGGCCGTGACAAGCTGGGCACCGTCCTCGGCGGGTTTGATCCTGAGCCTTATTGTCTGCGCGGTCTATGTGGCGCTGCTGTATCTTGCCGCGCAGGTGCCGGACCTTGAGCCCGACGATCCGAATGCCAAGGAAGTTACGCTGCCGGTGATCGCGGATATCTACAAAGCCGGTCTGCATTACCTGCTGCCGATCATCGTGTTGGTTTATTTCCTGATGATCGAACAGAAATCGCCCGGGTTGTCGGCGTTCTGGGCGACGACGCTGTTGTTTGTGATCCTGCTGACGCAGAAGCCCCTCAAGGCGCTGTTCCGGGGGCAAAGCAATCTTTATGACACGTTCATCGACGGAGTTGCTGACCTGTGGCAGGGCCTGATCGACGGTGCGCGCAACATGATCGGGATCGCCCTGGCCACGGCCACGGCGGGTGTGATCGTGGGCACCGTGACCCTGACCGGCGTGGGGCAGGTTATGGCCGATCTGGTCGAGTTCCTGTCGGGCGGCAACCTGATCCTGATGCTGGTGATGGTCGGTCTGCTGAGCCTGATCCTTGGCATGGGCCTGCCAACCACGGCGAACTATATCGTGGTCAGCTCTCTGATGGCCGGGGTTGTCGTTGAGCTGGGCGCGCAAAGCGGGCTGATCGTTCCGCTGATCGCGGTCCACCTGTTCGTGTTCTACTTCGGCATCATGGCGGATGTGACCCCGCCGGTGGGACTGGCCAGTTTTGCCGCCGCCGCTGTGTCTGGTGGCGATGCGATCAAAACCGGTTTCACCGCGTTCTTCTACAGCCTGCGCACCGTGGCGCTGCCGTTTGTGTTCATCTTCAACACTGACTTGCTGTTGATCGACGTGACGTGGGTTGAGGGGATAATCGTCGCCATATTTGCGACCATCGCGATCCTTGTCTTCACTGCGGGAACGATGGGGTATTTCCTGACACACAGCCGCATCTATGAAAGCATAGCCCTGATCGCTGTGGCCTTTGCCTTGTTCAGGCCGGATTACTTCATGGACCGCATCGCGCCGCCGTATACTTCGGTCGAACCTGCGGCATTTGTGGAAACCATCGGGCAGACACCGCCCGGAACCGAAGTGCGCATCGTCGTCAGCGGCCCGGATTTCGACACGCTTGAGATGACCGACACGACCGTTGTCGTCTCGGTCGGCAGCGAAGAGGGCGGCGCGGCAAGGGTCGACGCCATGGGCTTGCTTCTTCTGGAAGAAGACGGGTTAGTCAAACTGGAGGAGCCGCTGTTTGGCACGCCCGTGGCGGATGAGCTGGATATGTTCGACTATTATGGCGACGACGCGGTGCGCCTGACTTCGGTCAGCCTGCCGTCCAGCCAGCCGCCCAAGCAACTGATCTACATTCCCGCTATGATCCTTCTGGGTCTGATCGCATTCCTGCAACGCGGCCGAGCCGCCAGACAAGAGGTGCCCGCATGACGAACTCGGTGCTTTGTGCCGTCGACATCAGCAACGGCGAATTGGATACCAATGTCTTGAACAAAGCCGCGGCTCTGGCGGATCAGGAGAATGCGCAACTGGATGTGGTGACGGTGCTTCCGGATTTCGGAGAAAGCTGGGTTTCAGGGTTTTTCCAGCCAGATTTTCACGACAAGGCGATGGAAGAAGCGCATTCCAAACTGGTCGAGATGTGCGTCGCAGCGGTCGGCAAAGAGCGGAACGAGAAAATCCGCCATGTTGTCGCGACGGGTACGGCCTATCAGGAAATACTGAAAACAGCCGAGAGCGCAGGCAGCGATTTGATCGTGATCGGGGCGCATAAACCGGACCTGAAGGATTATTTGCTTGGGCCGAACGCCGCGCGGGTTGTGCGGCATTCGACGGTCTCGGTCTACGTCGTGCGCTAGGGGTCAGTATCCCGTCATCTCAAGGTATCCACGCCCCGCGTGGCTGCCCGAGATTGATACCGGGCCTTCCCAATACTCGAACCTTGTCGCCATCCAAGCCTTGGGCGTCAGCGCGGACACTTCGACATCAAGGTTCTGCTCAGGCAGCATTACGCGCCAACGGGTCGGGATCGTGCGGCCAGCGACCGAGGACGTTTCAAGCGGGCTGAATGTGACGGAACCGTCGGGCAGGGCGGTTGCCTCGCCATCCGCCGAGATCAGGGTCGCTGCGGTAAAGTCACTGCGTTCCCCGCGCAGACGAAACGCCATCAGTTTATTGCCGTCATCGAAGCTCAGCGAGAACCAGTCCCACCCGCTTTGATCGGCTGCCAGCGGTTGCGATGACCATTCGCGATCCAGCCAGCCTTGCCCGGTGACCGCGATATCGCGATCCGGCAGGTGCAACGTGCCCTCGACCGCGAAGAATGGCTGTGAGTAATAGTAGCTGGCCTGCCCATCCGCCGATTTGACCGAATAGCCTTGGTCGCCGTGAAACACCAATGGACCCTGCGCCTGCAGGGTCAAGTCATATCCGAAATTGCCGCCATTGGCGGAAAGGGACAGATTGTTCATGTCAGGCCCGCGCATGTGCCACTCGTCGATCCAAGCCTCGAACGGTTGCGCGGTGACGCCAGCCTGCCCGATGCCGCCGCGTGACAATCTTTCGGCAAAGTAGTGTTGATCTGGGGTCGTTATGGCCGCGTGCCCCATCCACAATTGCGGGCTTTGCCAGCCCTCGGTTTCTTGGGGTTTGAGGGCAGACCGAAACAACGTCCATTGAATGCCGTAAGGCCGCCCGTCTTCTCCGGTCAGATTTGCCGTCAGGTACCACCACTCTATGCGAAAGGACGGATGTGGGCCGTGATCTTCCGGAAACTGGAATTGGTATCCCGGCTGCGGAATGTCGAACCCTTCAGCCGATCCCCCCAAACCTGCATATCCTTGGGCGCGTGCGAAGGAGGGAAGCATTAGAACAAGGATCAATAGCCACGATTTAACGCTCATTGGCAAACACCCTTAACAAATCAGCCGGAGGCAGGCGCAGAAGGCGCAAGGCGGGCAAAGCCGCCGCAACCAAAGCCGCCAGTAAGGTCAGAAGGAACAATCGAACCCAATCTGCGGGAAACAGGTACATCGGCAGGCGCCAGCCAAAGGCCTCGACATTGATGATAGCCAAGAGGGTCCAGGCCAGAACCAAGCCAAGGGGTAGTGCAATAATCGCAGTCATCGCCGCCAGCAACACACTGCGCAGCAGTTCAAACCGCGCAAGTCTGGCGCGGGTCAGGCCCAAGGCCCAAACGGGAGCAATCTGGGGCAGGCGTTGGGTCCACAGGGTCAGCAAGCTGGTCAGAATGGCGAACCCGGCAACGCCCAGCGTCAGTACGTTCAAAGCCGAAGTGACCACAAAGGTTTTCTCAAACACGGCCAAGGATTGTGCTTTCATTGCGGCCTGCTGGACCACGGCCTGCCGGGGCAGTTCAAATCTGTCGCGCAAATCTTGGGCAAGTTGCGTTGCCCTGTCGGGTGACACGCGTATTCCGAAACGCCGTGTCTCAGCCCCCGGCGCGATTTGATCCAGCCGCGTCATCGAGACAATGGCTTGCCCCGTGGGATTGCCGTAATCGGAGTACACGCCAGCAACCGGCAATGTGTAGTCGCCGTTGAATGTAAGAACGTCTCCCGGCCACAGGTCTTGTCGGCGGGCAAGTTGTTCATTGATCAGCACCGCTTCGCCCGCATTCACACGATCCCAGACATCCGCGCCCGAAGCGATCAGTGGCCAATGTTGGCGGTAGGTCTGATCGTCGACGATCCCGTACAGAAAAAGCGGCCCGCTGGGATGCGCCAGTTCCACGCTGCGAATTGGCAGAATGGCGTCAACTTGCGGAGTCAACCAATCTGAGATTGCGCGCCCCTGTTGATCGTCCTTTGCCGTCAGGTACACCTCAGACGTCAGGCGTTGATCCAGCCAGCCGGTAAAGGTCAGGCGAAAGCTGGAAACCATTGTTCCAACTCCGATATTGGCTGCGAGCGCAAGTAAAAGCGCCATCAACGCTAGGGATAGGCCCGGCAGCTGCGCGCGCATATCTGACCAGATCCACTGGGCAATTGGATCTTGGGCAAAGCGTTGAAAACCCGAAATCACTAACGAGAGCACAGACGGCAAAAGCAGCGCCGTACCCAGCAGCAAGCCAGCAACCAGTGTAAATCCGGCGACCAAACCACCAATGGTGAGTTGCACAAAGGCGCCGACAAAAATTACCGACAAGCCCAAGAGTGGCGTGGCAAAACCGTTGAAAGCGGCTGCCCGCCACGCTTGTACTCCGGCACCGGACAGCAGAGGCATACGGGACAAACGGATTAGCGCGTGGCCACTGGCCAGCAGCGTTCCGCCCAGAGCCATCGCCAATCCAGCCAATGCCCATTTCGGCTGCAACGCAATTTCACCGCTCACCGGGGCGCCATACAACCCGCGCAGTGTCGCGGCGACATCGGGCAAGAGGGCACCTGCCAGAAAATACCCAAGTGCCAACCCCGCCAACCCGCCGATCAGCGCCAGCAAAGACAGTTCCAGAAGGATCACCCAGACCAGTCGCCGCATGGAAACGCCCAGCGCGCGCAGAGTTCGGATCATCCCGCGACGCTGGGCAAAGGCCAGCCCGACCGTTCCATGCACGATAAACAGGCCAACCGCGAATGACAGCAGCCCAAAGGCCGACAGGTTCAGGTGGAAACTGTCGGTCAGTTGTGCCGTGTCCAGTTGCGATGCCGCTTCGACCCGCTCCAGCTCTGGTGCTACCGTGGTGATTGCAGAAAGCGCCCGTGGTTGGCCGGGCAGAATGATCAGTCTTGAGATTTGACCATTCCTGTCCAGCAATACCTCGGCCACACCGATATCTGTCAGGATCAGATCAGGGGGAAGGTCCGGGCTTGTCAGAACGGGCGGCAGTTCGGATTGGCTGCTCAGAATCCGCGCCAATTCGGGGGAGGCCAGCAACCGACCGGGAGCTGTCAAAATGTCAGCAGGGTCCGGTGGGGTGGCGCTTTGCTCAATACGCGTCACAGCAGGCAGCGCTGGGTAGGCGACCATTTCAACGCCCATGACGCGGACACTGCGCCCCGCGATACGCGTTGTACCTTCCAAGACGGCCGCGACCTGCCATCCGGCGCGCCTCAATGACACATACTGGTCGATCGTGATGGGGCCGGTCGGATTTCTCAGCTCATCGTGCTGTCCCAACGCAAGCTGATCGTTGGCGCGCTGGTAGCTTGCCCGTGCTTCGGCGTTGATGGCCTGTACCGCTGACCAGAGGCCAGTTGCCAGCGCGATCCCGATCAACAGGGTAGCAAGTTGCAGGCGGTGCCGTCGCCAGTGAGACAGCAGCGCCTGAATGAGTGCAGCAGTCATGCGATATACCCGCCGGACAGATGCGCCTGACGATCCAGCCGTGCGGCAATATCCTGTGAATGAGTGACCAGCAGCAGCGCCGCCCCGGTCTCGGCAACAAGGGACAGCATAAGGTCCAGAACGGTCGCACTGGCGGTTTCATCCAGATTGCCGGTCGGTTCATCCGCGAGCAACAGTTGAGGTTGCGCAGCCATGGCGCGCCCGATCGCTACCCGCTGCTGTTGGCCGCCTGACAGGTTCTCTGGGTAGCGTTCCATCAAGTCTGACAGCCCCAGCCTGTCCGCAAGATGCGTTGACCATGTTTGGTCCAGCCTTCCAGCAAGACGCGCGTGAAAGGACAGGTTCTGCGCGACGGTCAAAGACGGTATCAGGTTGAATTGCTGAAACACCAAGGACACGCTCTGCCGTCGCAATGCGGCGCGACCGGGATCATCCAGCCCGGACAGGTCCATTCCGTCCAACGTGATCTCTCCGCCATCGAAGCTGTCCAGCGCTGCGGCAAGGTTCAGCAGCGTGCTTTTCCCGCTGCCGCTTTCGCCGGTGAGCGCAAGCGTTTGCCCCTTGTCCAGTTCAAGTGAGATGCCGCGCAGGACGGGGCGTCCTCCGGGATAGGATTTCTGAACATCGTCTATTTTCAACAGCATGAGCAAGCCTCGGGTCGTATTTGCCACAATGTGGAACCCACCCGGGCAGAGTCCAGTCCGGACATGGATTCGTTTCCATTCGTCGCAGTGCCCGAGGCGGGGTTGTGAGCCCTTGCTTAAACGGTCATTCTGACGCTGCTTTCACTGACCTAGACAAGAGATACTGAATTATGACCTTAGCGCAGCAGATTCTTTGGGGCAGTGTCTATCTAGGTATTTGTTTCTTGATTGAGCTTGTTCTTCTGACCTGGTGCACGCAGACGATCCGCGGCATGGCGCTGAAACTGGAGAAAAGTAAGCGTTTTTTCACGATCGCCGCACCGATTTGTATTGCCTTGGTGTTCATTGTCGCCATCCACACGTTTCAGGTTTGGCTCTGGGCGATCGTCTGGGTTGCCGGAGAGACCCTGCCGGATTGGAACTCAGCGCTTTATTTTTCTTTGGTGACCTTCACGACCCTCGGCTATGGCGACATCGTACTGGGTGAGGACCTGCGCATTTTCGGTGCATTTGCATCCGTTACAGGCTTGCTGGCCTTTGGGTTGTCGACAGCCTTTATGGTTGCCCTGATGACTCAGGTCTTCAAAGAGGAATTGATGTCCTAAAGGATCGGGGCAAACAGCCGCGCCAATGGTGAGCCAAAGCGGATAAAGGCAGGTTGCTCTGGCAATTTGAGCTCTAGCTCGTAGCAGTCTTGGAAGTCTGCCTTTAGCATATTGTCCACAGCCTGCGCCGCACGTTCGTCGAAGAACAGGGCCATCGCCTCAAAGTTCAACCGGAAAGAACGGTTATCCAGGTTTGTCGTCCCCACAGCGGCAAGGGTGTCGTCCACGACAAATGCCTTTTGGTGCATGAACCCGTTGGTATAGCGAAAGACACGCGCACCGCATTCACGAATCTCGTCAAAATAAGCAAAGGCGGCCAGCCAGGGTAGGCGGTGATCTATCACGTCGGGCACCAGTATTCGTACATCGACGCCGCGCAATGCGGCATGTTGCAGTGCCGTCATGATGTCGATGTCAGGCACGAAATAGGGGGACGCGATCCAGATCCTTTCTTTTGCCGCAGCGATGGCGGCAAAGAACATCATTGCTCCGGTCTCGGTGTCGTCGCCGGGACCTGTGGCAACCAGAAGCGCGTTCATGTCCTGCTCGGCCTCGGTTCCGGCCCAGTCCAGTTGATCAATCAGATCCTCTTCATGCGCCCAGTGCCAGTCTTCGCAGAAGATAAGCTGCAACTGTCGAACGATATGGCCGAACATCTTGATATGAGTGTCCCGCCAATGGCCGAAATGCGGGTCCTGTCCCAAATACTCGACGCCCACGTTATGACCGCCGATAAAGCCGGTTTCGCCGTCAATGATCACCGTTTTTCTGTGGTTGCGGTAATTGAGCTGAAAGCGGTGTTGCGGACCGCGCCGGTCGCGTGGATTGGCGATCTCAACCCCCGCAGCGCGCAGGGTGTCCAGATAGGCGGTGGGCAGGCCATAGCTGCCAACCGCATCAGTCATGAACCGAACGCTTACACCGCGTTCAGCCGCCGCGATCAGCTTGGCCTGTAGTTGCTGACCCAACGCATCATCGCGCACGATGTAGAACTGGATCAGGACATATGTCTTTGCGGCGTCTATCGCCTCAAAGATAGAATCGAACGTGGCCTGACCGTCGATCAGCAACTCGGCCCCGTTCCCACGAGATACGGGCAAATGCGCCAGCGCCTCAAACGGCTTTGGGTTCACCTGCATCGTTTCGGGATCGGGTTTTGAAAAATCGGCGAATGTCTTGATGCCTTCGACCACAGTCTCGCTTTGCTTGCGCGCAATGCGGTAGCCGCGAAACCGGTGATGACCCAGAAACAGATAGAGCGGTACACCAAACACCGGAGCGGAGATCAGCAAGACCACCCAGCCAACTGCGCCCTGCGGTGTGCGCGCCGTTTGTGCCGCCCGGATCGCAAAGACGATGGCGGTCACGTAAAGGAAAAAGACAAACGCGGAAACAAGCAGTGTCCACATGGGGTTATCAGTCTCTGTTCTACCTAGTTTGCCCCAGTGTAGACGCGTTTCCAATCCTTCGCCATATCGACGATGACCCAACCCATGTCCGGGCCTTTGTCCAGCCCGTCCACAAGCTTTCCAATCGGGCTTTCACGATCATAGGCCCATTCGCGCTCGGAATCTGTGTGATGGATCAACACCCCAAGACGAGGGCCGTCGCCCACGGTCGTCCATTCCAACATCGCGAAATCGCCATCCGAATTGCCAGCCGCCAAAATGGGGCGACGGCCAATAGTGCGTTCGATATTGATCGGTTTTCCCTCTTTGTCGTCGACGAACGCAATTCCGGGAGACTTCACAATAGTGGGCGTGCCGTCGATGGATTCGAAAGTGGCGTCAGCATATGTGCCAAGCACTTGCTCGGGCGGAATGCCATAGGCGTCCTCGGCAAAAACGCGCATGAAGTGCAGGCCACCGCCGGACACGATATAGGTGCTAAAGCCTTCGTCGCGCAGGTATCGCAGCAACTCCACCATCGGCTGATAGGTCATTTGGTCATATGGAAGACCCGTTTCAGGATGGCGCGCGGATTGCAGCCAGTCAGCGACGGACTCTTGGAAATCATCGACGCTGGCACCCGCGTGTGAGGCGTTGATTACCTCGATCAAAGCCTCATGCCCGCCTCCAGCGATGGTTTGGACGTCGCCTTTGGCCGCAGCCTCCAGAATGGGGGTGTTCAGGATGGACAGATCTGTTTTTGCAAGTTCTTCAAGCCGATCCATGGCAAAGATCAACTGAAAATAGACCGGCTGCTCGGCCCAGAGTGTTCCGTCATTGTCGAACACTGCGATCCGCTCGTCCGGTGTCACGTAATCCGCATGGTTTGGATCTGTTACCGTACTGACGAACTCGACGATCCGGGACTTGGACTCTCCTTCATCCCAGCTGGGCAACGGGTCCGCGGCCAGGGCCGTCGCTGTTATCGAAAAGAACGCGGTAAAAAGAGCAGCCTTCATAAGAAATTCCTTAACCTCAAATAACATCTGAAAAGGGCCGCCATGTGCGTGACGGCCCCTTGTTTGTTGTCGTCTGGCCTTAGTTGTTTGTCGGCGTGGCCAGTTTCTCCATCACCTGTTCCAGATTGAAGCTGGCGGCTTTCTGGCGAGGCGGGAACTCCTGGAAGGTTTCGAGGAAGGTTCCGACATACTGCTGCGCAGGCACCAGGAAATACGCGCGTTCCAGCAACCAGTCATAGTAGGTGTTGGATGTGCGATAGGCGCGTTCATACGGATCGCGGCGCAGGTTGACGATCAGCGGAATGCGCAGTTCGGTCCACGGCTCAATCCACGCACGCAGCGTTGCCCAGGCTTTCTGCTCAAGGAAGATCAGTTTCCAATCCTCAAAGCGCAGCGCCGTCAGGTCGCCATCGTCCGAGAAATAAAAGATTTCCTTGCGCGGGCTTTCTGTGGCCTCTCCGGTCAGCAGGGGCAGGATGTTGTAGCCATCCAGATGCACCTTGTAGTCGCGGCCCATGCCAGAGGAACTGTATCCTGTCTTCAGCTTGTCCTTGATCTCGGGGTCACCGGCAACGGCCAGATAGGTCGGCAGCCAGTCCATATGGTGGACGATTTCGTTAGTTACAGAACCGGCTTCGATCTTGCCGGGCCAACGCACCATGGACGGCACACGCCAGCCACCTTCCCAGTTGGTGTTCTTCTCACCCCAGAAGGGGGTCGCAGCCGCATCAGGCCACGTGTTCATATGGGGGCCGTTGTCGGTTGAGTAGTGAACGATGGTATTGTCGGCGATGCCAAGCTCATCCAGCAGATCCAACAACTGACCCACATGCATGTCATGTTCGATCATGCCGGCGGTGTATTCGTCAGCCACTCCGCCGACGATTTCGTTGGCCTGAGCGCGCATCTCGTCCTTGACGTGGGTGCGGAAGTGCATGCGCGTGCCGTTCCACCAGACATAGAAAGGTTGACCCTGCTCATGCGCACGCTTGATGAAGTCGATCGCTGCGGCAACGGTTTCGTCATCCACTGTTTCCATACGCTTTTTGGTCAACGGACCGGTGTCTTCGATTGTACCGTCGGCCTTTGACTTGATCACCCCGCGCGGGCCATAGGCTTCGCGGAAGGTGCGTCCATCGGCAAGCACCGTGTCACCCGGATAATCTTCGTTTTCGGGCTCCTCCTCGGCATTCAGGTGGTAGAGGTTTCCGAAAAACTCATCAAAACCGTGGTTTGTCGGAAGGTGCTCATCTTTGTCACCCAGGTGGTTCTTGCCGAATTGACCGGTGACATAGCCGTGATCCTTCAGCAGACCAGCGATAGTCGGATCTTCGACCTGCATGCCAAGATCGGCACCCGGCAAACCCACCTTGGACAGCCCGGTCCGAAACACGGACTGACCCATGATGTAGGAGGACCGACCAGCGGTACAGGATTGTTCGCCGTAGTAATCGGTAAAGATCATTCCCTCTTTCGCGACGCGGTCGATATTCGGCGTATGATAACCCATCAGACCCATCGTATAGGCCGAGATGTTGGATTGCCCGACGTCGTCGCCCCAGATCACCAGAATATTGGGCTTTTGGTCTTGCGCCCACGCGGGAAGTGCCAGTGCGACTGCGACAGTGGCCACAGCGAATCTGCGTAAGCCCCTGCGCCAAGTGTCTGCCATTGAACGTGGTGGTGACATGGTTTTCTCCCGATTTTATGGGCCCCGAACGGCCCCGTTATGTAACTTAAAGCTGGCGCGCTATCTTATTCAAAATGCGGCCTGAAAGATGGTTCGATAGTGAACTACGAAAATGCGTGGTAGAAGGAATCGAACGGGTTTAGCATAGGCGATGATCTGTGCTAAAAACTTATCATTTGATGAGTTTGGAATATTCTAATGTTCGACAAATCCAATAATCTTAAGACCTTGCGGAAGGACGGATGGTTCAGCAACCGTTCGGCCGCGTTTCAACGCGATTTGTTGGAGTGTGGGATCGCAAAGTTCTTTGAAGCGAGCGAGGCACTGTATCATCATGGTGATACGGTCAACGGCATCTTCGCAGTCCTCGAAGGGGGGGTACAGATAACTGTCCCCGCTGATGACGGGCAGGAGTTCGTCATTCACCGCGAAGGTGCAGGGTTCTGGGTCGGCGATCTGGCTTTGTTCGCCGATTCCTCAAGACTGGTCAGCGTCGTCGCGACGCAGACAACCCGCGCCTTGTTCTTTCCAAACGCGCGCGTTGCGAAACTTGTTCAGAAGAACCCTGAATATGTCAGGGATTTCTATGCACTCAGCCATGAAAACATGCAGACCGCACTGCGCATTGTGGCGAATCTGGTGGTGACTGGAACCGAACGACGGCTAGCTTTGCGCTTGCTGCATCTGGATGAGGGCACGTCGAAATCGGACGGTTGGATTGAGGTGTCGCAAGAGGAACTGGCCGAGATGATCGCGGTGTCACAACCGACACTTCACCGCAGTTTGCACCGTTTGGCCGATCTCGGTCTGGTTGAGGTGGGTTATGGCCGCGTGCTGCTGAAAGACCGCCGCGCCCTCATCGCAAATTGCCAGAATTGAGCGTCATGGGTTGAGCGGCGGCAAAGAAACGGCCTTTTTCCCTTGCGGTTTGAGCAGACTATCGAGAGCATCCGTCGCCGCAGACCAGTCCGGCGCGTGCCGAGCGGCGTCAGACCCGTAGCGTGTCGCGCCAATCAGCGCCAACTGCGTCTCAAGGCTTTGTGCGTCAAGAGGGACTTCCATACGGTCTTTCCAAAGGTCCAAGGCGGAATACGCACCCGACAAGTCTCGGTTCTTCAGGGCTGACCTTAATTGGGTGAGCGCATATTCCGATGACGCGCGGTAAGCGCGTTTGCGTTCCTTCAAATGCGTCCGAATGGGCGGTGCAGCCCATCGCCAGCCGATCCATCCCAACAGCAATATCAGAGCGACCCATAGTCCGAGTTCAACGATCTCGCGCGCGTCTTTCGGAGGTGCTTTCGGTGCCGTTAACTCCAAGTCAACGGCAGGGATCTCAACAGTTTCAACTTGTTCAGTCGTCAGGTTAAACCAGCTCACCGAAACGGCGGGAAGTTGCGTCTGTCCACCTGCCTGAGCCAGATAGACAACCTCGTCGATGCGCTGACCCGACAATATTCCGCGATCCTCAGTCTCGGTGAACCGCGGTTCTTTTGGATAGGCGCGCAGGAATTCATCCTGATTTTCCGGAATCAAAGGGGGGATTAAGATCGGAGTTGTCCCGGTAATCGTGGCGGTGAGCCGCCGTGTAATCGCGCCCCCGGCCTGAATGTCGGTCTCGCCGTCCAGCGTTTGTTCAATGGTAAATCCAGACGCCAGAATAAGCGGGTTCAGATCTTTCGCCCCTTGTGGGATCACAGCATCAAAGGAAATTGAGGGCAGCGGGACCGAGGCTTCAATCGGTGCGTTGTTATCCGGATCGGCGTAAGTCACTGTAATGTCCATTTGGTCCAACTGAATTGTCCCCGATTGCAGCGGATACAGGCGATAGCTGCGTTGAACGCCAGACCATGTTTCGCCTTGAACAGTCTCGCTCACCGGACCAGATGCGCGTTCGGGCAGGCGCACCAAAAGGTTTTCCTGTTCCAATGAGGGAAAGACCGGAGGGGCCGGCATAAAGGTTGGAACCAGAACCTTGACGCGCAAGATGGTGGGCTGCCCGACAATCACGTCGCCCTCTGCAATGTCCACCGTAACACGTGGGACAGTGTCTGTTGTGGTCTGCGACCAGACCAGCGTTGGTAGAATCAAGAGAGTGAGGAACAGAAGGTATCTCATTGCGATTGTACCTGATTTTCCAACAGGAATCGGTTTCTCAAAAAGTCCTGCATGTTGGTGTCAATTGCGCTGATCCACTGGTCCGCTGACATCGGCTGCGCCGTTTCGGTCTGGGCTTGCACCGTAGTATCCTGACCGCGCGCGTCTTCGTTGTCGAATACCGTATCATCCGCTCCGATCCCGGCTTCTTCGCCGGTATCCGATTGCTCTCGGGTAGTTTCCACAAAGTCCAATATGGCCTTGGAGACCTCAAGGTTGTGCTGGGCTTCGGGCCAGTCCGGGCGGCGTTCCAACGCGGTTTCAAATGCCGCAATCGCTGGGCGGTATTCTCGGTTTCGAATGCGTGCCATGCCTTCTGCAAAAGCGGCCTCAGGCGTGTTTAAGGACGAAAAGACCTCGGAAGCCTCAGGGTATCGACCTGCTTTGAGCATTGCGTATCCTTGGTGGTACGGGTCCTGAAACAAATCGGCCGCTTCAGAAAAGCGTTTCTGGTTCATCGCGATCTGGCCTTGTTGATCAGGAGTCAGGAACCAGTCTTTCCAACCTTCGGCCCGCGCAGGTCCGGAAGGATGCGCAATGATCAGCAGCAAGATCGCCCACCGAATGACCCAACCCCGTCTGAACCACAAAAGCGAGAGCAGCGCGGCGGGCCAAGCCAAAATCCACCCCTGATCCTGCCAATCCAACTGATCGTCCTCATCCAGAGCGTTCACATATGAACTGTGGATACTTCTACTTAGCCGCGCAATATCTTGATCCCCATTGGAAAACGGGACCACAGTCGCAGAAGAAAGGGCGTCCAATTGAACGAGCCTTTCGCCTTCTGGCAGCATCGTCAGAAACAGAAGATCGGACTCTGCGCCATTCATTGCCTGAACCTGAGAGGGGTCAATATCGTCCAGAACAAACAATATAGCCCCCGGAGTTTCCGCATCCGCGAGTATGCCCTGAGCCAGCGCAAGCGCATCAGCCGCCGCGTCACCTTTCAGCGGCATAACGGCGGGGGTTAGTCCTTCCAGCAGCGGGCGAAGGATGTTGGCGTCTTCGGTCAGGGGAGCAACGCGATGCGGACTGCCTGCATAAGCGATCAAGGCGGTCCTTGCCCCCGAGCGCACGTTGATCAGATCTGTGATCTTGTATTTCGCACGCTCAAGCCGCGATGGGGCAAGATCGGTGCCTTCCATGCTTTCGGTAACTTTCAGCGCAATAACAAGGGGCGCAGTATCTGCAATCAATGGATTTGGCGCGCGTGACCATGTCGGTCCGGCAGCAGCCAGTGTGACCAGCACCGCAATGACTGTGATTACGTCGATGGGATTTAGTCTGGTATTGCTTGTGTCGCCAACTTCAAGAGCCTTGGCCAAGTGCGGGGCTATACCGGCAGGAGTTTCAGCGGACTGTTCAGTCCGTGGGCGGATCAGCCACCAAACTACGATAACTGGTATCAACAACAACAGCCAAGCTGCTCGGATAAAATGAAAATCTGCAAGCGCCTCGATCATTGGACACTCCGTCGGCGGCGCGCGAAATGTAATCCGGTTGAGCTGAGGAGTATCAAAGCTAGGGCGGCCAGAAGCGGTATATGGGTCAGACTTTCGCGAGGGCGATAGCTTTGAGTTTCTACAAGTCTTGGATTCTGGGCGTCGATCTGCTGATACGTCTGCGTCAGAGCGGCCTCATCATCCGCGAAGAAATATTGCCCGCCCGTCGTTTCTGCGATGTCTTGAAGGGCCTGCAAATCAACACGGTCTTCACCTGTTGCGTTCGGGTCGCCAACTCCGATCGTGTAAATGACCACGTTTTTGTCGGCAGCGATTGCCGATGCGTTTACGGGTGTCATACGGCTTGATGTATCTGCCCCGTCGCTGAGGACGATCATCAGACGTTGATCAACCTCGCCGGAGTCAAACAGTCGAATGCCCAGCCCGATCGCGTCGCCAAGTGCTGTGTTTGGCCCTGCCATTCCAACCTCAGTTTGGTCGAGGAACCCGTTCAAACTATTCAAATCTTCGGTGAAAGGCGCCTGCACAAACGCGCGTGTCCCGAAGATGATCAGGGCCATCCGGTCCCCCTGACGTTCGGCAATGAAATCACGCAGAACGTCTTTGACCGCTGCGAGGCGCTGTTTGGGCATGCCTTCTGCGGACGTGAAGTCCCGCTGGTCCATCGACCCGGAGATGTCGAGGGCCAGAACCACATCTCTGGCCGATTTTTCCACGACGGTCGGGTCGGCAAGCCGTTCCGGGCGCGCCAGTGCTGTAACCAACAAAATCCAGACCAGCGTCGCAATCACGGATTGCAGCCAAGTTCGGCTTAGAACGCTTGACCCGGATTTCAGTTCAGCACCGGTTGCGGCCGCTACGTGACGGAAAAACGGTATGCGCGTGGCTTTCGCCTTTTCCCGATGTGGTGGGGCGAACCAATACACAATCAAAGGCAATGGCAGCAGAACAAAGACCCAAGGCGTGGCGAAGGTGTACGTCATGCCACTTTGTCCCTTTTGTGGAGCTTGATCCAATTCCGGACCAGATCACGGACATCGGTGTCTTGAGCAATTTCCCGATACGGCGCGGTCAACAGGGTTTTGCCTGCGGAACCTGTAAACTCTTTCTTATCATATGACTGATTGAGAAAATTCAACCAATCTTGCCCCTGAAGGCTGGCAACTGTCGCACGCGGGTAAGCGGCCAGAGCTGTCCGCCGTAAAATCTCGGCCGCCTTCGCTGCGTCGGTGCCAGCCCTATCCAGCTCTGCCAAGGCCGAGCGGCGATAGGCATTAGCTGACCAGTGTCGGTGGAGCCGATAGATGCAATAGGTCAAGGCCGCCACCAGAACCATTGCCAGAACCGCCCAGCCCCATGTTTGCGGGGTCATCGCGATTGGATCAGGGGCCGGAGCGGGCTCTAGCATATCCAGCAGTTCAACCAGCGATTTTCCCGAAACATCAACCGCCATCATCGCCCTCCGGGATGGCCGAACAGCTTCAGCAATTGGTCCAGGGCAGGTTCCGAGGTGGTCAGAGGCACAATTGGGAACCCATAGCGACGTGACCACAGGTTCAACTGCAAAAGCCTGTCGTCCATCGCTGATCTGATGCGGTCGGACAGATCGGGGGTCGAGCTGTCGATTTCGATCTGGCTGTCACCGTCCGACACCGTCAGTTTAAGCCCCGATGGTAAACTGCGTGAACTCGGGTCGAAAACATTGAACAAGATTAGATCATTTGACCGCGCTAACCTGCTGAAAAGGCGTTCAGTTTGAGTATTGAGCCCGTCAAAGTCGGAGAACACGCAGACCAATGCGTTCGTGTGTGCGAGCCGCGCGGCCTGTTTCAGAACGTCGTTCAGTGTCACAGTTGGGACAGGTCGCAGTGATGCGTTCAGTGTGCAATTCAGCGTTCCAACAGATGAGAGGAACCGTGTCAGCGCGGCAGGACGCCGTTGCGGGTGATGCTCGGCCAACTCGGTATCTCCGAAAACAATCCCGCCAACACGGTCGCCTTGTCCAAGAACCCGGTGTGCTGCTATGGCCGCGGCTTCTGCCGCGATCACGGACTTCATATAGACCTCGGTTCCGTAGAACATGGATACCCTTTGGTCGACGAGCAAAAGCGCGGGGCGATCCCGTTCTTCCGTATACACCCTGACATGAGGGGTGCCGGTGCGGGCCGTGACCTTCCAGTCGATTGTCCGAATATCGTCCCCCGGCAGATATGTGCGCAATTCTTCGAAATTCAGCCCGCGTCCGCGCAAACGAGACGCGTGCCGCCCATTGAGGATTGAGCGTGCCGGTTGCCGGGGCAAAAGGCTGATCAACCGCGATTTCGGACCCAACCGAAGCAAATCGTCGGCCGTCACATGGATGCGCGGGTCAGTGGGATATGTGGCTGACTGTGCCAAGGTTGGCTCTTACGGCAACGCCACAAGGCGGAGGATTTCCGCGATGACGTCATCGGCTGACTTGGCGCTTCCCTGCGCTTCGAAGCTGAGGGAGATTCGGTGGCGGAAGACGTCATGGGCAATGGCGCGAATATCGGCGGGGTCGACATAGTCGCGCCCGTTCATCCAGGCATGCGCGCGTCCGCATTTATCCAACGCCAGAGACGCGCGGGGACTGGCCCCGATCTCAATCCAGTTAGCAAGCTCTTCGCTCAGGTTTTCCGGCGTTCGGGTGGCCTGCACAAGATCTGCCATGTACCTGTCCATCGCGTCCGAGACATGGATCTGGCCGATTTCCGAACGCGCTGTAAAAACGGCGTCCTGTGGGATCGGGGCAGGGCGTTCCCCTGAGGTTTCACGGCCTGCTGCGATTTCCTCGTTCCGGACCAGGCGAATGACTTCGACCTCGTCTTCGACCGGTGGATAGGTGATCTGAACATGCATCAGAAAACGATCCATTTGCGCTTCTGGCAGGGGGTATGTGCCTTCTTGCTCAATGGGGTTCTGCGTCGCCATTACGATGAACAACGGGTCCATTTTGTGCGTTGTGCCTGACACGGTGACTTGGCGTTCTTCCATCGCCTCCAGCAGCGCGGCCTGTACCTTGGCCGGGGCCCTGTTGATTTCGTCCGCCAAAACGATGTTGGCAAAGATCGGGCCGGGATCGAAGCGAAAGGTGCTGCCGGTATCGGTTTGCTGAAACACCTCGGTTCCGGTCACGTCTGATGGCAGAAGGTCGGGTGTGAACTGGATTCGGCTGAAACTGGCGTCCATGTTGCGCGCCATTGCTTTGACAGCGCGGGTCTTGGCGAGGCCGGGCAAACCTTCGATCAACAGGTTGCCATTTGCCAGTAGGCCGATGATCAGACGGTCAATGACCTCGGTCTGCCCAATGATGGACTGTCCCATTCGGGCCTTGAGGTCGCTTATTTGTTCATGTGCATTCATTATGGTGATCCAATTGCAACCAATGGGCAAACACAGGCTGGCCGGTTTCCAAATAATCCGGGCAGTCAGAAATATTTCGTAATGACCGCAGGTTAGCAGCCCTTAGGCAACCAATCCACTAGGAAATCCGGCTTGCAAGCCGCCTCACATCCGCCAACAGGTCAGACCTGATTTCGCCGTGATTTGGACGGTCACGCAACGTCGTGAACCAGTGGTCCGGTGGTTGTTTGCCAGCGGCCCGGTTCCACGACAAAGCGCCGAGGACGGATTGCGCATCGGCGTTTAATTCCTGAGGAATATCAAGGCCGTTGAGCGTCGCCCACACGCCGGTCCACAGCCGTGCGACCGACCATGGGTTATACCCGCCTCCGCCCAGAACAAGAAAACGGGGCGCCATCTCTCGAAGGTGCGCGACGGTGCGACAATGGGCGTTGTTGGACAGAGACAGCCGGGACAGCGGGTCTTCGGCCACGGCATCCGCACCACATTGAAGGACAATCGCCTGTGGGCGGAAGGCGGCGGTGGCGGGCAAGATTATCTGATCGAGTATCGCGTAGAACTCACTATCGTTCAGTCCGCGCGCGACCGGCAGGTTGAACGCAGCGCCCCCAGCCGTGTCCGCAAGCGCGCCGGTAAAGGGCCAACGCCGCTTCTCATGGATCGAGATCATTCTGACCTTGGAAGATCCGCGAAATGCCGCCTCGACCCCGTCACTATGATGCGCGTCGATATCCACATAAACGATACGCTCGAGCCCGGCGTTCAGAAAGGTCAGGATCGAAAGCACGGGGTCGTTCAGATAACAGAACCCGTTTGCGCGGTCAGGCAGGCCGTGATGCGTCCCTCCGGCCGGGTTGTAAACGATCCCGCCGTCCCGCAGCAGCTCTGCCGCCAGCATCGAGCCCCCGGCCGCTGTTGCTGGCCTGCGATACATCTCGGCGAAAACTGGATTTGAATGGGTGCCAAGGCCATACCTCTCGCGCGTTTCATCAGAAACCGTCTGGGTCTTTTCCGCTTTTTGAAGCGCGGCGATATAGTCAGGCGTGTGAAAGATCTGAAGAGCGTTGGGCTTGGCCCGGGGGCTGACGCGGTAAGCCTCGGGGGGAAGCCATCCTTGGGCCCGGCAAAGATCAATAACCGTTGAAACGCGCGGGATCGCAAGCGGGTGTTTCGAACCGTATGTCGAGTTTCGATAGATCTCTGATCCGATGAACAGCGGGCGCATCGCTTAGGTGGCGGGTGTAGGTCGTTGATCTTCGCCCAATCGCCCGTCCAGTGACATGAGGATGGCGATCGGACGCAACGCGGGGATGTGGCTGAAGACGATAAGGATGCAGACCGTCAGCGGAACGCTCAGGAAGGCGCCGATCATGCCCCAGACGGTTGTCCAGAAGGTCAGGGCGAGAATGACCAGAAATGTCGACATGTTCAACGACCGCCCCAGCATGGCAGGGTCCAGAAAATTGCCGATCAGGAACTGTACCGTCCCACATCCAAAAACGATGATCAGGAACGGCCCGATGCTGTCGAACTGAACAAGCGCGATCATCGCAGGAAAAATCACCGCGATGATCGAACCGATTGACGGGATGAAATTCAGCGCAAAGGTAAGCACAGCCCATGTTTCGGCGTATTCAAGACCCAGCAGTTTGAAGACCGAATAGCTGATCCCGGCGGTGATCAGGCTGATGAATGTCTTAACCCCGACGTAACGCTGCAGGCTGTAGGAGATCGCGTCCAGTACCGTCGCAAACTCGGCCCCGGTTTTGGGGTTTCCTGCCGCCAGCTGTATCTTCTTTCGAAAGGCCAGCCGTTCGGCCATCAGGAAAGCCACATATAGGCTGATCAGGAAGAAATGGTTCAGCAATGAGGTTGCGCTGCCCAGCAGAACGCGCGCGACATAAGACATGTCGATGCTGATCAGGTTGTCCCTGATAAACGTGGTTACGTCGTTGCCAACCAGCCCGGTAATCCGGTTCACCGCCCCATCGAACTGGTTTTCATAGGTGCTGATGGATCGCGCGAACTGGGTCGCCTGACTGCCCAGAATATACATGATCACAAACAAGCCCGCCAAAACGACCGTAACCCCTGCGACATTGGCCAGCCAGACGGGGGCGTGGGTGACGGAAATGACCCGGTCGCTTAGCGCGATGATCAGCACGTTGATCAGCAAGGCCATCGTCAACGGGATTATAAAAGCAGACCCGGCATACAGGCCCAGAACGGTCAGCGTGGCGACTATGGCCGTATCGCGGACAACGGACAGTTTCAGCCGGGGCGTCGTATATGTATCGTTTTGGTCCAAAGGCATCGGTTTTTCCGCCGCTGAGCTGAGGTTGCCGCTAACTGGTTATCCTGTCCTGATCCTGCACAGCCGCGCGGGATTATGCAATGCACCCAGATATTTGTGCGGGTTAATTTGTCTTCATATTGGTTTTGATGGTTCTGTGATCCAATGAGCCGGGGTAGGCTTTCAGCATGAGCGCGAACGTGATTCCCCTTTTTGGCCGACCTCTTCAGGCGCTGTGGCTGGCGCTTGGTCGCTTTGGTGCCAAGAACGGGCTGGTCATGAGCAGCCATGTCGCCATGTCCCTTATGCTCGCCTTGTTTCCGTTCGTTTTGTTTACCGTTGCCTTGGCCGGTTCCTTGTCTCAGGATTATGTCACCAACGAACTGATTGAGTTGATCTTCGGGGCCTGGCCGCAAGATGTGGCCGACCCGATTGTGGCCGAGCTGCGGGCCGTGCTGGAAGAATCCGGTTCAGGCGTCATAACCATCGGGGGTTTGCTGGCCGTGTTCTTCGCCTCCAACGGTGTTGTTGCCGTTCGTGCTGCAATGAACCAAGCGTATCATGATCACGATAGCTGGCCGTTTTGGAAAACCCGGCTGTTCTGTCTGGCGTTGGTGATCATCGGTGGTGCCATGATTCTGGCGATTGCTGCGGTCGAAGTAGTCTTGCCCGTCTACACGAAGCTCGTGTCAGAAAAGACTGACGTAAACGTGTCAGAGTGGTTGTCCGTGGATCGGCTACGGTGGACATTCACGGTTGCAGTACCCGCCGGAACGGTGATCCTGGCGCATCTTCTTTTGCCGACGCGTCGACATTCCGTGATGCAGATTTTGCCCGGTGTGGTTCTTACGCTGGCGCTTTGGGCTGCCGGGGGATGGGGGTTCTCGATCTATATTGGTCAGTTTGCATCTTACAGCACGACTTATGCGGGGTTGGCCGGGGCAATAGCGGCTTTGATCTTCCTGTATCTATGCGCGGCGATCCTGATACTGGGCGCTGAGTTTAACGGAGCTTTGATGGACCTTCAGAACTCGGGGAAAAGGACCGCGGATTGAGACATTTTCATTTCGGTTTTTTAATGCTTTATCCTGCGTTCGCTTGGGCACAGGTTCCGTCTTATGTCGGCTCGGATCAATGTGTTGAGTGTCATCAGGCCGAAGCCGACGCATGGGCCAAATCTCATCACGCATTGGCGTGGACCGAAACAGATGCCGGTCATGTTGTCGCTGACTTTGACGGCACCAGATTTGAGCATGACGGCATGTCCGTCGAGTTTTCCAGCGACGATACTCTGCGTGCTCGGGTCACCGAGAAAGATGGTGTAACGACCGAGTATGATGTGCATTCAGTGGTCGGTATCGCGCCATTGCAGCAATATCTGTTTGCAACCGAACCGGGCCGTTTTCAGAGCTTTGACGTCGTTTGGGATACCGAGCGGAAGCGTTGGTTTCATCTTTATCCCGATCAGGACCTGCCGCCGGATGACGGGTTGCATTGGACCGGCCCTTACAAGAACTGGAATGCCCGCTGCGCGGAATGTCATGCGACCGGGTTCGAAAAGAACTATGACGCTCAGACCCGCAGTTACTCGTCAACGCAGTCAGAAATCGGCGTCGGGTGTGAGGCGTGCCATGGTCCGGGGTCTGCCCATATCGACTGGACTAAAGGTCAGAGTGTTGGCGGCGACCTGACAGAACACGGGTTCACCATGGATTGGGGCAGTGGTCAGACCGAGGCTGAAATCCAGCAATGTGCCGGATGCCATTCGCGTCGCGAAGCACATGGTGACGGCAACCCCTTGCCGGGAACACCCTACCACGATGCCTATAACCTCGCGGTGTTGAGGTCGGGATTGTACCACCCAGACGGGCAGATACTGGACGAAGTTTATGTCTTTGGTTCGTTCCTGCAGTCCAAAATGTACGCGCAAGGCGTAGGGTGCATGGATTGCCACGAACCCCACAGCGCAACATTGCGGGCCGAGGGGAACGGGGTATGTACGCAATGTCATTCTCCTGCAGGGAACAGCCGCTTTCCGACTTTGAAGGCAAAAGAGTATGACGCGCCAGATCATCATCACCATCCTGATGGCAGCGACGGTGCCCAGTGTAAGTCATGCCACATGATCGAACGTGTCTATATGGGGGGCGACGGTCGACGCGATCACAGTTTCCGCGTCCCGCGTCCCGACTTGGGGCTGGGCGAAGATGCCTGCACTGATTGCCACGAGGATCAGGATCAACAATGGGCGGCGAAACGGATTGAAACATGGTTCCCACAGTCGGACCACCGTGGCGCGCATTATGGCACGTCGTTTCAGCAGGCGATAACGGGCCACGCGGACGGACCCGCTGCATTGCTGGAAATCGCCACCGATCACGGGCAGGCAGGTATCGTTCGCGCGACGGCGGCGTATTTGCTACAGGATTTTGGCTCGGACGAAATTGCGACGCAGACGGCGCCCTTGCTGACGGATGACGATCCGATTGTCCGCGCCAATGCAGCGCCGCTGCAACGACACGCGGCCATCTCGGACCGGGTTCAGAGATTGGAACCGTTGCTGTCGGACCGACGCCGCAATGTTCGGATTGCGGCTGCGAAAGAGTTCCTGACCATTCCTCCGCAGGTATTGACCCGCGAACAAGGGGAGCGGGCCGGGCAGGGCATGTCCGAGTGGCAAGGCGCGATTGCCAACCGCCTGGATTTTCCCGAAACGCACATGGTGCTGGGTGGCATGGCTTTGACGCTTCGCAATCCAAAAGCGGCCGAACGTGCCTTTGCCGAAGTCATTAACCTTGACCCGCAGCGTGCAGAAGCATGGCCGATTTTGGTTCAACTCGTTCAACTGAACCGAGGGGTTGAGGCTGCGCGGGGCGTTGTTGCCGAGGGGTTGGCACGGGTTCCGAACCATCCCGAGCTGTTGCAATTGCAGGCTCAGATCGGACGCTGAATTGGCATTGTAATACCCGCTTTCAGCCATGTTCACGGCAAATTCTCAAGGTATCCAAACCGGAAAGAGTGAAGGCTTTCTCTGGTAAAGGGTTTGAAATGTTTGGAAAACCGGTTCGGATATCGCAACTACAACGGCCGCTATCAATGTCGCAGCGCATTGAAGACCTGCGCACCCGCAAGCCGCAATACCTCAATCACGGGGAGGCCCTGCTGCTCCGGGGCATCGCGGCAGCTTCTCTGCGCGAGCAGGTTCTGACCGAAGAGCGGGTTTCGCTCGAGGATTAAGAGTTTCCTCGAAAACCTGTGGCTACAACAAATTTTTCAGAACTGTCTGATCGGGATGCAGGTGGCTTTACGTTGGCGACCTTAGTGAATTTCTGCTTCAGCAGCTTTTGCAGATCGCCCTCGGCCCCGCCTGCCAAGACCTTGGCCACGAAGGTTCCGCCTTCTTCCAGCACGTCAAACGCGAAATAAGCGGCTGTCTCACACAGCGCCATGATCCGCAAATGGTCGGTCTGCTTGTGCCCCGATGAGGCGGCGGCCATGTCCGACATCACCACATCCGCCTTGCCGCCCAGCCAGTCTTTGACCTTCTGGTCGGCGTCGTCCTCCATGAAATCCAGTACATGGGCTGTCGCACCCGCGACAGGTTCGACCTCTTGCAGGTCCACGCCCAGAACCGTGCCGATCCGCTTGCCGCTTTTTTCGCCCAGCGCATTCACCCGTTTGACGGCGACCTGCAACCAGCCGCCGGGGGCGCAGCCCAGATCAACGACCCGAGCGCCGGGGACCAGAAAGCGGAACTTGTCGTCCAGTTCCAATATCTTATAAGCCGCGCGCCCGCGATACCCTTCGGCAGTTGCACGCTTTACATACGGGTCATTCAGCTGCCGTTCCAGCCAGCGGGTCGAGCTAAGCTTGCGCCCGCGCGCCGTCTTGACTTTGACCTTGAGGTCACGCTGTCCACGGCCCGAGTTGTTTTTGCCAGTCGGTGTCTTCGCCATCAGAACGGTCCGTCTTCCAATACGCCGTCCGCGCTCATCTGTGCATATAGCAGACCTTCGCGCAGCCCCCGGTCCGCCACGGAAAGGCGGTCGGTGGGCCAGCAGCGTAAGAGGGCCTGCAAAATGGCCGAGCCGGACATGATCAGGGCCTGCCGGTCATCGCCAATGCGCGGGTCCCGGCGTCGACCCTGAGGGCCGAGTTCTAGATAACCCCGTATCACTTTGTCAATCTGATCGCTGGTCATGCGCAGACCGTCCACTTTTGTCCGGTCATATCGCTTGAGCCCGAGGTGCGAGGCCGCGACGGTTGTCACCGTGCCGCTGGTTCCGACAATCTGAAACCCTTCACGCGCCTGTTCATCCTTGTAGGGGGCGAAATCGGCAAGGTTTTCTTCGAAAAACCAGCTCATCAGGGCAAAGCGGGCCGAGTCGTCCTCAACATCGTTGAACTGATCGCGCAGGGTCGCGACACCCAGCGGGACACTGATCCAATCTACCACCTTGGCCGCCGGAAACGGGCTTTCTACAGGGTGAAACCCGTTATGTAACCGCATGATCGCCGCAGGCCGGTCGCGACGGGGAATGGAGGAAATGTCGATCCACACCAGCTCGGTCGAGCCGCCGCCGATGTCCACGACCAGCAATTGCTCGGTCTTGGTCGAAACCAGCGGCGCGCACGAGATCACGGCGAGCCGCGCTTCTTCCTCGGGCTGGATGATCTCAAGCGTCAGACCGGTTTCGCGTTTCACCTGCCGGATGAATTCACGCGAGTTTTTTGCGCGCCGACAGGCTTCGGTCGCGACCAGCCGCATCCGCTTGACTTTGTTGCGTTTCAGCTTTTGCTGGCAGATGCGCAATGCCTGAATGGTGCGCGCCATGGATGACCGGGACAAACGCCCGGTGCGCTCTAGACCCGCGCCCAACTGCACGGATTTCGAGAAACTGTCGACCACATGAAACCCGCTGCCCTTGGGCTGGGCTATCAACATGCGGCAGCTATTTGTCCCCAGATCCAGCGCCGCATATAACGCATCTGGATCGGGTCTTGCCGGCGCGGGGCTTTCGACCGCCTTCGGGAACGCGCCCGCACCTTTGGGACGCCTGGGCGCCATCGTAACGCCCTCCGATTTTCGAGTTACCCCGACCATAGGTCGCGCGCCTGCGTCGTGCAAGACGCTCATTAAGGTGATGAGAATTTTGATGTGAGGGTTTGCTCAAGACTTCGTTACAAGGCCGGTATCCCATCGTAGGCAAAAAGGTCGCTTGAACTCTGCCTTGTGTCGAAAATCGACCGACCTGAGCCCATATAGAAGTTTAGAACCGGTCCATCTGGTTAGGAGGAATCAAACGCGATGCCTGACGTCACCATCGTTTTTTGGCGCGATATCCCTGCTCAAGTCATCGTCGGCAAAGGCCGTCGGGGGGCAAAGCGGCAGTTGGAAGAACGGTTCGAGCAAGCCATCGACCGCGCAGCCATGAAGGTGAATGCCAAGGACAGCGATGCCTACCTAGCCGAATGGCGCAAGGCAGAACCTTTTGCGGTTGAGGGCGACCCGTCTGAGATCGCCGAAGCCGAAGCCACGCGTTTGGAAGCGGAATATGATCAGGACCGCATCAAGGCGCTGATCGCAAATGACGGTTGGGCATGAGCCCGAAATCTATATGGGAGGCCGCGATGGCTTTGCTGAACTTCAAAAAACGTGATGCCGCCGAAAACGGCCCTGTAAACCCGACCGTCGAAGCCTTTTTGCAGGGCTATTCGATCGAGGTGATGCCGCGCACCGCCGAAAAGGTCGAGGATTTCCGCGCGCTGCTGCCCGAAGGCACCCGCGTCTACATCGCCCATATCGAGGGCACGCCCATCGAAGACATGGTCAAGACCGCCAAGCGCATCGCCGCCGAAGGCTATCCGGTTATGCCGCACTTCCCCGCGCGGATCATCAAGGATGCGGCGACACTGGAAAACTGGATTTCCATGTATCAGGGCGAAGCGGGCGTTGAACAGGCGCTGCTGCTGGCCGGTGGTGTTGCCAAGCCGCATGGCGATTTCGACAGCTCGATGCAGCTGCTGGAAACGGGTCTGTTTGACAAGGCGGGCTTTAAGCGCCTGCACGTGGCCGGTCACCCCGAAGGCAACAAGGATATCGACCCCGACGGCTCGACCAAGAATGTCGATGATGCGCTGCGCTGGAAACAGAAGTTCAACGAAACCACCGACGCGGAAATGGCGCTGGCCACGCAGTTTGCGTTTGACGCCAAGCCGATCATCGAATGGGCAGACGGTCTGAAGGCTGCGGGCATCGACCTGCCGATCCATTTCGGTATTGCAGGCCCGGCCAAGCTGCAGACGCTGATCAAATTCGCCATCGCTTGCGGCGTTGGCCCCTCGCTGAAGGTTCTGCAGAAACGCGCGATGGACGTGTCCAAGCTGCTGCTGCCTTATGAGCCGACCGATGTTGTCACCGAACTGGCCAACCACAAGGCCGCGAACCCGGATTTCAACATCACCAACGTACATTTCTTCCCGCTTGGCGGCATCAAGACCAACGCTAACTGGGCTATCAACAACGGCGGCGCCTCGGCAAAGCCTGCAAACTCCTAAGGATCGGACATGACCCGTACAGTCGTCGAATCAAAAACAAAAACCGCCGTCCTGGGCTTTGATGAACCGTTCTGCGTGATCGGTGAGCGGATCAACCCCACCGGCCGCAAGAAACTGGCCGCCGAACTGGAAGCGGGCGATTTTTCGACCGTTGAGAAAGACGCCATCGCGCAGGTTGCGGCAGGCGCGACCGTTCTGGATATCAACGCGGGCGTTGTCTACAACTCGAACCCCAACCCGAACGAGACCGAGCCGCCGCTGATGACCAAGATCGTCGAGCTGGTGCAGGGTCTGGTCGATGTGCCGCTGTGTATCGACAGCTCGGTTCCCGGTGCTCTGGAAGCCGGACTTGAGGCGGCCGAAGGCCGTCCGCTGCTGAACTCGGTCACAGGCGAAGAAGAGCGTCTGGAACTGGTTCTGCCGCTGGTCAAGAAATACAACGTGCCGGTTGTGGCGATCTCGAACGATGACACCGGGATTTCCGAAGACCCCGATGTGCGGTTCGACGTGGCCAAGAAGATCGTGGAACGTGCCGCCGATTTCGGCATCCCCGCGCATGACATCGTGGTGGACCCGCTGGTGATGCCCATCGGCGCGATGGCAACCGCTGGTCAGCAGGTGTTCGCTCTGGTCCGCCGCCTGCGCGAAGAGCTGGGTGTAAACACCACCTGTGGTGCGTCCAACATCTCGTTCGGTCTGCCGAACCGTCACGGCATCAACAACGCGTTCCTGCCGATGGCGATGGGTGCTGGCATGACCTCGGCGATCATGAACCCGGTCGCGCTGCCCGTTGGTCCGAAGAAACTGGCCGAGAAGAAGGCCGAGGTTGAAGCCAAAGGCATCATCCTGCCCGCGGATATGGATGATGAGACCTTCTGCCAACTGTTCGGGCTGGGCTCGACCCAGCCGCGTGCCGGCAAGGAAATGGAGGCGATCCGCGCCGCTAACCTGCTGACCAACAACGACCCGCATGGCGGGGCGTGGATCAAGTTCAACAAGTCGCCTGAAGAAGCCGGTGCAGCCGGTGCCGCAGGCGGGCGTCGCGGCGGTGGCCGTCGTCGCCGCGCGTGATCCGCATCACATTTTGACCGAAGGCCGGGCCAAATGCCCGGCCTTTTTCGTTTTGACACCGATCAATGCCGGTTGTGGCCCTTATTGCGACACTGCCCGTGAGTTTTTCCGGATCAGGGCATTGAGATGACCAAACACATTCCCCCGAAACTGGCTGACGCTGATCTTTCGCTGCGGCTGGGCAAGAAAGAGTATTTCGAAGAGCTGGTCGCGTTGCAGGCGCAGCTGGCGCTGATCCAGCAGGCGTTTTTGTTTCACGGAACCAAGGGCGTGCTGGTGTTCGAAGGATGGGACGCGGCGGGCAAGGGGGGAACGATCCGGCGCATCAGTCAGGCGCTGGATCCGCGCAGTTTCAAGGTCTGGCCTATCGGGGCTCCGCGCAACTATTATCTGAACCGTCACTATCTGCTGCGCTTCTGGGAAAGGTTGCCGCCCGAGGGCGCGATCTCGGCCTTTGATCGTAGCTGGTATGGGCGCGTCGTAGTGGAACGGCTGGAGAAGTTCACCCCAGAACACCGCTGGCGCGCCGCTTATGGTGAGATCAACGATTTCGAACGGATGCTGGTCGATGACGGCACCCGGATCGTCAAACTGTTCTTTCACATCTCACCAGAAGAACAGATGGCGCGGTTTACCGAACGATTGCGCAACCCGCTGAAGCGCTGGAAACTGACCTATGAGGATTTCCGCAACCGCGAACGCTGGGCCGAAGCCGAGGTCGCGGTGGATGAGATGCTGGCCCGCACTTCGACCGAGATTGCACCCTGGCACGTTATCCCTGCCAACAACAAGAAATACGCTCGGATCAAGGCGATGCGTGCCATTGTCGAAGCGTTTTCCAAGGACATTGACCTAAGTCCGCAACATCTGGATCAGCGAACCCTTGATGCCGCGTGCGAAGTGTTGGACGTTGAACAATCGCTGATCGACAGCTTGCGCGCCCGGACAGAATAATCGTCCGATGCCGTGTTGAAACGCGCTTGAAGCTGGTCCCGAGCCAATGCTATTCAATCCCACGCGGCGGGTATGATGTAATGGTAGCCTGTCAGCTTCCCAAGCTGAACGCGCGGGTTCGATTCCCGCTACCCGCTCCAGTTATTCGGGCCTGCGAGCCTGAAACAGGTTAATCAGCGCAGGTACGTTGACCGTATCTCCTGCCTGATAGGGCTGGAATTCACCTGCTACCGTGTCCCGAATGGCAGCGACGTCTTCGGGGCCGCCATCGAAATGGGCGATCACCCGAGCCGCTGGCCCTACGCGTGTGCAGAGTGCCGCGCAATCCTCTAGCGTGCCATGTACGGGTAAGGTCAAGTCAACTGCGTCGACCTTGATGTCCGTCAGCCCGGCGTCTGCCAGCAAACCTGTGACCCGATCCTGATCGTGAAAGGCCAAGGGGCCGGGCGCGTTGCGATCCACCTTTGGTGGGGTCCCGAGGCGTGCGGTGGCTGCAATGTGCGGGATATAGAACCAGGGGTTGCCAAAAAGCGGCCCCCAGGCGGCGAAGGTCATTTGTCCACCCGGCTTCAGGGCGCGGGCCATGTTTGCAAAAGCAGCAACCGTATCATCGAAGAACATCACGCCAAAGCGCGAGATCATGGCATCCCGATCGCCTTCGTCAAATGGGTGGGTCTGCGCGTCGGCGAATTGAAAGCCGACATTGGAATGCCCGGCAGCCCGGGCGCGTTCAGCCGCCCGATCCAGAAAAGGCTGTGAGAAATCAGCGGCCAGAACGTGCCCCTCGGGGCCTACGACCTGAGCGACCTGAACCGTGCTTGCCCCGGTGCCGCAGCCGATGTCCAACACGCGATGGCCCGGTTGAAGGGCGGCGCGCTCCAGCACCAAATCCAAAACCGGAGCCAACAGCGTGTCCATCTGGCTTTCATAGGTCAACCATTTCGCGCCCGACGGCGAATTCGCCCAGAATTCAGCCTGTACTTCATTTGCTGTTGCCATGTCGCCTCCGATCTATGCGGGGACTATGACCTGCGGCGGCGGCGACGGCCAGATTTTTCCTCATCCCCGCCACCTGTATTGAACGAGGGTGAGGGCAGCGTAACGACCTGTGCCAGTTCCGGGAACGGGTCGGTTTTGTGCGGGATCGCGTTGGCGGCGACGAAATGGTCCTGAAACTTGGGCTCAATGGCGGTCTCGACCTTGGTGATCTCGCGCACGACGCGCTCGATTTCCTTGCGCGAGCCGATGTTGCACAGCGCAATCCGCGCGCCGGTTCCGGCGGCGTTGCCCGCGCTTGAGACCTTGTCCAGTGGTGCATCCGGGATCATCCCCAGAACCATCGCATGTTTGGTCGAGATATGCGCGCCAAACGCCCCGGCCAGAACCACGCGGTCAACGGTGTCGACCTCCATCTCATCCATCAGTAGGCGCGCGCCGGCATAGAGCGCCGATTTTGCCAATTGGATGGCGCGGATGTCGCCTTGGGTTACGGTGATGCGCGGGCCGCCTTCGGTGCTGGCATCGTGGATCAGATAGGCGTGCGTGCGGCCTTCGGGGATGCAGCGCGCGGTGCCGGTTTGTTCAGCCGAGCCAATCAGACCGCTTTCATCCAGCAGGCCAGCGATGCGCATCTCTGCCACAGCTTCGATAATGCCCGAACCGCAAATGCCGGTGATCCCGGTGGTGGCGATATCCTGATCGAACCCGTCCTCATCCGACCATTTGTCCGACCCGATGATGCGGAAGCGGGGTTCCTTGGTTGCAGGGTCAATTTCGATGCGCTCAATCGCGCCGGGGGCGGCGCGTTGGCCGGAACTGATCTGCGCGCCTTCAAACGCGGGGCCTGTGGGCGAGGAACAGGCCAGCACGCGGGTTGTGTTGCCCAGCAGGATTTCGGCATTTGTGCCGACATCGACGATCAGCACGAGGTCTTCCGACTTGCCAGGTTCCTCGGACAAGGCAACGGCGGCACAGTCGGCCCCCACATGGCCCGCGATGCAGGGCAGAATATAGACCTGCGCGCGGGGGTTCATCTTGGTCAGGTCCATCTCACGCGCGGGCAGGGACATGCTTTCCGAAGTGGCCAGAGCGAAGGGGGCCTGCCCCAGCTCAACCGGGTCCAGACCCAGCAGCAGGTGGTGCATGACCGGGTTGCAGACGAACACCGTCTCCACGATCAGGCTGGCGTCAATCCCGGCTTCATCCGCGATTGAGGTAGTCAGGTCGTTGATCGCCTCGCGTACGGCGCGGGTCATCTCGGCGTCGCCGCCGGGGTTCATCATGGCGTAGGACACGCGGCTCATCAGGTCTTCACCAAAGCGGATTTGTGGGTTCATCAGGCCCGACGAGGCCTTGACCTCACCGGTTTCCAGATCGGTCAGGTGGGCGGCGACGGTGGTCGATCCAAGGTCGATGGCCAGACCGTACAGCCCTTGTTCATGCAGGCCGGGCCAGATTTCGACCACTTTGGCGACCTTGTCCTTGTGGCCTTTGTGGACGGCCACAGTGACCTCCCACTTGCCCTTGCGCAGCACCGGTTGCAGCTTGGCCATCAGCGACAAATCGGCGGTGATGGCGTCAATCTTCCACTGCTCGCGCAGGGCGCGTTCCAGCCGCTCCAGATCGCCGGTGGGCGAGTGCATGTCGGGTTCCTCGACCACCACGAAATACAGCCGTGTCGCCGGGTCCATGGTGATGGCGCGGGCTGCCGCCGCCTTGCGCACGACTTGCCGGTGGACCTGAGATTCGGGTGGCACGTCAATCACCACGTCACCCTGAACGGTCGCTTGACATCCCAGACGGCGGCCCGGTTTCAGCCCGCGCTTGTCGTCATAGCGTTGCTCGACCGCGTTCCATTCGCTCAGCGCGTCCTCGGATACTGTCACGCCGTGCTTGGGAAACTCACCATAGCTGGGGGTAATCTGGCATTTCGAGCAAATCCCGCGCCCACCGCAGACCGAATCCAGATCGACACCCAATTGCCGGGCGGCGGTCAGGACCGGAGTGCCAACGGGGAAATGTCCGCGTTTGCCCGAGGGGGTAAAGACGACAAGGGGGTCGGTGGTCATATCTGGCCTGCCTTTTGTATTCGCGCGTATGCCGCGCAAGATATGGGTTTGTGCGCAAAGGGAAAGGCCATTCAGCGGCACGTTTTGCCCGTCTTGCGTCGTTTTTTGCCGCGGCATTGCCCCGCAGGGCAAAACTAGTTTAGGTCAGGGGCTTTTCCTTAGCTTAAATCCATGCAATAGGGTCGCCGTCAAACGGGGTTTTGCATGGGGTTAGCAGATGCAGATTCGTGAGGCACTCACCTTTGACGATGTTCTATTGGTTCCGGCGGCGTCGTCGGTCCTTCCTGCGACAGCAGATACGAGCACGCGCGTGACGCGGGAAATCACCATGAACATCCCGTTGCTGAGCTCGGCGATGGACACGGTAACCGAAGCGCGCATGGCGATTGCGATGGCGCAGGCCGGTGGGATCGGGGTTATCCATAAGAACCTGACCACGGAAGAACAGGCGCGCGAAGTGCGCCGGGTCAAGCGGTTCGAATCCGGTATCGTTTATAACCCCGTGACCCTGCGCGCGGATCAGACGCTGGCTGATGCCAAGGCCTTGGTCGAACGCTACAACTTTACCGGTTTCCCTGTGGTAGATGAGGCAGGTCGCGTGGTCGGCATTGTTACCAACCGCGATATGCGTTTTGCAACGTCCGACGACCAGCCGATCAAGGCCATGATGACCACGGACAATCTGGCGATGCTGCAAGAACCAGCCGATCTGGAAGAAGCCAAAAGCCTGATGAAGGCGCGCCGGATCGAGAAACTGCTGGTCGTTGACGGCGAAGGCAAACTGACCGGCCTGTTGACCCTCAAAGACACCGAACAAGCGGTGCTGAACCCGACGGCGTGCAAAGACCGTCTGGGCCGCCTGCGGGTTGCGGCGGCGACTTCGGTGGGCGATGCGGGGTTTGAGCGGTCCGAGCAATTGGTGGATTCCGGCGTAGACATTATTGTTGTCGATACGGCGCACGGCCATTCCCAAGGCGTCTTGGATGCTGTGAAGCGGGTCAAAACCCTATCGAACGAGGTTCAGATCATCGCCGGTAACGTGGCCACAGGCGAGGCGACCAAAGCGCTGATCGACGCAGGTGCCGATGCGATCAAAGTGGGGATCGGGCCGGGCTCGATCTGCACCACGCGGATGGTGGCCGGCGTGGGCGTGCCGCAGCTCACGGCGATCATGGATTGCGCGGCGGCGGCCGGGGACGTGCCGGTAATCGCTGACGGCGGCATCAAGTTTTCGGGCGATTTTGCCAAGGCGATTGCGGCGGGGGCCTCCTGCGCGATGGTCGGTTCGATGATCGCGGGCACGGATGAAAGCCCGGGTGAGGTGATCCTGTATCAGGGCCGCTCGTTCAAATCCTATCGCGGGATGGGTAGCTTGGGCGCGATGGCGCGCGGCTCGGCCGATCGCTATTTCCAGAAGGACGCGGCCAATGACAAGCTGGTGCCCGAAGGGATCGAGGGGCAGGTGCCCTACAAAGGGTCGGCCAGCGCGGTGGTGCATCAGTTGGTCGGCGGTCTGCGCGCCGCGATGGGTTATACGGGCTGTGCATCCGTCGATGAGATGCGACGCAATTGCAACTTTGTCAAAATCACCGGTGCCGGGCTGAAGGAAAGCCATGTGCATGACGTTCAGATCACGCGTGAGAGCCCGAACTACCGTGTGATGTAATCTCTCGAATTGTGCAATGCGGCGCCTGACAGGGCGCCGTTTTGTGTTTCTACAGCGCAAGGGACAGCCCGATGACACCAGCAGCCCGCGTTCAGGCCTCCATCGAGATTCTGGACGAGATTCTTGGCGGTGCGCCGGTTGAAAAAGCTCTTACCGGATGGGCGCGCCGCAGCCGATTTGCAGGGTCCAAAGATCGTGCGGCCATACGCGATCATGTTTTTGGTGCTTTACGCTGTAAACGGTCCTTTGCATCGCTTGGAGGCGCGGAAACCGGGCGTGGGCTGATGATTGGCGCATCACGCGCAGCACAGGATGACCTCGTCGCGCTTTTTACCGGCGAGCGACATGCGCCGACCGCTGTGCTGGAGACAGAGGCCGGGCGGGACTTTGCAACTGATGCAGAGCGGTATGATATTCCCGATTGGTTATGGCCCATTTTCACCGAGTCTTTAGGAGAACAGTCCGTTCCGGTCGCAGAAGCGCTGCAAAATCGCGCCCCGATCCATCTCCGCGTCAACCTGATCAAAGCCGATCGGTCCGACGCACTTGCAGCGCTGGAACAAGAGGGGATCGTTGCGCGTCCGCACCCAACCAGTGACACAGCACTTGAAGTTGTCGAAGGGGCCCGCAAGATCGCACAAAGCCGCGCATATTCCGAAGGGCATGTCGAGCTTCAGGATGCGGCAAGCCAAGCCGTCGTGTCCGCATTGGACCTGCAGCCCGGTTTGCGCGTTCTTGATTATTGCGCTGGCGGCGGAGGCAAGGCGCTGGCCCTGGCCGCGCATCGCGGTGTCGACGTTTTTGCACATGATGTGAATACGGGCCGGATGCGCGACCTGCCAGCCCGCGCGGAACGCGCAGGCGCCAAGATTACAACGGTGTCCACGCAAGACGTTCACGCTCTTGGTCCGTTTGATATCGTGCTTGTGGATGCGCCCTGTTCCGGTAGTGGTTCATGGCGGCGTGCGCCTGCCGGGAAATGGGCACTCACCTCGCAACGTCTAAGTGACTTGACCGAATTGCAGTATGAAATTCTGGAGACGACCTCGTCGCTGGTCGGTCAGGATGGAACATTGGCTTACGCGACCTGTTCAATGCTGACGCCAGAAAATGATTACGTCGTTGACAAGTTTACGGCGCACCATTCGGAGTGGAATGCGGTATTTCGTAAGACGTGGTTGCCGACTCAGGGGGCCGACGGATTCTATTCCGCACATCTGAAGCGGTAATTTTGACGCACTAAACAACTTGGGGTAGAATGTGGCGAGAAAATTAATAGGGTGTTAATCAATTTGGTCTGATCTTCAAAAAGTCCTTTGATCCGAGTTATTAATGCCTGAAACCGCATCTTTTTTCTCTGAACAGCCTCTCCGGAAATCCTCCGCAAACGCGCGCCTTGCCTCTTTGGTCGTGCTGGGGGCAGTTCTTAGCCTTTCGCCCTTTGCAAAAGACCTTCCGCAAGCTGTGGCGACTGGATTGCTGGTCGCAGGCGTTTCATTTTTGGCGGCCGCATTTCTGGTCGTACTCAGGGGGCAACTTGCAGAGCAATCCCTGCGGCAGGCCATCAAGATCATGGCTTCTTTCGCAGAACAGGACATGTTTCCCTGCGTGGTTGCGGATTCCGAAGGTTATGTGCGCCACGCGAATTCTCGGGCTTCGGCCCGGTTCCACGCGTTTCCAGGGGTCAGACTGGACAGTTCGCTCAAGTCAGTGTTTGCCAACCCGTCTGCGGTTTTGCTTCGTCTGCAAGCTTTGGCGGAAATTCATGGAAAGGCACGCGAAGACGTCGTCACCGTGGGATCAACGGTACCGGTCTCGGTTTTTGGTGTCGGGCATGGCCTATATTGCTGGCGGTTCAAAATGGACGAGCAGGGACAGTGGGACGATGCCGAAGTTCCTGTCCTGACGCAGGGAAGAAATGGCACGCTCCTGCGCGTCAACGGTGCCGCCGAAAGCCTGCTGGGGTACAGGCCCGAGACAATCCAGCAAGTCTTTGCGACGGAATTCCCAACGCCCGGAGAAATCGTTCGGGCCGAAGCTGCTGATACTGCGATCCCTGTGACAGTTTGCGAACTTTCGCGCTCGGGATCGGTCAGGGATACACTTGTTCTTCCGGTGAACATGTCGGTCGACCCGGCGCCTGAAGCGCCGTTTGACGATTTGCCAGTCCCCCTTATGTGCCTTTCCCTTGATGGGCAGATAAAGGAAGTCAACCGACTGGCGGTCAAACTGGTCGGGGATATCTGCCCAGGTGAAACGAATGTGGCGGAGATCATGCAGGGGTTGGGTTATCCGATCCACGAGTGGCTGACACGCTCTGCGGCCGATGATGCAGTACCGCGCTCAGAATTTCTCAGACTAAGCAGGAAGGACAAGGAAGTTTTTGTTCAGGTCACTCTGAGCAAGGTCGTCAACAGGGGTGAAGTTTGCCTGATCGCCGTGTTGAACGACGCGACCGAACTCAAGACACTGGAAGCTCAATTTGTGCAGGGGCAAAAGATGCAGGCCGTGGGGCAACTAGCGGGCGGCGTTGCGCATGATTTTAACAATCTGCTTACAGCGATCTCTGGGCATTGCGACCTGTTGCTGCTCAGGCATGATCAGAATGATCCCAACTACGGAGATCTGGTTCAGATCAATCAGAATGCCAACCGCGCGGCCGCGCTGGTAAGTCAGTTGCTGGCATTTTCGCGCAAACAAACCCTTCAGCCCGAAGTGCTGGACCTGCGGGACACAATTTCTGACCTCATCCATCTGTTGAATCGACTGGTCGGAGAGAAGATCCGCCTGATCCTCAGCCATGATCCGGTTCTCAAACCTGTGCGTGCGGATAAGCGCCAGTTGGAACAGGTTCTCATGAACCTGGTCGTCAATGCGCGAGATGCTATGCCAGAAGGGGGGGACGTGCGCATTGAAACAGAGGTCGTCCGTCTGACGGAACCGCTGCGCCGGGACCGCGCGACGGTTCAACCCGGCGAGTATGTCACCGTAAAGGTCATTGATAGTGGCATCGGGATCGCCTCGGATAAGCTGCAAAAAGTGTTTGAGCCTTTCTACACGACCAAGCGCACCGGCGAAGGCACCGGGCTGGGCTTGTCGACTGTGTACGGGATCGTAAAGCAGACCGGGGGTTTCATTTTTGTGGACAGTCTGGTTGGACGCGGAACAGAGTTCACGGTGTTCCTCCCTGTCTCTGGCCCGCCGGAAAGGGCTAAGGTCGAAGAAGCCGCCTTGCCTGATGCTCAGTCCGCGCGCCCGGGTGAGGGCGTAGTTCTCTTGGTCGAAGATGAAGCACCTGTCCGGGCCTTCGCCAACCGTGCCCTGAGGTTGAAAGGGTATACGGTGCTTGAGGCGGATTGCGCCGAAGAAGCTCTGCGGCTGCTCGAAGACAGTTCATTGAATGTGGATGTCTTTGTCACCGATGTTGTTATGCCCGGCATGGACGGCCCGACCTGGGTTCGTAAAGCAATGAATGATCGTCCCGACGTCAGGGTGATTTTCATGTCAGGCTATACCGAAGGTGCATTTGGAAATTCAGATCCGGAAATCGCCAACTCGACCTTCCTGCCCAAACCTTTTTCGCTGAACCAACTCACCGAAGCGGTGTTTCAACAGATCAACTGAAACGGTCAGAGCGCGGCGTCATGGCACGCGAATTCGGCCGCATGTAACTGACGAAATGTCTTTTCGGTCTCCGCGCTCAGTCTCAAATCGCGTTTTGGCGAGACGTTCTCTTGGGTCAAAGATATTTCAGTGTCCAGGCGGTTTTGCAGAAAATCCAGTATTTTGTCCTGATTTTCGTATTTGAAAACGTGACTTGCGCCAACACCGTTGTTCCGTGTGAGAAAGAACTGGCTCTGACTGCCGACATCCGCGAAGTCCGGGCGAGGGGTCTGCATGTAAGCTTGAACAAAGTCATCGAAGCTCAGGTCGTGCGTGGAATGCGGGTGACCAACACGTTCGTCACGGCCACGAAACTTGTACCAACTGCCAAGCCAGTCGATCGGTTCACGGACGACGGCCATGATTTCCATCTCGGTATCGTACATTTTCCGAAAGATGTTCTGAAAAAAACGATCATAGCGTCGGACCGGCGCATGTTTCAGGTCCGGGGGGCCGGTGACCACAAAATCAGCACGATCCTGCAAGGCCTTGTGATAGGCGGTGGTGCCGGTCTTGGGAACAGCCAGAAACGCGAGGCGTTCTTTATAGAAAACAAGCAATTATCAGGTCCTTGGCCAAATAACTTTCGGGGGCAGAGTGTCGTAAACGACTCTTTAACACAATTGCTGAACAGTAATTTCTGTAAGTTTTTATTGAAATGTTCTCTTTTTGGTCCCATAAGGAACAAGAGGCGAACAAAGCAGCGATTGCCGCCCGTTCAAGGGTGTGACAAAAGGGAAGGCGACAGGACAATGGCGGATCTTCTGACGATGAGCGACAAGAAAAACGCAGACAAGCAAAAGGCGCTCGACAGCGCGCTGGCCCAGATTGAACGGCAGTTCGGCAAGGGCTCGATCATGAAGCTGGGCGAGGATGCCAAGCAGGATATCGACGCAAGCTCGACCGGCTCGCTGGGTCTGGATATCGCGTTGGGGATCGGCGGCTTGCCGATGGGTCGGATTGTTGAGATTTACGGGCCAGAAAGCTCGGGCAAGACGACGCTGACGCTGCATTGTATTGCAGAACAGCAGAAACGTGGCGGTGTCTGCGCGTTTGTCGATGCGGAGCATGCGCTGGACCCGCAATACGCCCGCAAGCTGGGTGTTGATCTGGACGAACTGCTGATCTCGCAGCCCGATACCGGCGAACAGGCGTTGGAGATTACCGATACGCTGGTGCGGTCGGGTGCGGTGAACATGGTCGTGGTCGACTCGGTGGCGGCGCTGACGCCGAAATCCGAACTGGAAGGCGATATGGGCGACAGCAATGTCGGCGTACAGGCGCGACTGATGAGCCAGGCGATGCGTAAGCTGACCGGCTCGATCAGTCGCAGCAACTGCATGGTGATCTTCATCAACCAGATCAGGATGAAAATCGGCGTGATGTTTGGCAGCCCGGAAACCACCACAGGGGGCAACGCGCTGAAATTCTACAGCTCGGTCCGTCTGGATATCCGCCGTATCGGTGCGATCAAGGACCGGGACGAAGTGGTCGGCAACCAGACCCGCGTTAAGGTCGTCAAGAACAAGGTGGCGCCGCCCTTCAAGCAGGTGGAATTCGACATCATGTATGGCGAAGGCATCAGCAAAATGGGCGAACTGCTGGATCTGGGGGTCAAGGCTGGCGTGGTTGAGAAATCGGGGTCGTGGTTCAGCTATGGCGATGAGCGGATCGGGCAGGGACGTGAGAATGCCAAGCAATACCTGCGAGACAACAGCCGGGTCGCGCTTGAGATCGAGGATAAAACCCGGGCCGCGCACGGGCTGGATTTTGATATGCCCCCCGGCGCGGCCGAGGATGACGATATCCTCGAAGCCTGATCCGATCCTTATATCTGACAGATGGGCGGTCCTTCGGGGCCGCCTTGTTTCGTTTGGGCCTCCTATCCTGTGGACTATCCCATGGGACGGGGATAAACCCATCTGGAACAAGATGATTGCGCGCTGAGAGAGCCTTATGCCCACGCTGAACGATATCCGATCGACCTTTCTGAACTACTTTGCCAAACAAGGGCACGAAGTGGTGGCGTCCAGCCCTTTGGTGCCCCGCAATGACCCGACGCTGATGTTCGTGAATTCGGGCATGGTGCAGTTCAAGAACCTGTTTACCGGCGTTGAAACCCGCGACTATCAGCGCGCGACAACGGCGCAGAAATGTGTGCGTGCGGGTGGCAAGCATAACGATCTGGACAATGTGGGTTACACCGCGCGCCACCATACATTCTTTGAGATGCTGGGGAATTTCTCGTTTGGGGATTACTTCAAGCATGACGCCATCCCCTTCGCGTGGGAACTGATCACCAAGGAATTCGGCATCGACAAGAACCGCCTGCTGACCACGGTATATCATACCGATGATGAGGCGTTTGAGATCTGGAAGAAGGTCGGCGTGCCCGAGGACCGGATCATCCGCATCGCGACAAGTGACAATTTCTGGCAGATGGGCCCGACAGGGCCGTGTGGTCCGTGCACCGAGATTTTCTATGATCATGGCGATCACATCTGGGGTGGCCCTCCGGGTTCGGCCGAGGAAGACGGCGACCGGTTCATCGAAATCTGGAACATCGTTTTCATGCAGAACGAGCAGTTCGAGGACGGCTCGATGGTGGAGCTGGACATGCAGTCCATCGACACCGGCATGGGACTGGAGCGGATCGGCGCGCTGCTGCAGGGCAGCCATGACAACTATGACACCGACCTGTTCAAAACGCTGATCGAGGCATCGGCCGATGCCACCGGCGTTGATCCTTATGGTGATCAGAACGTGCATCACCGCGTGATTGCGGACCATCTGCGCTCGACCTCGTTCCTGATTGCGGATGGTGTGATGCCCAGCAATGACGGCCGCGGCTATGTTCTACGCAGGATCATGCGCCGTGCCATGCGCCATGCGCATCTGCTGGGCGCGAAAGACCCGGTGATGCATCGCCTTGTGCCCTCGCTGGTGCAACTGATGGGCGCGCAATATACAGAACTGGGGCAGGCGCAGGCGCTGATCGAAGAAACACTGCTGCTGGAGGAAACCCGGTTCAAGCAGACCCTCGATCGTGGCCTGAAGCTGCTGGATGATGAGGTTGCGGGACTGCCCGAGGGTGAGGCTCTGCCCGGTGATGCGGCGTTCAAGCTCTATGACACCTACGGCTTCCCGCTGGACCTGACGCAGGATGCGCTGCGTGAAAAGGGCCGGACCGTGGATACCGACGGGTTTGATGCAGCCATGGCCGAACAAAAGGCCAAGGCGCGTGCGGCGTGGGCCGGTTCGGGTGAAGCGGCGGATCAAGCCGTTTGGTTTGACGTGCTGGACATCGCCGGGGCCACGGATTTCCTTGGCTATGACACCGAAAAGGCCGAAGGGCAGGTGGCGGCTCTGGTCGTGGATGGGGCGCTGGTTGACTCCATCGAACAGGGCGGCACCGGTTGGGTCATCGTGAACCAAACCCCGTTCTATGGTGAGGCCGGTGGTCAGGTTGGCGATACCGGCGAAATCCGGCGGCTTGAGAATATGCAGGACGTGGCCAAGGTCGAAGACACCCGCAAATTTGCCGAAGGCAAAGTCTATGCGCATAGGGTGACGGTCAGCCAGGGCACACTGTCCAAAGGTGACGGCGTTGAGCTTGAGGTTGACCACACCCGCCGCAGCGCAATCAGGGCCAACCACTCGGCCACGCACCTGTTGCACGAGGCGCTGCGCGAAACGCTGGGCGATCACGTGGCGCAGCGGGGTTCGTTGAACGCGGCGGATCGGCTGCGGTTCGATTTCAGCCACTCCAAAGCACTGAGCGCCGAGGAACTGCAAAAGGTTGAACGTGAAGTGAACGCGTTCATCCGCCAGAACTCCTCGGTCGAGACGCGGATAATGACGCCCGACGACGCGCGCGGTCTGGGCGCGCAGGCGCTGTTTGGTGAAAAATACGGCGACGAGGTGCGGGTCGTGTCGATGGGCAAAGCGCCCACCGGCAAGGGTCAGGATGGCGAGACGTGGTCGATCGAGCTGTGTGGTGGCACCCATGTGCGTCAGACCGGGGATATCGGTACGTTCGTCGTGCTGGGTGACAGCGCCAGCAGCGCTGGTGTGCGTCGGATTGAGGCCCTGACCGGGGATGAGGCGTTCCGCCACCTGTCGGCACAGGATCAGCGGTTAGGCCAGATTGCGTCCGAGTTGAAGGCGCAGCCCGATGATGTGGTGGGCCGCGTGAAGTCGCTGTTGGATGAACGCAAGGCCTTGCAGAACGAGGTCGCGCAGTTGCGCCGTGATTTGGCGATGGCTGGTGGCTCGGGGCAGGGTGGTGCCGAGGCTCGGGACGTGAACGGCGTGCCGTTCCTTGCGCAAGCCCTGACGGGTGTGTCCGGCAAGGACCTTCCCGCCCTGATCGACGAACACAAAAGCCGTCTGGGTTCGGGCGCTGTACTGCTGATCGCGGATGCAGGCGGCAAGGCGGCAGTTGCGGCCGGTGTGACGCAGGACCTGATCGAAAAGGTTTCTGCGGTCGATCTGGTCCGTGCCGCTGTCGCCGAACTGGGCGGCAAGGGCGGCGGTGGCCGTCCTGATATGGCGCAAGGCGGCGGCAAGGACGCTTCGAATTCTGATGCGGCGATCAAAGCCGCAGAAAATGTACTGGGAGGATAAAATGGCAGCCCTTTGGATCGCGCATGTGACGGTGACCGACGCCGAAGCCTACGGAAAATATGCTGAGTTAGCTGGTCCTGCGATCGCTAAGCATGGCGGAGAATTTATCGCGCGCGCAGCGCGGTATGTGCAGCTTGAAGGTAAAGAACGGCCGCGCAACGTGGTGGCCCGCTTTCCCTCCGTAGATGCCGCGGTCGACTGCTACAATTCGCCCGAGTATCAAGAGGCCCTGGACCACGCGCGCGGCGCAAGTGAACGGGAACTGGTGGTCGTGGAAATCACCGAGTAGAATCAGGTTTTATGGCCGCCGGACTAAAAGCTGTCCGGCGGCCTTTTTTTTGCGCGGATTTCAGCCAATACGCCTAGTCCCAATTGTGGCCGTCTTCAGCCTCATTGGAATGTTTAAATAATATATTATTCACAATGGCTTGCAGCGTTTACTTGACGGCTGCCTGCGCCGTGTGCGCCATAATTGTGGCTGACTGAGCGCAATTCTTGCCCCAAATGGTCAAATTGAGTCACGAAATTCCGCCTCTTTTCCTTCGCACGGTCACGTCAGATTGCGCAGGCGGTTCCGTTTACCGATAGTTTCCGAACTGGGGATACGGTCCGGTTTGTCTGCAATCGCTTGTAGACATAAGGATCGAGGGACAGGCATGAATTCTGTTGGCATCGAAAGCAGAGCAGCTGTTAAAAGGTCGGCCTTGTCGCTAGGGCGGGCCGTGGGAATATCCGCTTTGGCATGCGCCGCCATGTTTGGTGGCTCGAATGTGCAGGCAAGTGAGGGAAGTTTCATCCGTGCGGTGGCAGCGTCGCCCCCGCCGTCGGGCGCACGTCAGTTGTGCAGGCAATATTCATGGGCGTGTTCAAGCAAGTCGTCCCTTGCACTGTCGACCCAGCAGGAATTGCAGATCGTCCACCGGGTCAACCGCCAAGTCAACGCAACAACCCGAGAAGTCACGGACCAGTCGCAGTACAGAACGGTCGAGCGGTGGGCATTGCCCACAACGCGCGGCGGCGATTGCGAGGATTTTGCTTTGCTCAAGAAGCGGGATTTGATCCGAGCGGGTATTGATCCAAGCAAACTTTTGATCGCGACCGTATTGGATACACGGCGACGCGCGCATGCGGTTTTGGTGTATCGCTCTGCGGGCGGAGACTTGATTCTGGACAATCTGACCAACCGCATTAAGCCTTGGTCTTCAACGCGTTATCTATTCCTCAGAATGCAAGACCCTAAACAACCGAGCAATTGGGTTGGTGTATACAGAAGAAGCTAAATCCAACCTCGAACTCGAATTGGATTGAAGTGAATCGAAAGTAATAAGGGCGGCACCAAGGCCGCCCTTTTTATTTCATATCGTGGCAGGAAGCTCCGGCCAGACTGTTATTGCGTCAGTCGAAAACACCACCGCGGCCCGGCCCGCGTGAGTTGCCCCCGCCGCCGTTGCCATTGCTCCCGCCTTGGCCGTTCCCGCCGAAAATATCGACGTTGTTGTTTCCGCCTTGGCCGCGACCGTTGTTGTTGCTTCCGTTATTACTTCCACCATTTCCACCACCGCCGGTGCCGCCGGGGTTATCGGTGCCATTTGGATTGTTGGTTTGGCCGCCGGGGTTGGTGCCGTCGTCATGGCCAGAGCGGTTGGTGCCGCCATTTCCGGATCCAGTGTCGTCACCGCCGTCATCACCGCCGCCGTTGTCGCCGCCGTTTCCGTCGCCGTTGTCGTCACCGCCGCCGTTGTCGCCGCCGTTTCCGTCGCCGTTGTCGTCACCGCCGCCGTTGTCGCCGCCGTTTCCGTCACCGTTGTCGTCACCGCCGCCGTTGTCGCCGCCGTTTCCGTCACCGTTGTCGTCACCGCCGTTGTTGTCGCCGCCGTTTCCGTCGCCGTTGTCGTCACCGCCGTTGTTGTCGTCGCCGTTTCCGTTGCCGTCATCGCCGCCGTTGTCGCCGCCGTCGCCGTTTCCGTTGCCGTTATCGCCGCCGTTTCCGTTGCCGTTATCGCCGCCGTCATCGTTGCCGTTGCCGCCGCCGTTGCCGTCATCGCCGCCGTCGTCGTTGTTGTCGCCGCCAGGATTGCCGCCACCAGGCGCGCCGCCCGTCGGTGAAACACCTGATCCACCACCAGAACCGCCGCCACCCGAATTGTTGGAAGCAGTTTGAACATTCGGATCATTCGCGTCCCCGTCGCCGGAACGCTGCGAGGAGCCAAGGGCAGCCGTCGGGATGTCGGTCAGAATTGACGCGAATGCGGGGCAGGCTTCTAAGGTGCGCGCAAGAATGTCTTCAAAATCTGGCCTGCGTTGAATGTAACGCAGCATTCTGGCGTCGACGGCCTGGCAACTACAAAGTGTTTCGGTTGAAACAGACTGCCGTGCGGTTTTCACCGTGCACATTTCATTGGCTTGAGCGGCTCCGGCAGAAACAAAGGGAAATGTTGCTGATACAAAGACCACAGATAACAAACGGGATTTTACGCGCATAGCGTCACTCCTTCGAACTCTTTAACACGTCACTACTTGACACAGTGATGCCACAGTTTGACCACAAATACATCCATCCTTCGCCATATTTTCAAGAAGTGCGGGTAAAACAAAAGTTAAAAAGAATCTCCTTTAAGTAGAAAGTCGTTTCTAAACAAAGAAAAAGCCCACTGGGTGGGTGGGCTTCCAGTGTATGATTGTCCCTAAACGGGGATCAAAAATACAACACTGTTATCATTGTTTTTCGGATGTGAAGTAATTCACTGAAAACCTTAGGCAGATTTGGCCATTCGTTTACGTTCATGTGGATCAAGATATCGCTTGCGCAACCTGATTGCGTTTGGCGTAACCTCGACCAGTTCATCATCGTCGATATAGGCAATCGCCTCTTCCAGCGAGAATTGAATGTGCGGTGTCAGTCGTACCGCGTCGTCAGAGCCGCTGGCGCGCACGTTGGTCAGCTTTTTGCCCTTCAGCGGGTTCACTTCCAGATCGTTGTCACGGGAATGCTCACCAATGACCATGCCTTGATAGACATCAGTTTGCGGGGCCACGAACATGCGACCACGCTCTTCGAGGTTCCAAAGGGCATAGGCCACCGCCTGACCATTCTCCATCGAGATCAGAACGCCTGCACGACGACCCGGAATTGGCCCTTTATGCGCGGCCCAACCGTGGAAGACGCGGTTCAGAACGCCTGTTCCGCGTGTATCGGTCAGGAATTCGCCGTGATAGCCAATCAGACCCCGCGACGGCACATGCGCGATGATGCGGGTTTTACCAGCACCTGCGGGGCGCATTTCAGCCAACTCACCCTTACGCGCGCCGGTGATTTTTTCGATCACTGCGCCCGAGAATTCGTCGTCGACGTCAATGGTGACCTCTTCGATGGGTTCCATGCGCTGGCCGTCTTCCTCGCGGAACAGAACCTGCGGGCGCGAGATGCTGAGTTCGAACCCTTCGCGGCGCATGTTTTCGATCAGAACGCCCATCTGCAATTCGCCACGGCCTGCGACCTCAAAGGCTTCACCGCCGGGGGTGTCGGTGATGCGGATGGCGACGTTCGATTCGGCCTCTTTCATCAGGCGGTCACGGATGACGCGGGACTGGACCTTTTTGCCGTCGCGACCGGCCAGAGGCGAGTCGTTGATGCCGAAGGTCACGGTGATGGTCGGCGGGTCGATAGGCTGTGCGGGCAGGGCCTCTTCGACCTGCGGGGAAACCAGCGAATCCGCCACGGTCGCTTTGCTCATGCCTGCGATGGTGACGATATCACCGGCTTCGGCCACGTCGATGGGCTGTTGCGCCAAGCCACGGAACGCGAGGATTTTCGAGGCCCGGAAGTTTTCGACTAACGTACCGTCGCGCGACAATGCCTTGAGGCTGTCGCCCGCTTTCAATGTGCCGCTTTCCACGCGACCGGTCAGAATACGGCCGATGAATGGGTCGCTGCCCAGTGTGGTGGCCAGCATACGGAAGGGCTCGTCTTTCTTATCTGCCTGTTTGGGCGCGGGGACGTGATCGACAATCAGGTCGAACAGGGCGGTCAGGTCCTTACGCGGACCGTCCAGCTCCATATCTGCCCAACCGGACCGACCAGACGCATACATAGCAGGGAAATCCAACTGGTCGTCGTCAGCTCCGAGGTTGGCGAACAGATCGAAACACTCGTCCAGCGCGCGGTCAGGCTCGGCGTCGGGCTTGTCGACCTTGTTCAAAACAACGATGGGGCGCAGGCCCAGTGCCAATGCCTTGGAGGTCACGAACTTGGTCTGCGGCATCGGGCCTTCGGCGGCGTCAACCAGCAGGACAACACCGTCCACCATGCTGAGAATCCGCTCGACCTCGCCCCCGAAGTCGGCGTGGCCGGGGGTGTCGACGATGTTGATCCGCGTGCCTTTCCACTCGACCGAAGTCGCTTTGGCAAGGATGGTGATCCCGCGCTCGCGTTCAAGATCGTTGCTGTCCATGGCGCGTTCGGCGACGGCCTGATTTTCCCGGAACGCGCCGGATTGTTTGAGCAGCTCATCCACCAGGGTCGTCTTGCCGTGGTCCACGTGAGCGATGATTGCGATATTGCGCAGGTCCATGAGGTCAGCCTTTGAACGGGAAGTTGCCGCGCGCATAACCCGGTTTGACCAAATAGACCAGCCCTAACCGGCGGTCAGTGGCCTGCGGTCTTGGAAAACAGGTGTATGATCAGGATTCCGGCCAGGATCATGGTCAGGCCAAGAACGGCGGGCCAGTCCAGTCTTTGCCCAAAGACGATGAACCCGATGATCGCGATCAGAAAGATGCCAAGGCCGGACCAGATCGCATAGACGATTCCAACGGGCATATATTTCAGCGTCAGACCCAGCAGATAGAAGGCGATGCCGTAAGACACAACGACAAGCACTGATGGCCAGAATCGGCTGAATTGCTGGCTGGCTTGCAGGGATGTTGTTCCGACGGTTTCAGCAATAACAGCCAGAAGAAGGATCAAATAGGCTTTGGGCACGGCAGGTCTCGATTTGATTGAACCAAGATTTGTTGAGCACGGTTTTTCAGATCACTGCAAGACATTTCTGGAAGGCCACGTGCTTCGACCGGTAGATCGTTACATGCGTCGTCAAAGGTCCGGATTACCTTACTGTTTAGACACGCAAAATTATGGCATCTGGACCGGGTTGAGCGGTATTTTTTTGCGAGTAATTTTATGACGAAATTTGCAATTTCCGTCATTGCTGTATCGGCTTTGATTGTGACGCTGGGGTGGCTGACTGACGGGGGGTCCGTCGATGATAGTGTGGCCAAAAATGTTGAACGGTTAGGTGGTACTCAGGTCTAAGCGTCCGCCGGTTGCGGGAAAAGGGGTGGCATAGCCCCTTTTCTCATTACTCGACCGGGGTCTCGGAAAAATACGTCTCCAATTGAGGTCGCAGCCATGACCACAGTTTTGGGGCGCCCCGGGAAATAGGTTTGCCAACACGCGTTTCGATTTGGGTAAAGGTCACGTTATAGTCCACCCATGAGCCGCCACCGGTCTCCAGATTTCCAATTGGTGTCTGAAACCGGTCAATTGCCTTGGCAAAGCGCGCATCAGGCGTCTCAGCGGCTTCGAATTCCTGCCAAAGCGCATAATACATCTGGTTCTGGTCCGTGGGCAGCAATCCGAACAACCGGATCGCCGCAGCCTGTTCCTCGGCTTCTTGTGCGGCATGGTCTACCTGGCCGTGAATCGGGTGATCTCCGGCATCTATTTCGACGATGTCATGCAGCAGAAGCATTTTGAGGACGCGGTGGATTGACACATTCGGGTCGGCATACTCGGACAACACCCACGCAAACAGCATGATATGCCATGAGTGCTCGGCAGAGTTTTCGAACCGCGCGCCGGACAACAGTCGAGACGCCCGAGACACGGATTTAAGTTGGTCAGATTCGGCCAGGAAAGGAAGACGTCTTGCAAACGGCGTGTCTTGGCCCCCCGTGTTTTCCAGCATTGCACGGGCAAGCCGGAACGCATCGGGGAAGTCTGTTTCCAGATACGCCGCACGTCCGCCGTTCAGGTTATCGCGGACGACGTCGATATGGTCTGGGCGCGGATCAGGCGCGCACAGCACCTGAAACATAGGTTGGCACCGATCCAGGATCTTGGCGAACCGGGCGTCTGCGGATGTGTCCGCCTCGAACTCCTGCCATAGCGACAGGAACGCCTGCGATTGATCGTCGGGGAGCATCCCGAACAACTCAGCCGCTGCCGCCTGTTCCGCCCGTTCAACGGCCTGCCAGTCCGTCTCAAGGTGGATCGGATGATCGCCGACTATGATCTCGACCAGATCATGAAGCAGGAGCATGCGAATGACGCGGTCGATATCGACGTCATCACCGGCCAAAGGCTGCATGACCAAAGCCCAAAGAGCCAGTTGCCAGCTATGTTCGGCCGCATTTTCGGGTCGGGACTGATCCAACACTGCGTTGGCGCGATCTACCGATTTCAGTTTGTCCGCGCGTTTTAGAAACTCAACTTGCGCGGACAGCCTCTCAGTCATTGTTTTTCAATCGCTTTTATTTTCTTGCGGTGTTCCGACAAGCGTTTGATGACGAATTGGCGCGCTTTGCGTTCTGCCAGCCGCACCCGGACTTCTGTCAAGAACGCTTCTTCCAATGTCTGAGAGGACGCCCCCAACAACTCACCGACTTCGACAAAGAAACGGTCATCGCCGGTTTCGTCCATGACTTTCAACGTGTCCTCGGCCAGTTTCGCCGCAAGGGAGTTGAGAGAGTCTGACATCAGCGCGTGGTCTCGGTCAGTCGGCGTTTCACATAATCACTGACATCGGTGATCAGGGTGTCCATGTGGCGATCCTGGAAAAAGTGGTCGGCGCCCTCAACCTCATTATGGGTGATGGTGATGCCTTTTTGCTCGTGCAGCTTATTGACCAGCGTTGTCGTATCCGCAGGTGGTGCGACGCGGTCTGCCGAACCGTTGATGATCAGGCCGGACGAGGGGCAGGGGGCCAGGAACGAAAAGTCATACATATTGGCCGGGGGGGATACGCTGATGAAGCCGGTGATTTCGGGGCGGCGCATCAGCAGTTGCATGCCGATCCACGCACCGAACGAGAACCCGGCCACCCAGCAGTGTTTCGAGTTGTTGTTCATCGACTGCAGGTAATCCAGCGCCGAAGCTGCATCGCTCAGCTCGCCGACGCCCTGATCGTATTCGCCCTGACTGCGGCCCACGCCACGGAAATTGAACCGCAGAACGGTGAAGCCCATGTTGTAGAACGCATAGTGAAGATTATAGACCACCTTGTTGTTCATGGTCCCGCCGAATTGGGGATGCGGGTGCAGCACGATGGCGATCGGTGCGTCTTTTTCCTTTTGCGGGTGGTAACGGCCTTCCAAGCGGCCTTCTGGTCCGGGAAAAATCACCTCGGGCATGTGTGCGTCGGTCCTGTCTTTTTCTTCTGGGTGCCTGTCTATACTTGACTGTTATCGTCAGGCACCTTAGAACGGTTCTAATTGTAATGCTGCGCGCATTGGCGCTGTCAGTCGGAGATACGCACTGGCAGCGGCGGCGTCAATGTTTTCGCGCGTTGTCAGCCAAGAGGGAAAGAAAATGAAGCTGTCGACCAAAGGTCGTTATGCGATGGTCGCCTTGGCTGATATCGCACTTCAACCGTCCGACGGGCTGGTGACTCTGGGTGAAATCTCGGAAAGACAGGACATTTCCTTGGCTTACCTCGAGCAATTGTTCGTCAAGCTGCGTCGCGCTGATCTGGTATCCTCGGTCAGGGGACCGGGCGGAGGTTATCGGCTGGCCCGACCCGCTTCGGAAATCCGGGTTGTCGAAGTTCTGGCGGCGGTCGATGAGACGGTGGACGCGCTGCAAAAAGGCGCAGGCGCTTCGGGCGGATCGTCTGGCAGCCGTGCGCAATCCTTGACCAACAGGCTGTGGGAAGGCCTGAGCGCGCATGTTTATGTCTTTCTGCATCAAACCCGTCTTTCCGACGTCATCAAGAACGATCTGGCCCCTTGCCCGGCGGTTCCAAGCCTGTTTGCGGTCGTGGACGATTGAAATGATCAACTGCGTTTCCGGGACAGTCAGTCGAAACGATGAGCCCAAAAAGGTGCATCCATGAGTCGCGTTTATCTGGATCATAACGCGACGGCCCCTCTGCGACCTGAAGCACGCGAAGCGATGCTGGCCGCGATGGATGTATGCGGAAACCCATCTTCAGTCCATGCGGAAGGGCGCGCAGCCAAGGCGCTGATTGAAAAGGCACGCGCCCAGATCGCGTCGGCGTTTGGTGCGGATGGCGCAGATATCGTTTTTACGTCGGGGTCGACCGAGGGCGCGGCACTTGCTTTGGAAGGGCGTGGTTTGCACGGGGCCGGGATTGAGCATGATGCGGTCCGGGCCTGGATAAACGAAGACCTGACGGTTTCCGATGCAGGCTTAGTTGAAGTGCCTGAGCCGCAAAATTCGACCTTGCAACTGGCAAATTCTGAGACGGGGATCATACAGTCCTTGCCTGCGGGTCTGGCGGTGACGGATGCAACGCAGGCGTTTGGAAAACTGCCGGTGGCGTTCAACTGGCTGGACGTTCAAATGGCGTTGATCTCGGCCCATAAACTGGGCGGCCCCAAAGGTGTTGGCGCAGTTGTGATGAAGCGCGGAACCGATCTGGCCGCTCGGATAAAAGGCGGCGGGCAGGAAATGGGGCGGCGATCCGGCACCGAAAATGTCATTGGAATAGCGGGGTTCGGGGCAGCGGCTGAGGCAGCGGCGCGGGATCTGGCCAATGGGGTTTGGGCGCAGGTAGAAGAATTTAGAAATATTCTAGAAAAGGCTCTTGAGGCTGGTTCTGAATCTACTATTTTTGTCGGGAAAGGTCAGGATCGCCTGCCGAACACGCTGTGTTTTGCCACCCCGGGCTGGAAAGGCGAGACACAGGTCATGCAGATGGACTTATCAGGTTTTGCGGTCAGCGCTGGCTCGGCCTGCTCCAGCGGCAAGGTACGGGCAAGCGCGGTTTTGACCGCAATGGGTTTTGATGAGGGGCTGGCATCCGGCGCTGTGCGGGTGTCGCTTGGACCTCAGACAACAGAAGACGATGTGTTGCGTTTCGCGGAAACGTGGCTGGAAAAAGAGAAAAAGCATCGCGCGCGCGCCGCGTGATCTGACGGAGGGTAACTTATGGCCGCTTTGGACCAGACCCAGGTAAAAGAGGGTGTCGATCAGGAAACCGTTGATGCGGTACGCGAGGTCGGAACCTACAAATACGGTTGGGATACCGATATCGAGATGGAATACGCGCCCAAGGGCGTGAACCCGGATATCGTCCGTCTGATCTCGGAAAAGAACGAAGAGCCCGAGTGGATGACCGAATGGCGTCTGGCCGCGTTCGAGCGCTGGACCCAGATTGAAGAGCCGAACTGGGCGATGGTCAACTATCCCAAGATCGACTTTCAGGACCAGTATTACTATGCCCGGCCCAAGTCGATGGAAGAAAAGCCCAAGTCGCTGGACGAGGTCGATCCCAAGCTGTTGGCCACTTATGAAAAGCTGGGCATTCCGCTGAAAGAACAGATGATCCTGGCAGGTGTCGAGGGGGCCGAAGATGCGCCCGCCGAGGGCCGCAAGGTCGCAGTGGACGCCGTATTTGACTCGGTCTCTGTTGGCACGACGTTTCAAGCCGAATTGAAGAAGGCCGGTGTGATCTTCTGCTCAATTTCCGAGGCGATCCGCGAACATCCCGAGCTGGTCAAGAAATACCTTGGGTCGGTGGTTCCGGTCTCGGACAACTTCTATGCCACGCTGAACTCGGCCGTTTTCTCGGATGGGTCGTTCGTCTACATCCCGCCGGGTGTGCGCTGCCCGATGGAACTGAGCACCTATTTCCGCATCAACGCGGAAAACACTGGCCAATTCGAACGCACACTGATCATCGCCGATAAGGGCTCATACGTGTCTTACCTTGAGGGTTGCACAGCGCCGCAGCGCGATACCGCGCAGCTGCATGCTGCTGTGGTTGAGATCATCATCGAGGAAGATGCCGAGGTGAAATACTCGACCGTTCAGAACTGGTTCCCCGGCGATGAGAACGGCAAGGGCGGTATCTATAACTTCGTGACCAAACGCGCCGATTGCCGGGGGGATCGCTCCAAGGTGATGTGGACGCAGGTCGAAACCGGCTCGGCCGTGACATGGAAATACCCGTCCTGCATCCTGCGCGGCGAGGAAAGCCAGGGTGAGTTCTATTCGATCGCGATCACGAACAACTATCAACAGGCCGATACCGGCACCAAGATGGTTCACCTTGGCAAGAACACCAAGTCGCGGATCGTGTCCAAGGGCATCAGCGCGGGTAAAGCGCAGAATACCTATCGTGGGCTCGTCTCGATGCATCCCAAGGCCAAGAACAGCCGCAACTACACCCAGTGTGACAGCCTGCTGATTGGCGACAAATGCGGGGCACATACCGTGCCGTATATCGAGGTCAAGAATAACTCGAGCCGTGTTGAGCATGAGGCGACGACGTCGAAGGTGGATGACGATCAGCTATTCTACTGCCGTCAGCGCGGCATGGACGAGGAAGAAGCCGTGGCGCTGGTCGTCAACGGGTTCTGTAAGGACGTCCTGCAGGCGTTGCCGATGGAGTTTGCCATGGAAGCGCAGCAGCTTGTTGCGATCAGCCTCGAAGGGTCTGTTGGGTAGTCCCGAACTCTCTCATTAGAATTCAGAACATATCGGGGCCGGGTGGTCCCTTGCGATACGCTAAAGGGTCAAAAAATGCTGGAAATCAAAAACCTGCACGTGAAACTCGAGGAAGAAGAAAAGCAAATCCTCAAAGGCGTCGACCTGACCGTCGAAGCAGGAAAAGTGCACGCGATCATGGGGCCGAACGGCTCGGGCAAGTCGACGCTCAGCTATGTGCTGTCGGGCCGCGACGGGTACGAAGTTACCGATGGGTCGGCGACTCTGGACGGTGAGGACTTGCTGGAGATGGAACCGGAAGAACGCGCCGCAGCCGGTGTCTTCTTGGCCTTCCAATATCCGGTTGAAATTCCGGGCGTGGGCAACATGACCTTCCTGCGCACCGCCGTGAACGCGCAGCGCAAGGCGCGCGGCGAGGATGAGCTGTCGGCGGCCGACTTCCTGAAGGTCGTGCGTGAAAAGGCGAAATCGCTGAAGATCGACGCCGATATGCTGAAACGTCCGGTCAATGTCGGCTTCTCGGGCGGTGAGAAAAAGCGTAACGAGATCCTTCAGATGGCGATGCTTGAGCCCAAGATGTGCATCCTTGATGAAACGGATTCCGGTCTTGATGTCGATGCGATGAAACTGGTCGCAGAAGGCGTGAACGCGCTGCGGGATGAGGGGCGCGGCTTTCTCGTGATCACGCACTACCAGCGTCTGCTGGACCATATCAAACCGGATGTCGTTCACATCATGGCGGATGGCAAGATCGTCAAAACCGGCGGTCCCGATCTGGCGCTTGAAGTTGAAAACAACGGTTACGCCGACATTCTGGCCGAGGTGAACTGATGGCGCTGCCCGAAGTGAAACAAACCGCAACCGAAGCGCGGTTGGCCAATCTGGTTATGCCCGACGCAGGTTGCACGCGTGCCGCACGCGAAGACGCGTTGGCGCGGGTATTGGAAATGGGTCTGCCTGGTCGCCGTGATGAATATTGGAAATACACACGGCCCGATACGCTGGTCTCGGCCGCGGCTCCGGTTGCCGCCTTGTTCCACCCCGATGAGGCGATGCTGTTCAGCGAGTTTGATCGTCTGAAAATTGTGTTTGTGGACGGTGTGTTCAGCCCTGAAGAGTCGGATGATCTAGAGTTGGAAGGCGTCACGATTGATCGGATCGAAGATATCTGCTGCAAGGACATCCACTGGGCAAAAGAGCTGTATGGTGTTCTGGAAGCACGAGGCCAAACTCCGGTTCAACGCCCGCTTGCTGCGTTGAATACGGCATTTGCGGCAGACGGTATCGCGATCCACGTGACTGGGAAGCCCTCGAAACCGATCAGCTTCATTTATCGGCACGCGTCGGAAACCTCGGATGCGATGCTGCATCATGTCATTCGCGTGGAATCCGGGGCCGAAGTGACCATTCTTGAGAACGGGCCAGCCGCGTCGCGTTTCAACAAATGCATGGAAATCGACATCGCCGATGCGGGTGTTTTACACCATGTGCGCGCGCAGGGTCGCGATCATGAGCGCCGGGCGGCCACTCATATGTTCACCCGCTTGGGTAAGGATTCGGTCTACAAATCCTTTACGCTGACCGTGAACGGAGTGCTGACACGCAATGAGCAAGTGGTCGAACTGACCGGCGATGACGCCGTAGCGCATGTGGCGGGCGCTTGTGTTGGCGATGGGGATTTCCACCACGACGACACGGTGTTTGTCACCCATGACGCGGTGAACTGCGAAAGCCGTCAGGTGTTCAAGAAGGTTCTGCGCAACGGTGCCACCGGCGTTTTCCAGGGCAAGATCCTTGTGAAAGAGGGCGCGCAGAAAACCGACGGGTATCAGATCAGCCAATCGTTGTTGTTGGATGATGATAGCCAGTTTCTCGCCAAGCCAGAGCTTGAGATCTATGCCGATGACGTCGCCTGTTCGCATGGTTCGACTTCGGGCGCGATCGACGAAACGGCCCTGTTCTACCTGCGCTCGCGCGGTGTTCCGGCCAAGGACGCGACCAACATGCTGACGCTGGCGTTTCTGGCCGAGGCGGTGGACGAGATCGAGGACAAAGCATTGGCTGAAGCGATCGTGAGCCGGCTGGAAGGCTGGTTGTCGCGGCATAGCTGATGCCGGTCACCTCCGATATTGTGGCCACGTATCGAGGGCCGGGCCGTGTCGTGCGCCGGCTTCTCGAACTGGGGCAGCGTGAAGATCGCGCGTTGGTCTTTGTCATGGCGTTTTGCGTCGTGGCCTTCATTGCGCAACTGCCCAGCTTGTCCCGGCGCGCGCATCTGGAAGGGCTCGAGCTGAATATGCTCATGGGCGGTGCGCTTTTGGGCACGGTGATTATCCTGCCTCTCTTTTTCTATTTGCTGGCATTCATATCCTATGGCGCAGCGCGTTTGGTTGGCGGTAAGGGGTCTGCCTATGGCGCGCGGGTCGCATTGTTCTGGGCGCTCTTGTCGTCGACGCCATTAGTCTTATTGAATGGCCTCGTCGCAGGCTTCATCGGGCCGGGGCCGACGCTTTCGGTCGTCGGCCTGATATGGGTTGCGGTCTTTCTGTGGTTTTGGATGTCTGGTTTGCGGCAAGCACAAAGGTTTTCGGAATGATTACTGCCTCGCTCAGCCAACTTGCGGTTCTTACCGCAACCAATCCGGCCGAGGCCGCCCGGCGCCTGCTGGCATTGCGTCCCGGGCGCGAGGTTTTGTGGCTGGCCTTTTTCCTGGCGGTTGTGCTGAACGGTCTTGTTCAGGTTGGAATCGACCAGCTTATCGTGGTTCCGCAGGGGCAGGGCGTGTTGGAACCTGAACCGGTGCTGTTGAACCTTGTGCGCTCCGCTGGTGCCATGCTGCTGAGCATCGCGGCCTTCCTGTTCATCGGAAAGCTCATGGGCGGCACGGCTTCGTTTGAAGACATCATGATTCTGTCCGTTTGGCTGCAGTTTCTTCAAATTGTCGCGCTATCGGTGACACTTCTGGTGTCTCTGGTCGTGCCCTTCTTCATGGTCATGTTGATGCTGGCGACGGCGATACTAAGCCTTTACGTCACACTGCATTTCCTGAACGAAGCGCATAAGTTTGGCTCACTCCTCAAATCATTTGGGGTCATTGTGTTGTCAGCTCTGGTCGCTTTGCCCTTTGTCCTCGTGCTGACACCCAGCGGTCCGGTGTAGGAAAGAAAATACCATGTATGATGTGCAGAAAATCCGCTCTGATTTTCCGATCCTGTCCCGTGAGGTGAACGGAAAGCCGTTAACCTATCTGGACAATGGGGCATCGGCGCAGAAACCTCAGGTCGTGATTGATGCGGTGACGCGGGCTTACGCCGAAGAATATTCCAATGTTCATCGCGGTTTGCATTACCTGTCTAATCTGGCGACCGAAAAATACGAATCCGTTCGCGGCACCATCGCGCGGTTCCTTGGCGCGCGTGATGAAAACGAAATCGTTCTGAATTCAGGCACGACCGAGGGAATTAACCTCGTTGCCTATGGCTGGGCGATGCCGCGTCTTGAGGCAGGAGATGAAATCGTCCTGAGTGTCATGGAGCACCACGCCAACATCGTTCCCTGGCACTTCCTGCGCGAGCGGCAGGGCGTTGTCCTGAAATGGGTCGACATTGATCCGGACGGCGGGCTGGACCCGCAGGCGGTGATTGATGCGATTGGCCCCAAGACCAAGCTGGTTGCCGTAACGCAGTGTTCAAATGTTCTTGGAACTGTCGTCGATGTAAAGGCAATCACCGAAGGTGCCCGCGCCAAAGGGGTTCCGGTGCTGGTGGACGGAAGCCAGGGCGCCGTGCACATGCCGGTGGACGTGCAGGATATTGGCTGCGATTTCTATGCGATTACCGGGCATAAGTTGTATGGCCCGTCCGGGTCCGGCGCGATCTACATCAAGTCCGAACGCATGGCCGAGATGCGCCCCTTTATCGGCGGTGGCGACATGATCAAAGAGGTCAGTAAGGATCAGGTGATCTATAACGATCCACCCATGAAGTTCGAGGCCGGTACTCCGGGTATTGTTCAGACCATCGGGCTGGGCGTTGCGCTGGACTACATGATGGATCTGGGCATGGAGAATATTGCCGCGCATGAGGCGGGTCTTCGCGACTATGCGTTCAAGAAACTGGCTGGCCTGAATTGGCTACAGGTTCAGGGTATCCGGCCGGACAAGGCTGCGATCTTTAGTTTCACGCTGGATGGGGCAGGGCATGCGCATGACGTTTCGACCATTCTCGACAAGAAGGGTGTCGCGGTTCGTGCTGGACATCATTGCGCCGGGCCACTGATGGATTTCTTTGGCGTAACGGCAACTTGCCGCGCAAGCTTTGGTCTGTACAACACGACGGATGAAGTCGACACGTTGGTCGACGCACTGGAACTGGCGCATGATTTGTTCGCGTAAATGCGGGCAATTTGGGGGCGATTTGCAGTTGCACCCGGATCGGATCAAGGTTAGCTAACGACCAAGGCACCTGTAGCTCAGCTGGATAGAGCGCTGCCCTCCGAAGGCAGAGGCCAGAGGTTCGAATCCTCTCAGGTGCGCCATTTTCATCTTATGTGTTGATGTCTGAGCGGGTCGCAACACCGTGTTTCTTGGCCTTGTTCGGGCCGAAATACAGATCAGACCTGCTACAAAAACAAAAAGCGCCCGAAGGCGCTCTGTGTTTCGAAGGGGTCGATTGCTGTTACCCGCCCCAGCTACGGATTTCACCGCAATCCATGTGGACGAAATTTGAGCGGGAATATTTGCCAACGCCACCGGCGCGGCAGGACATTGCGGCCTTGGCCATTTGCGAAACCGAACGCGATGACAAGCGCAGGTCAGCCGCCTGACCTTTCATGTGCAAAGAATTCTTGGCAACGCGACGCGACCTGGACCGCAACATCGCGTTCGTCTGCGGCGAGCGGTAACCCGACAGCAGCATATAAGGTTCGTCAACATCCAGAAGATTGTGAGAGGCGGCCATAATGTCGATGGTACGCAGGTCCATGGACTTCACCTGATCGGTCCGCCAATCGCGCATGAAGTGGTTCACTTCCTTGACGGCATCCTTGATGTACTTGCCGTCCACCCAATAGATCATGTCGATCCGTTCACCGGTGCGACCCGAATACATGCGGATACGGCGAATGTCGCCACCGCCGCGGAGAAACCCTGCTGCATTGGAATAAGTCGGTGCCGCGACAACTGCCGTAGCTGCAAATGCGCCCAATAGGGCACGCCGGGTCAAGCCCGAAGTACTGCTCGTAGTCATTATAGTTTCGTCCCGTACTGTTCCTGCCTGCACACGATGTTACGTGCGCGTTCTTAATTTTTTCCCATCCCAGATGCGGAATTTATGGCACAGTCGCGAAACTCCGCCAAGAAGTCTTTCATATTCATCTTTTCAAGGGGGAATTTTCGGCAGTTTTTTGCGCAGATGATGCAATTCGGTATAGTCTTTAAGCAGATGGGTCATGTCGGGACCGTGACGATGCAAACGCGCATCACGGTCAAAAAGAAGACTTGAAGTGATGCATTTGTGAATGGACAAGCGGTCTGGCCGACAACCATATTTGTTCGACGCGAACTGAAAAAGCGTCCAAGTTATTGAATAATCAGGGTCATCCCATGCGAGCATTCTTTCGTGCGCCATCTGGTCTTGTTTTCGCAGCCTGCTTTGCGGCGTCTGCGGCGTTGGCGAATACCGAATCCAAACCTGCGACCGCCTTTCAGATGGCCGTTGCCGAATTTCTTCCCTCTGGCTCTGGCATGTCCGAGTTTTATCGCTCCAACGGGTTTTCCCCGGTTTGGGTTGGCGATACGCCCGCACATCAAGCGCGCAGGTCTGGTCTGATCCGGGCCCTGTCCAGCGTTGGTATGCATGGGCTGCCGGAAGGCGCTTACGACGTGCAGGGGCTTCTGACCCAGATGCAGGACGCGAAAACCCAGCGCGATCTTGGCGCGGTCGAAATGTCGTTGAGCCGTGCTTTCGTCGCTTATGCCAACGACATGTATTCGGGTGCGTTAAAGCCGTCGACGATCGACGACGGGCTGGTGCGTAAGGTTGAACGCCGGACCGCCGCCGAGCATCTGCAAGGCCTGTTGGACCACGACGCCGCCTATTTTGATCTGCTTACACCGCAAAACGCGCAGTATCGCGCGCTGATGAAGCAAAAGATCGCGCTTGAAAACCTTATTGAGCAAGGCGGCTGGGGGGCAGGTGTTCCCTCGGACAAGCTGGAATATGGCGATACAGGGCCGAATGTAATTAAGCTGCGTAATCGCCTGATTGCCATGGGTTATTTGAAATCCACGGCAAGCCCGAAATTCGATGACGCGTTGCTGGACGCGGTAAAAAGGTTTCAGACGGATCATGGTCTTGCTGCGGATGGCGTTGCCGGTCAGGGAACAATCTCAGAACTGAACCGGACTGCGTCTGACCGCCTGAAGTCCGTATATGTGGCGCTGGAGCGTGAACGCTGGTTGCCGAAAGAGCGGGGTGAGCGGCATATTCTGGTCAATCAGGCGGATTTTTCCGCGAAGATCGTTGATGACGGGCTGGTCTCATTCGAAACCCGGACGGTGATCGGCAAAAACACGCATGATCGACGCAGCCCCGAGTTTTCGGACGAAATGGAGCACATGGTCATCAACCCCAGTTGGTACGTGCCGCGTTCGATTATCACCAAGGAATATCTGCCTCAGCTACAATCGAATCCAAATGCCGTCGGGCACATCCAGATCACTGACCGTAGTGGTCGGCAGGTGAACCGAGGGGCCGTCGACTTTACCCAGTTCGACGCCCGCAACTTCCCGTTTGCCATGCGCCAGCCGCCCAGCCAAAGCAATGCTTTGGGGTTGGTGAAGTTCATGTTCCCCAATCAATACAACATCTATCTGCATGATACGCCTCAGAAATCTCTGTTCGCGCGTGAGGTACGGGCATTCTCGCACGGATGTATTCGTCTGGCCCAACCATTCGAATTTGCCTATGCGTTGCTGGCCAAACAGGAAGAAGATCCCAAGGCGTTTTTCCACCGCATTCTTTCCACCGGAAGAGAGACCACGGTCCCGTTGGAGCAACATGTGCCGGTTCATCTAATCTATCGCACCGCCTATATCGGGCCGAAGGGTGAGGTGCAGTATCGGAGGGACGTCTATGATCGCGACCGGAAAGTCTGGGAAGCGTTGCAGAAAGCAGGGGTAGCCCTGCCGGACGTTCAGGGGTAATCACCGGGTTAAGTCCTAGTTCCGGGAATCCCGACATGCAGTATACAGTTCTACAAATCGCCGAAGCCCTGGGTGCTGAATATCAGGGCGATGGTGAGCTGGCTATTGAGCACGCAGCCGAACCCGGTGACGCGGGGCCTTTGGATTTGGCGATGGCGATGTCTCCCAAATATGCCGAGGCTCTCAGTACGGGGTCTGCGCAGGTGGCGGTTCTTTGGGAAGGGGCCGATTGGCAGGCGTTGGGGCTGAAGGCCGCAATTTTCGTTGCTCGTCCCAGAATGGCCATGGCCGGGATTACCTCGATGCTTGATCCGGGGCAGGGTGTTGCGCCCGGCATTCACCCCTCAGCCGTGGTTGATCCTACAGCGGAACTGGCCGAGGACGTTTCGATTGCTCCCTTGGCGGTGATCGGCGCGCGCGCAAAGATCGGCAAAGGGGCCGTGATCGGCGCGCATTGTGTGATCGGTATGGATGCCGTCTTGGGCGAAAACGCGGTTCTGCGCGAAATGGTCAGCATCGGTGCCCGGGCCCAAATCGGCCATCGTTTCATTGCGCAGCCGGGTGCGCGGATTGGCGGCGACGGGTTCAGCTTTGTGACCCCCGAAGTGTCCGGTGTTGAAAACGTGCGCAAAACGATGGGCGACCAAGGCGATGCGCGGGCGCAAAGCTGGTTGCGTATCCATTCGCTTGGCGCGGTTGAAATCGGGGACGATGTCGAGGTCGGTGCAAATTGCACGGTCGATAATGGCACGATCCGAAACACGTATATCGGTGATGGCTCGAAATTGGATAACCTCGTGCATGTCGGCCACAACACGCGTGTTGGCAAAGATTGCCTTCTGTGCGGACAAACAGGTGTGTCGGGTTCGGTCGAGATCGGAAATAACGTGGTTTTGGGCGGTCAAACCGGCGTCGTCGACAATATTTTTATCGGCAATGGTGTGATCGCAGGCGGTGGTACAAAAATCCTGTCCAATGTCCCGGCTGGGCGTGTGATCATGGGGTATCCGGGCGTCAAAATGGAAACGCATACGGACATGTACAAAGCCCAGCGTCGCCTTCCGCGCATGGCGCGTGACGTAGAGGCGCTCAAAAAGGCTGTTTTCAAACAGGCTCCGAGCGATTAAATCACCCTCAACGGGATTATCAGAGGTTCGACATGAGCATCACCGACCGCGTCATCGCCATCATCGCTGAGCAGGCTGTGTTGGAACCTTCGGATGTGACGCCCGAAAGTACGCTCGAGGATCTTGGAATCGACAGCCTTGGGCTGGTGGAAAGCATTTTCGCCATCGAGGAAGAGTTCGATATCACGGTCCCGTTCAATGCCAACGAACCCACGGCAAGTGACTTTGACATCTCGAATGTGGCTGCGATCATTGCAGGGATCGAAAAACTTGTGTCGGAAAAGGTCTGACACAAGATCATGAAACGCGTTGTCATTACCGGGGCCGGAACGATCAACTCGCTGGGCCATTCCGTACCCGCCACACTCGAAGCAATGCGTGAAGGCCGCTGCGGGATTTCCGAGCTGGAATTCCGCGACGTTGAGAGGCTGGCCATAAAGATCGGTGGTCAGGTGCGGGGGTTCGAGGCCGAAGGCCGGTTCAACCGGCAGCAAATGACTCTGTACGATCGGTTCACGCAGTTCACGCTGACGGCCGCTAAGGAAGCAATCGAACAATCCGGTATTGAGTTTCACGGTGATCTCGCCGCACGGTCTGGTGTCGTGCTGGGCACGGCCGGAGGGGGCGTTTCGACCTGGGACGACAACTATCGCTCTGTCTACGAGGATGGAAAGAACCGGGTTCACCCGTTCGTCGTGCCCAAGCTGATGAATAATGCCGCCGCCAGCCATGTGTCGATGGAGCATAACCTCAAGGGGCCGAGCTTTACTGTTTCAACGGCCTGTGCCTCTTCGAACCACGCAATGGCGCTGGCGTTTCAGATGGTGCGCAGTGGCGCTGCGCCGACAATGCTGACCGGTGGGTCGGAATCCATGCTGTGCTTTGGCGGTGTCAAAGCGTGGGAGGGGTTGCGCGTCATGTCCAAGGACGCTTGCCGCCCATTCAGTGCGAACCGGAATGGAATGGTTCAGGGCGAAGGCGCTGGTGTTTTTGTGTTCGAGGAATATGAACACGCGCGCGCCCGTGGCGCAGATATATTGTGCGAAGTCGTCGGGTTCGCGATGTCGTCGGATGCATCGGATATCGTGATGCCCAGCAAACAGGGTGCTGCGCGGGCCATGTCGGGCGCGTTGGCCGATGCGGGGCTGAACGCGGATCAGGTCGGCTATATCAACGCGCATGGCACCGGGACGGCGGCAAACGACAAAACCGAATGCGCTGCGGTTGCCGATGTCTTTGGACCGCATGCGGACGAGCTGATGATCTCGTCTACAAAGTCGATGCACGGACACCTGATTGGTGGAACCGGAGCAGTGGAGCTCCTGGCCTGTATCATGGCTTTGCGTGACGGGGTGATCGCGCCGACCATCGGTTACGAAGAGCCTGATCCCGAATGCGCCTTGGACGTGGTACCAAACGACGCGCGCGACGCCAAAGTAAAAGTGGCGCTTAGCAATGCGTTTGCGTTCGGCGGCCTGAATGCGGTCTTGGCGCTGAAACAGGTCTAAGCCCTGAGCGAATAAGAAAGGCGACTGTTTCGCCAGCCGCCTTTACCAGTCGTTCTTAGTTTTGCTGTGCGGTCAGGCTGTCAAACCCCGACGTGAATCCCGCAAGCGACATGTCCATGGACAGAACCTGATCCGGGAAACGGGCCGGCACCAGCGACAGAACTGCTTTGCTGCCTGCTTTCATTGCGTCGACATCGGCTTGGCTCAACCCCAGTTGGGCAACGCAGCCGACGGGAACGCAGTGGTGATAATTATAAAGTTTGCGCGGCGCACCGTCGATAGACAGGGCCAACTGCGCCTGAAGCAGAGTCTCAAGGGGAACAATCACACTGGCCCATGCAACGGCCGCACCGCCAGCGGGCAGTTTGCCAATGGTGACTTCGGCGATGGGTTCACCCTGCTGACCGTTCAGAATCTGGACCAGAGCACAGGGATCATTGCCTTCCTCAGCTTTGATGCAGGACACCTCCCAATCGCCTGATTTTTCCTTGATGAACTGTTCACCGACACGTGGCCCGGACTGACCAAGATCAAGGCCGCTGTCTGCCTGTGCCGGTTGCGATTCGCCGGATTGGGTTTCCTGGGCTGCAACCGCGCCGGACAGAAGCACAGCGCCAACAATGTTGAGTGAGAGAAGTTTCTTGAGCATGAACGCCTCGGCAGATTGGTTAAGCTTTTTGCCCGGTCTAACATCCTTGCAGCAGGGTGTCAGGCATTAAGCTTTCAAAATGAAGGGATGTGATCGGAATCTTGCCGGTTTGTCGCGCTTTTGCGGGGCTATTTCCAACGAAGAAGGGAGCCGGTGGAGCGGCTCCCTTCGATAGAATTTTCTCCCCGTCGGACTGGCCGACTTAGTTATGCGCAGACGTTACGAGAGGGGAGCGCATCGGTCAACTGCAAACCTGAAAATTTAATGACATAGGCGGCATTCTTAAAAAAAGCCGCGCTCGAAAGCGCGGCCAGTCGACAGGGAGGAAGATTGTTGCCTCGCATCTCTCACCGCGAAGACAACGAATAGACTATCGCAGTTAAATGTTAAATTTGTATGCTGGCCCCAGATCGGTGGATATTGGGACCCTAATCATATGGAAAATGGCGTTTTTTTAGGTGGCGCGGGTGATGACTATGGTCAGCCTCAATCGTTGACGTTGAAATACGCCAATCGGCATGGGCTGATCGCCGGTGCGACGGGAACCGGCAAAACGGTGACCTTGCAAATTCTTGCCGAGGGGTTCTCGCAGGCCGGTGTTCCGGTGTTTTTGTCGGACGTAAAGGGCGATCTGTCGGGCTTGGCCAAGGCGGGCAGTGAGGCGCATAAACTGCATAAACCTTTTCACGAGCGCGCCGAGAGAATTGGTTTCACCGACTATTCTTACGCGGCGTGTCCTGTGGCCTTCTGGGATTTGTTCGGAAAACAAGGGCACCCGGTCCGCACAACCGTGACAGAGATGGGGCCGCTTCTTTTGTCCCGTCTGATGGACTTGAGCGAGGCGCAGGAAGGGATTCTGAACATCGCCTTTCGCGTGGCGGACGAAGAGGGGATGCCGCTGCTGGACCTCAAGGATTTGCAATCGCTGCTGGTCTGGATCGGTGAAAACCGTACGCAGTTGTCTTTGCGCTTTGGCAATGTCTCAACGGCGTCGATAGGTGCCATTCAGCGGCGTCTGCTGGTTCTTGAAAATCAGGGGGGGACCAATCTGTTTGGTGAGCCTGCTTTGGAACTTGCCGATCTGATGCGTGTCGACGAAAACGGACAGGGTGTCGTGAACATTCTTGCCTCTGACAAGCTGATGGGCGCTCCGCGTCTTTATGCGACGTTCCTTTTGTGGCTGCTCAGTGAGCTGTTTGAGGAACTGCCAGAGGTCGGCGATCCGGATAAGCCAAAGCTGGTGTTCTTCTTTGACGAGGCCCACCTGCTGTTTGAGGACGCCCCCAAGGTTCTTGTGGACAAGGTCGAACAGGTCGCGCGCCTGATCCGTTCGAAGGGGGTAGGCGTTTATTTCATTTCGCAGAACCCTGCAGATATCCCAGAAGATATCCTGGGCCAGTTGGGAAACCGGATTCAGCACGCGTTACGTGCTTTTACGGCGCGGGACAGGAAAAACCTGCGCCTAGCAGCCGATACATATCGCGAGAACCCGGCGTTTGATACCGAGGCTGCGATACGCGAAGTCGGCGTGGGCGAGGCCGTAACCTCGATGCTGCAGAAAAAAGGTGTGCCGGGTATTGTCGAACGGACGTTGATCAGGCCACCGGGTTCACAGCTCGGCCCGGTTACAGCGACCGAGCGTCAGGCGGTGATGGATGCGTCTCCGATGAAGGCCAAGTATGACACCCTGCAAGATCGTGAGTCCGCCTACGAGATTTTGAAATCCCGTGCCGAGGCTGCTGCCCAAGCCGCAGCCGAAGCCGAGGAGCAGGAAGAAACCCAATCCGTCGCCGAACGTGAGTTTGCGACCGCGCGCCGCTATTCCGGCAGCCGGGTCGGGCGGTCTTCGTCCCGTGTCACTCGCAAAAAGGATACGTTTGCAACGGCCATGAGTGAGGCTGTCATCAAAGAGCTGAAAGGCACTACCGGGCGCAGAATTGTTCGCGGAATACTCGGTGGGCTGTTCAAAAATAAATAACGGTCGCGCGCTGGACCCGACAGGCCCAGCGCGCAGCTAATCCGCTTAGTTCAGGCGACTCTGGCCTTCCTGCTTACAGTAGGCGTCCGCCTCTGGTACCGACATCTTGTCAGCCGGGAAATCAATGGCGCGATCCCAGATAACACGATCCGGGCGGTAGAGCTGGCAGGTGACTTCACCCTTGGGGGTTTGAACTTTCACCGGTGTGCTTTCCAGGTCTTCGGGGGACGGAATACATCCCGACAAACCTACAACGAGCGGCAGCAAAAGAACTGTTTTGGTGATCAAGGTTTTCATGTGAACTCTTTTCATACTCATCAGGCTGTCCGCCTAATTCAGGGTGAGTGGAAAACCGGCCTGAACTATTGCGGTCATCTATCCTGTAAACAAGCGATGGCGTGAAATCAACAAACCGCGCCAGACACTTGGCGCGGTTTGAATCTTGACCTTGGGTCAGTCTACTTCTCTGGAATCAGTCCTCGCGGGCTGAACCGCAGCACGATCAGCAGGATCAGCCCCATGGTGAACAAACGCATATGAGCGGCGCTTTCAATCAGGTGTGACTTGAGCGCGCTACCATCCGGCATTCCGGCTGTAATCAGGTTCATCATCCACAAGCCAATCGGTTCGACCTGTACCCACAGGAACCAGATCAGGAATGCGCCCAACACTGCACCGAAATTGTTGCCGGACCCGCCGACAATCACCATGACCCAGACAAGGAATGTAAATCGCAGCGGATTGTAGGTGCCCGGCGTCAACTGGCCGTCAAGCGTGGTCATCATTGCGCCAGCAATACCGCAGATGGCCGAGCCCAGTACGAAGATCTGCAAGTGGCGCCGGGTGACGTCCTTGCCCATTGCTTCGGCTGCGACTTCGTTGTCACGAATGGCGCGCATCATCCGACCCCATGGGCTTTTCAACGCCATCTGCGCCATCCAGAGCAAGGCCAGAAGAACAATGGTAAACAGCAGTGAATAGCCCAATTTGACCGAAAGGGTCGAGGCCGTAACCGGATCAAGCCCCAGCCATTCCGCACGGGCGATAAAACCGGGATCGGCCTGCAACTCGACCTCATAGCCCACCACCGGGGAGGGACGCGGGATGCCGTAGACGTTTTTGACGCCACGGGCCAGCCAGTCCTCGTTTTTCATGATGGCGATGATGATCTCGGCAATGCCAAGCGTCGCAATCGCCAGATAGTCCGAGCGCAGGCCCAGCGCGGTTTTCCCGATCAGCCAAGCGGCACCGGCGGCCAGCAGACCGCCCGCAGGCCATGCCAGCAGAACCGGCAGGTTCAAACCGCCGATATTGCCTGCGACTGCGGGGTCAATCGCCTCGACTGCGGCGATGCTGGAATCGAACACCGCGCGATAGATAAAGAACCCGGCGATGAGAATACCGATGATAGACAGGGTTTGCATTCGTCCCTTTGGCATTCGCGTGGCGACAAGCACGGCTGCGACTACTGTCGCGGCCCCCAAAAGCAGGGCCAACAGAATGCCGTATCCCCCGGCCGACCATGCGCCCGGCGTGGGCGGGGTCGAGATCAGCACCACGGCCAGCCCGCCCAGCGCGACAAATCCCATGACGCCCACGTTGAACAGGCCCGCAAAACCCCATTGCAGGTTCACCCCGATGGCCATGATCGCCGAGATCAGACCCATGTTCAGGATCAGAATGGCCGAGTTCCAGCTTTGCGTGAATCCCGTCAGCAGGATCAGAGACCCAACGGCAATGAAAAGCAGCGTGTTTTTGACGGACTCGGTCATACCGCTTTCCCCTTGAACAGGCCCGTGGGCTTAAACAGAAGCACGATCAGCAGGATCACGAAACTGACGGCGAATTTGTAATCTGTGGACAGGAACTGGACGAGGCCCGACGGCTCCAGACCTTCGGGTGCCAGATAGGTCAGCACCTTTTTCCACGCATAGGTGATGGTCACTTCGGAAAAGGCGATGATGAAACCGCCTGCAATGGCCCCTAGTGGATTGCCCAATCCACCCACGATGGCCGAAGCAAAGATCGGTAGCAGAAGCTGGAAATAGACGAAGGGCTTGAAGCTTTTGTCCAGCCCATAGAGCACACCCGCCGTGGTCGCCAGCGCTGCGACGATGATCCATGTGATCATCACCACGCGCTCGGGGTTGATGCCGGACAGCAGTGCCAGATCCTCGTTATCCGAATAAGCCCGCATCGACTTACCAGTGCGGGTCTTATTCAGGAACCAGAACAGCAGCGCCACAGCGACAACGGCCACGATCACCGTGATGCCCTGAGAGGTTTTGATCGCCAGCCCCTCGCGCAGGCCGGTCATCGCCTTGAAGTCACGCGCCGAGACGATGAACCGTTCTCCGTCTGAGAAGCGTTGATCATCCGGTCCGATGATAAAGCGCACGATGCCGTTCATGATGAACATCACGCCCATCGACACGATCACCAGAATGACCGGCTTGGCCTTTTGTTCGCGATAGAACCTGTAGACCAGCCGATCCGTGACCAGCACCAGAACAATACAGCCCAGAATGGCAAAGGGCAGGGCGAGCAGGGCGGTCGGCAGCGGCCCGAAACTAACCCCGGCTGCCTGCAGGCCCCACGTGACCAGAACAGCGATCATCGCACCAAAGGCCATCGTGTCGCCATGGGCAAAGTTCGAGAACCGCAGGATGCCATAGATCAGCGTCACCCCCAAAGCGCCCAACGCCAACTGGCTGCCATAGGCGATTGCGGGAACAAGAACGAAGTTGGAAAGCGCCACGAGCGCGTTGAGGAAGTCCATTATTTGCTTTCACACCCCTGAAACTCTACGAGAAATTCGGAGAGGCTTGAATTTGTAAAGTGTCTTTCAATCCACTCGTAACCGCGCGGAACGTAGGCTAGATGCAACACGCCGCTTTCTATGGATTCCTCATTGCCGCCTCGAAAGTCCACGGCATGGTCATTCGGCAATGAAGCTGAAAAGTCATAGTCTGGTTTTCCGTGAAAACCATCGTCAAGAAGTTCGATCCTTGTATAGTAACCATCGTCTTTTGGCGCGTGTCCTACATAGACGGCTTGTTCGCCGTTTAATACGACCAGCAGGAACCGAAGATCGCGTGATTTGTTTTTGCAAGGCCCGTCCACCTTGCAGACGGATACTGTTCGGCATTCCAGAGTTACAGCATAGTCAATGGCTTCCTCGAACGCAGCAACCGGTCCGGTCAAGAGTGTTGTCAACATTATGGCGCAGATTGACCGCATCCTCACCCCCCCAAGAAACTCTTGCGCACTTCAGGATCGGCCAGCAGTTCCTTGCCCGTGCCGGTATAGGCGTTCCGCCCCTGAACCAGCACATATCCCTTGTCCGCGATCTCCAACGCCTGACGCGCATTCTGTTCGACCATCAGGATCGGCAATCCGGTGCGGGACACCTCGATGATCCGGTCGAACAGCTCATCCATCACGATGGGCGAAACGCCAGCGGTGGGTTCGTCCAGCATCAGCACCTTGGGCTGAGTCATCAGCGCGCGGCCCACGGCGACCTGTTGGCGTTGACCGCCCGATAGCTCTCCGGCCGCCTGGTTGCGCTTGTCGCGCAGGATGGGGAAGAGGTCATAGACCTGCTCCATCGTTCCCGAAATATCGTCGCGGCGGATGAAAGCGCCCATCTCAAGGTTTTCTTCCACCGTCATCGAGGTGAAGATGTTCGAGGTCTGCGGCACAAAGCCCATCCCCTTGATCACCCGATCCTGCGGCGACAGTTTGGTGATGTCTTCGCCGTCCAGTCGAACAGCTCCGGCGCGGACGTCCAACATTCCGAACACGGCCTTCATCGCAGTGGACTTGCCTGCACCGTTGGGGCCGACGATCACCGCAATCTCACCCTTGTCGACCGCGATGGTGCAGTCGTGCAGGATATCCGGCCCTTTGCCGTAACCCCCGGTCATGGTGTCACCGATCAGGAAGGGGCCGCCCTCGACCTTATGCGTCTCACCGCTTTTGGGGTGGGCGGGGGTCATGGTGCCGACACCATGCGTGTTGGTAATCGAGGCGTCCTTGTTGCCCTTGTCGTCGTGATAAGGATTATCGCTCGCGCCAGCGGTCATGTTTGGGCCTCCAGCTTGTCTTTGTTTTTCAGGCCGGTGCCCAGATAGGCCTCGATCACGTGCTCATTGGCCTTGATCTCGTCCAGAGTGCCTTCCGCCAATACCTTGCCTTCGGCCATACAGATGACCGGGTCGCAGATTTTGCCGATGAAATCCATGTCATGCTCGATGACCACGAAGGTATAGCCGCGTTCCTTGTTCAGACGCAGGATCGTGTCGGCAATGGTCATCAGAAGGGTACGATTCACGCCCGCGCCGACCTCGTCCAGAAAGACGATCTTGGCGTCGACCATCATGGTGCGGCCAAGCTCCAGCAGCTTCTTCTGCCCGCCCGAGACCTGACCGGCCTTGTGATCGGCCAGATGTTCGATGGTCAGGAATTCCAGCACCTCATCGGCCTTGGCTTTCAGTGCGCGTTCCTCATCAGCGATGCGCTTGCGGCCGAACCATGTGTTCCACAGCGATTCACCGGATTGAGCGCCGGGCACCATCATCAGGTTTTCGCGGCACGACATCGAGGAAAACTCATGCGCGATCTGGAAGGTGCGCAGCAGGCCCTTATGAAACAACTCATGCGGGGGCAGGCCGGTGATGTCCTCACCATCCATATGAACCTTGCCGCTGGTCGGCGGCAGGACACCTGCGATCACGTTGAACAGAGTGGTTTTTCCGGCCCCGTTCGGCCCGATCAGGCCGGTGATCGAGCCCTTTTGGATTTCCAGCGATGCCCCGTCCACCGCATGAAACCCGCCGAAATGCTTGTGCACGTCTTCGACGACGATCATCTTTTCCCCTAGCCGCCGTTTTCGGCGCTCTTATCACATCCCCGTTTGCCGGGGTGCGGCCTTTTTTCATTGAAACAGCCCGGACACAAGGCCCGGGCTGCTTGTTTTTATGACTATTTGAGTCCGATCAACGGAAGTTGACGGTCTTGTTTTCGCCGTCGGTGACTTCGATCTCACGATACGAACCCGCGCTTTCACCGGGGCCGATCAGTTCAACACCCGATGCGCCGACATAGTCGATGTCCTGACCAGCGGCCAGCAGTTCCAGACCCTTGGCCAGCTCACCAGGATAGATCTTTTCACCCGGGGCGTTGGAGACGTCCATGATTTTGGCGCCATAGTCCGCAGGGTTGGTGGACCCGGCGGCCTGCATTGCCAGCATGAACAGCGCAGCGGCGTCATAGCTTTCAGGCGAATAGGGCGACGAGCCGTCGAAACCCTTAGCTTCGGCCATGGCAAAGTACTTTTCGGCACCTTCACCACCCGAACCGGCGATCTGACCGAACGAGCCGTTCAGGTCGGGGCCGACGTTATTGGGCAGCGAGTCACCGATCATGCCACCGGGCAGACCGAACGTGTCGAACGCACCGCTGTCCAGTGCCGACTGGATGATGCCCAGACCGCCCTGATCCAGATAACCGGCGACTACCAGAATGTCGCCACCGGCCGAGGCCAGCGCGCCCACTTCGGCCGAGTAGTCAGCCTTGCCGTCTTCATGCGCGGCCACGATGGTGACTTCGCCACCCGATGCCTCGAACGAGGACTGGATCGCGTCAGCCAGACCCTTGCCATAGTCGTTGTTGGTGTAGGTCAGCGCGATCGAGCTGATGCCACGGTCATTCAGGATGTCGGCCATCACCTGACCTTCACGCGCGTCCGACGGGGCGGTGCGGAAGAACAGGCCGTTGTCTTCCATGGTCGACAGGCCGGGCGAGGTTGCCGATGGCGAGATCATGACCATGCCGTTCGGGATGGCGACGTTTTGCAGGATCGCACCGGTCACGCCCGAGCAGTCGCCGCCGATGATGCCAGCGACACCGTCTGCGATCATGCGCTCGCCGTTCGAGGTGGCCAGACCGTTGTCGATGCAGCCAGTGTCAGCGCGCGATGCGGACACGGACGAACCGTCCAGCAGTTTTCCGGATTCGGTGACCTCGGCCATTGCCAGTTCAGCGCCCGATCCCATGGCTGGTGCCAGCGATTCAATCGGACCGGTAAAGCCAAAAAGGACGCCCAGCGTCACGTCTTCGGCCATTGCCGCACCGGATAGCAGAGCGGTTGCTGCAGTTGCTGTAAGCAGCTTTTTCATATGGTTACTCCCTATTGTGAACGTATTCGTTCTGGGCACGACCCTAGGCAAGCTGTTCGGAAAAGAAAAGTCCTAACGCAAACGTGTTTTTGCGGCCCATAATCCTATTTGTTTTGTTGCGGTTGTCGCAGTGCCCCCAAAGTGGAGAATCCCATGCTCAGAGCGTTCGCGGTTTTGCTCTTTTCGTTTGGTCCGTTGGTGGCCGAAGCGGATGTATTGAAAACGTCAGCCGGTCCTGTGCAGGTAAGTGCGGTTGTCGATGGGTTGGGTACGCCATGGGCCGTTGGGATTCTGCCAGACGGTAGTTTTCTGGTGACCGAGCGCGACGGGCAACTTTTGTATGTCGCCGATGGGAACGCGCGCCGGGTACGCGGCGTACCAGATGTGGCGGCCAAAGGGCAGGGCGGTTTGCTGGATGTGACCGTCGCGCGGGATTTTGCCCAGAGTCGGGAGATATTTCTGACCTATTCAAAACCTCGAAAAGATGGTGCGGGAACCGCCTTGGCGGTGGCGCGTCTGTCAGAGAACGGAAAACGCCTCACAAACCTACGCATGATTTTTGAAGCCATACCCGGCGGATCAGGGGGTCGGCATTTTGGGTCTCGGGTCGTCGAAGCCAGTGACGGAACCTTGTTTATCACGATCGGTGATCGCGGTGACCGGCCTCAGGCTCAGGACAGGTCGAACCACATTGGTACAGTCGTTCGGATCAATCGCGATGGGTCGGTGCCGTCCGACAACCCATTTGTCGGGCAACCGGATATCAGGCCAGAGATTTGGTCATATGGGCACAGAAACCCTCAGGGCGCGGGTCTTGATGCGCAAGGGCGTCTGTGGACGTCGGAACATGGTGCGCGGGGCGGGGATGAAGTGAACCTGGTTCTGCCGGGCCGCAACTTCGGCTGGCCTGTGATTTCATACGGAAAGCACTATTCCGGTAAATCAATCGGCGAAGGCACCGCGAAATCAGGGATGGAGCAGCCGCAGTTTTACTGGGACCCATCCATCGCACCTTCAGGGTTGATGGTCTATTCGGGAAAACTCTGGCCCGAGTGGGAAGGTGACATCTTTGTAGGTTCGCTCAAGTTCAACTATATCGCCCGGCTTGAAGGATCGCCCCTAAAGGAAGTTGAACAGATCAAAGGAGCCGAGACCGAGCGCGTCCGGGACATTGTCGAGGCGCCCGATGGTTCCATCTGGTTTATTTCCGTCGGAGAAGGAGCGGTTTATCGGATGTCACCCGAGGGTTAAACCGACAAGCGACCACCTTGCGCGCCACGCTCTCTGTAAGGCGTTGTATTGTAATGCGCGCGGTAGCATTTCGAGAAATGCGAGGGGCTGGCAAAGCCACAGGCCAAGGCCACGTTGATCACGCTCATATCCGTTTGCATCAGCAGGTTACGCGCTTTGTGCAGGCGCAGTTCCATATAATACCGTTTCGGCGACCGGCTGAGATAGCGGCGGAACAGGCGTTCCAACTGTCGCGTCGACATGCCCACATCCTTGGCCAGGATCGAGGGCGAGATCGGTTCCTCGATGTTTTTTTCCATCATCAGGATGACTTGGCTCAGCTTGGGATGGCGCACGCCGATACGGGTGGGGGTCGACAGGCGCTGCGTGTCCTGATCCGTGCGGATCGAGGAATAGATCATCTGGTCAGCGACCGCATTGGCAAGGTCTTCGCCGTAGTCGTCCGCGATGATTTTCAGCATCAGATCAATAGATGACGTCCCGCCCGCCGTGGTCATCCGGTTTCCGTCAATCTGGAATACGGATTTCGTCAATTCGACCTCATCAAATTCCTCGATAAAGCTGTCCGAGTTTTCCCAATGGATCGTCGCGCGCTTGCCATCCAGCAACCCGGCCTTGGCCAACGTATAGGCCGCTGTGCACAGACCGCCGATTTTCAGGCCACGCCGGGCTTCGCGCCGCACCCAATTCAAGACCTTCTTGGTGGTGGCCGCCTGTACGTCGACGCCGCCGCATATCATGACAACGGCATCGCGCTGCAGTTCGCTCAGATCAGTGTCCAGCTTGAACTCGGTCCCGGCCGAGCATTTGACGGTCTCACCGCCTTCGCCCGCAAAGGTCCACGTATAAAGCTCTTTATCCGCCATGCGGTTGGCAATACGCAGGCTATCCAGCGCCGAGGCAAACGACAGCAACGAGAATTTGTCCAGCAGGACAAATACGAAATTCTTAGGGTTGGCCGCAGTGTCTTCCACCGTGACAACTTGGCGTTGCTCTTGCATGGCGAGGTGTCCTTGATTCGGCGCCTGATGACGTTGCGTCGGCGACAGATTTGACAGCTACCATGATCAAAGCTTGTTTCCCGCGTCAAGAGGCACAAATCGCATATGGTCACTCTTCAAAGCATTTTGTATAGAGACGACCTGAATACTTCAGCGGAGATCAAAGCTATGACCGAGTGGCAAAAATCGAACTGGCGCAACAAGCCCCGGGTTCAGATGCCAGATTATACCGACGCGGCCGCGCTGTCCAAGGTCGAGGCCCAGCTTTCGCAGTATCCCCCGCTGGTTTTTGCCGGGGAAGCGCGCCGTTTGAAACAGCTTTTGGGAGCTGCCGGACGCGGCGAGGCGTTCCTGCTGCAAGGCGGCGATTGTGCTGAAAGCTTTGAACAATTCAGCGCCGACGCAATTCGCGACACGTTCAAGGTGATGCTGCAAATGGCGATGGTGCTGACATATGGCGCCAAAGTTCCCGTGGTCAAAGTTGGCCGGATGGCCGGACAATTTGCCAAGCCTCGCAGCGCCCCGACCGAGGTTGTCGATGGTGTGGAGCTGCCAAGCTATCGCGGTGACATCATCAACGAACTGGCGTTCACGCCCGAGGCACGTATCCCGAATCCGGGCAAAATGTTGCAGGCCTATACGCAGGCTGCGGCGACGCTGAACCTTCTGCGTGCTTTCTCGACCGGTGGTTTCGCCGATATGAGCATGGTGCATTCGTGGACTTTGGGCTTCACGGATGAACAGGACGTTCAGAAATACTCTGAAATCGCCGACCGGATTCAGGACACGATCGACTTTATGCACGCGGCTGGGATCACTGCCGACACCACGCATGAGTTCTCGACCGTGGAATTCTACACCAGTCACGAAAGCCTGCTGCTGGAATACGAAGAGGCGCTGACGCGTCTGGATTCGACCTCGGGCAACTGGCTGGCCGGGTCTGGCCATATGATCTGGATCGGCGACCGCACCCGTCAGCCCGACGGTGCGCATGTCGAATTCTGCCGCGGAGTGTTGAACCCGATTGGTCTGAAATGCGGTCCGACGACGACGGCGGAGGACCTGAAGGTTCTGATGTCCAAACTGAACCCCGAAAACGAAGAGGGTCGCCTGACCCTGATCGCGCGGTTCGGAGCGGGTAAGGCCGGTGAGCATCTGCCGCGTCTGGTCAAGGCCGTAAAGGAAGAGGGTGCCAAGGTGACATGGGTCTGCGATCCGATGCACGGCAACACCATCAAATCGGCAACCGGCTACAAGACGCGTCCGTTTGATTCAGTCCTGCGCGAAGTTCGCGACTTCTTTGGCGTGCACCAGGCCGAGGGTACCATCCCCGGTGGTGTCCATTTCGAGATGACCGGTCTGGACGTGACCGAATGCACAGGCGGCGTGCGCGCCGTGAGCGAAGAGGATCTGTCTGATCGCTACCACACGGCCTGCGACCCGCGTCTGAACGCGACTCAATCCCTTGAATTGGCTTTCCTCGTGGCCGAGGAACTGACCAACCTGAGGCGAGACCGTAGCAAACGGGCGGTGAGCTAAACACATTGAAAAAGCGGGCCAAGGCCCGCTTTTTTATTCATCTCGCGACACGACCAAACGCAGGTGAGGCTTAGGGCGCTCGAACTCCCTTTGCCCCTCGGCAAACCCTGCTGACACCGGTTCAATGGTCGTTCGCGGCGATTGAACGGATGCCACTGCGCGTACCGTCTGACCAAGCACATCGAACCGCCTTGGCGTAGCGCCGATCGCGCCATTACTGGAAAGAACGCCCAACACGCGGCTGATGTCCCCCAGATCGCTTTTTAGGGGGAGCAGGATCATGCGTGCATGCAAATGGGCGCGCCCCGGTTTTCCGGCGCCCTCAAGTTCAAACTCTGCAATCGCAGGCCCCGCAAAAACCTGTTCAAGAGTTTCCGTTACCGGTGATCGCGCGGGTGGTTCGAAAAACGCGGTCAAAGGCATGCCCCGCACCTCCATACCCGCAAGCCTGTTCAAATGACTGCCCGCGAGACGAAACCGGGCAAGACCGGGCGCGATACGTTCGAGGATAAAGGTGTATTCCAGAATGTTCTCAAGCCCACGCGGTTCAATCTGCGATCGCATTGGAACTTCGCTGCCCGATAACAGGGCACTCCAGTAAGCTTCTGCCTGGCGAATAGGAGAAAATATGCGGCCACTGTCAAAGCGATCCATCGCGATGATCTTTCCAAAGCTAGACCCGGACCCGTTTCCGAAAATGGTTTTCATTTCATAGCCCTAACGCCAATTGGCCATCATTTTCCTAAAATGCCAGATATCGGGGGCATTTTTTGAATGACCAGTTCTGACAGGGGCCAAACTGACATGAGTGGAGCCAATCTTGGAGGAATTCTTTAATGAATGGTTAACTTAAGGGTGCGGAACCGAAACTCAGCAAACTCTTGCCCTGCGTGCTGTGATGGCATTAGGTGCGGTCAAGCATTCTGAGACGCGCAGCGATGAAAGGGCGGGCATGATCAGATCCATGACTGGATTTGCCTCGGGCAAGGGGGCGTATGGACCGCATAGCTGGACGTGGGAGCTGCGCAGCGTCAATGGCAAGGGGCTGGACATGCGCGTGCGTGTCCCGGAATGGCTGACCGGGTTAGAGGTCGCATTGCGCGGGCAGATGTCCAAGGCGCTGAGCCGGGGAAACGTCACGCTGTCCCTGCGGCTTAACCGCGATGAAACTGTGCCTGACCTTGTTTTGAACGATGCCGCAATGGGGGCTGTGCTGGAGGCTTTGGCAAAAACGCAGCAGATGGCAGAAGCGCGGGATGTCGTGCTTGCCCCATCGCGTGCATCTGACCTTATCGCGTTAAAGGGCATGCTGGATGCAGGCAGCGACGTGGACGATCCAGCGCCGTTGGTCGAACATCTAAGCGCAGAATTCCCCGCTCTCTTGGCCGAATTTATCGCGATGCGCGAAACCGAAGGTCAGGCGCTTGCGAACATAATGAACGGTCAGCTGGATCTGGTGGCGAAATTGACGGAACAGGCCGCGGAACTGGCGGAACAGCGCAAGGACAAGGTCGCGGATTCTCTGCGAGAGAACCTGTCCCGCGTCATGGACAACGCGCAGGGTGTCGATCCGGACCGTGTTGCGCAAGAACTGGCCCTAATTGCGGTCAAAGCTGACATCACGGAAGAAATTGATCGCCTGAAAGCGCATGTCTTAGCTGCGCGGGACTTGCTGGTACAGGACGTTGCCGTGGGCCGAAAGCTTGATTTTCTGATGCAGGAGTTCAACCGAGAGGCCAATACCCTTTGCTCCAAGGCGCAAAGTGCCGATCTGACTTCGGTAGGGCTTGAGTTGAAGGCCGTAATAGATCAGATGCGCGAGCAAGTTCAGAACGTGGAATAACGACAGGAGCGCCAAATGGCGGATCGACGCGGCCTACTTATCATTCTGTCCTCGCCATCCGGTGCAGGCAAATCCACATTGGCCAAGCGGCTGATGCAGTGGGATACCGATCTGGAGTTTTCGGTCTCGGCCACCACCCGCGCCCCGCGCCCGGGCGAAGAACACGGACGTGAGTATTTCTTTCTGACAGAGGATGCGTTCAAACAGCAGGTCGCAGAAGGCCAGATGTTGGAACACGCGCATGTTTTCGGTAACTTCTACGGCTCACCCGCCGGGCCGGTCCGCGACTCGATCAACAGCGGTAAAGACGTTTTGTTCGACGTGGATTGGCAAGGTGAAGTTCAAATCCGCAACTCGGACCTCGGCAAACACGCGCTTTCGATCTTTATCCTGCCACCGTCGATCCCTGAACTGCGCCGTCGTCTGGAAAGTCGAGGGCAGGACAGCGCCGATGTGATCGCCAAGCGGATGCTCAAAAGCTGGGATGAGATCAGTCATTGGGGGTATTATGATTACGTTCTGGTCAATGACGATCTCGACTCGACAGAAGAAAAACTGAAGACCATCGTCAGCGCCGAACGCATGCGCCGCATTCAGCAACCGAGCCTTCAAAACCACGTTCGCGCGCTCCAAAACGAATTCGAGGGCCTGTCATGACCATTTACGCTCTTGGTGAGCATTCACCGCAAATTCACGATGACACATGGGTTGCACCGGATGCCAACCTGATCGGAAAAGTGGTGATGGAGCAGGGCGCCTCGGTCTGGTTCGGCTGCACCCTTCGCGCCGACCACGAGGAAATCCGCGTCGGCGAGGGCAGCAATGTGCAGGAAAACTGCGTCATGCATGTCGATCCCGGCTTTCCGCTGTCCATCGGCCAGAATTGCACCATTGGCCACAAGGTCATGTTGCATGGTTGTACGATTGGCGAGAACTCTTTGATCGGAATGGGGGCGATCGTCCTGAATGGGGCGAAGATCGGCAAGAACTGCCTGATCGGGGCAGGGGCTTTGATTACAGAGGGCAAAGAGATCCCGGATAACTCATTGGTGATGGGATCGCCGGGTAAGGTCGTGCGCCAGTTGGATGATGCGGCCACACAGCGACTGACCCTTAGCGCCCTGCATTATCAGATCAACATGCGTAAGTTCCGGGACACCATGAAGGCGGTCTGATCACCGTCACGGGATTGATTCCATGTCAAACGACCAGCTTTCCGAATTTGTCTCGGCCGTTCCAATGCCGGCTTTAATGGTTGATCAGACGGAACGCATTATAGCCGCGAACACGGATGCCAAAACCTTGCTTGGCGCGGGGATCGAGGGCCGGCATTTCGCAACGATTCTGAGACAGCCTCAGGTCATCGAAGCCATGGAGCAGAGCCTTCGGACAAAAGGCCCGGCGAAAACGCGCCATCTGGCAAATGACGGGGCGCAGGACACAACCTTCGAAGTGCAGTGCCGATATATGAAGGGTGTCGGAGCTGTTTCTGGCGGTGCGGTGCTGGCCATCTTTCAGGACGTCACCCATCTGGAGCAAGCCGGTCAAATGCGCCGGGACTTCGTTGCCAATGTCAGTCACGAGCTGCGAACTCCGCTGACTGCCTTGATGGGATTCATTGAAACGCTGCGGGGACCCGCCCGTGACGATGCCGTCGCGCGCGAGCGATTTCTTCAGATCATGACCGACGAAGCCAACCGCATGAACAGGCTTGTCGGCGACTTGCTGTCGCTGAACCGAGTTGAAAGCGAAGAGCGTGTCCGTCCGAAAGAGCAACTGGAGTTGACGGGACTGTTGCAGTCGATTCTGAACTCGGTACGCCCGCTGGCCGAGGACGCGGGTGTCCAACTGACCCTTTCGGCTTGTCAGGGGCCTGTTACGTTAACTGGTGACAGCGACCAGTTGCGTCAGGTTTTCACCAACCTGATCGAAAACGGTATCAAATACGGCGGCAGCGGCGGAGTGGTCGAGGTGCGCATCACGTCCTCGGAACGGGATACGGCGATGCGTGGCCCTGCTGTGCGGGTACAGGTTATCGACAAAGGGCCGGGAATCGATGCGACACATCTGCCGCGTTTGACTGAGCGATTCTATCGCGCCGACAGTCATAGATCGCGCGAACTGGGCGGAACCGGGTTGGGCTTGGCAATTGTGAAACATATCGTAAACCGCCACCGGGGTCGCCTGCGCGTGGAAAGTGACCTTGGAAAAGGTTCTGTGTTTACAGTTATTTTGCCGCGATAATTCGGTTTCCTATCTGTTCGGGTCCGAACAGTTTTTAATTTCTAACTCACGTTATTTCCGTTACGACACCTTCAAACAAAGTAACTTGTCATAAAAGCGTTACAAACCTGTCACAAAAGACTTACGCACGGCTCTTAGGGGTGCCGCAGGATCATCATGGGGGTGATCAAATTCTATCCTTTCAGGGAGACTGAAATGTCCTTTGTAAAACTGTCGGCTTCGGCTCTTGCCATCTCTGCAATCTCGGCCACTGCTGCCGCTGCTCGTGATCAGGTTCAGGTAGCCGGTTCCTCGACCGTTCTGCCTTATGCTTCGATCGTTGCTGAAGCCTTCGGTGAAAACTTTGACTTCCCGACACCGGTTGTTGAATCGGGCGGTTCGTCCGCTGGCCTCAAGCGCTTCTGTGAAGGTGTTGGCGAAAACACCATCGACGTTGCCAACGCATCGCGGGCTATCCGCGAAAAAGAAATCAAAGCCTGTGCCGAAAACGGTGTAACTGACATCATCGAAGTTCAGATCGGCTATGACGGCATCGTGTTCGCATCCGACATCAACGGCAACTCGTTCGAGTTCACCCCGGAAGACTGGTACAAAGCCCTGTCCGCTCAGATCGTCGTGGACGGCCAGCTGGTCGACAACCCGAACAAAACCTGGGCCGACGTGAACCCCGCGTTCCCGGCACAGCCGATTGCGGCCTTCATCCCCGGCACCAAGCACGGCACCCGTGAAGTGTTCGAAGACAAGGTGATCCTGGCCGGGTGCGAGCATCTGGGCGATTTCGACGTCTACAAAGCCGCCGCAGAAGGCGACAGCGATAAGGCCAAGAAGAAAGCGGCCGAGAAAGCCTGTATCGCTCTGCGCACCGACGGCGTGTCGGTCGACATCGACGGCGACTACACCGAAACTCTGGCCCGCATCGACAGCAACAAGGACGGCATCGGCGTATTTGGTCTGGCCTTCTACGAGAACAACACCGACAAGCTGCAAGTTGCGACCATGTCCGGTATCGTTCCTTCGACCGAGTCGATCGCTTCGGGTGAGTATCCGGTTTCGCGTCCGCTGTTCTTCTATGTGAAGAAAGCCCACATCGGCGTGATCCCAGGCCTGAAAGAATACGCTGAGTTCTTCGTCGCAGACGAGATCGCAGGTCCCGACGGCCCGCTGGCCGAGTACGGTCTGGTCTCGGATCCTGAACTGGCGAAAGTACAGGAAACCGTTGCGAACGAAACCGTTCTGGGCGGCGGTTCCTAATCAATCTTGTGAACGGAACCGGGGCGTATTATTCGCGCCCCGGTTCTTTTTGACTCCTCCCCTTGCGATACCATCGGAGCTCTCATGGCATTATCCTGGCTGCTGCTTATCCTGCTTGCGCTGGCAGTGATCGGTTTCTTCACGGGCCGTTCCCGTGCCTTGGCAAGCGCAGGAGGAGACGCGCGCGAATTGCATTCGTTACCGTCCTATTATGGCTACAATGTCGCCCTGACAGCTTTGGTCCCGGCATTGGGCGTTCTGATTGTCTGGCTTCTGGTTCAGCCGATGATCGTGAACAGCACGGTTTCCGGCCTCATTCCCGAGCAGTCTATCCCTGAGGGTTCAGATCGCGGCCTAATCATGAGCGAAGTGCGCCGCGTGGCTGTTGGGCTGGAAGGGGCAGTCGCCGCAGGAGCAATGACCGAAGCGCAAGCGCAGGACGCGAATTCGGATATTGAACAGCTGACGACAACATTGAAAGACGCCGGACAAGTTCTGACGCAAGAGATTTCTCAGCCGATCCTGATCGCGGCGCAAAAGTACCGCAATATGACATCGACCGGGACGGTTACGATGCAGGTCATCGTGCTGGCCGTTGCGCTGCTGGGCGCGGCCTTTGCCTATATCCGCACGCACAAAGAATTCCGCGCCCGCAACGTGGTGGAGCAGGGCGTTCTGGCGCTGTTGCTGTTGGCCGCGTCCATCGCGATCCTGACCACCGTGGGCATCGTTCTGTCGATGTTCTTTGAGACGCTGAACTTCTTCCAGCTACATTCGTGGAAGGATTTCTTCTTTGGCAGCACATGGGCGCCCAACTTCCGAGGTGGTTCCGAGCTGTCGATCCTGCCGTTACTTTGGGGCACGCTTTATATCTCGGTGATCGCGTTGTTGGTGGCAGTGCCGATTGGCCTGTTCGCGGCGATTTACCTGTCGGAATACGCATCCGGTGCGACCCGCTCGATTGCCAAGCCTCTGCTGGAAATCCTCGCCGGTATCCCGACCATCGTTTACGGTCTGTTTGCCCTGCTGACAGTCGGCCCCGCGCTGGTGTCGATGTTTGGTGAGGGCGGCATGTTGGGCGTGGGCTGGATGGCCAGTTCCAACGCCGTGCTGACAGCGGGTCTGGTGATGGGTATCATGCTGATCCCGTTCGTGTCCTCGCTGTCCGATGACATTATCAACGCGGTGCCGCAGTCGATGCGCGATGGCTCTCTGGGGCTGGGTGCCACCAAATCCGAGACCGTGCGTCAGGTGGTTCTGCCTGCAGCGCTGCCGGGGATCGTGGGTGCGATCCTACTGGCCGCCAGCCGCGCCATTGGTGAGACGATGATCGTGGTGATGGCCGCCGGTGCAATCGCCAAATTCTCGGGCAACCCGTTCGAGGCGATGACCACCATCACAACCCGGATCGTCAGCCAGTTGACCGGCGATACCGACTTTGCCAGCCCTGAAACGCTGGTGGCTTTTGCGCTGGGTCTGACCCTGTTCATCATCACGCTGGGGCTTAATATCTTCGCCCTTTATATCGTACGCAAATACCGGGAGCAGTACGAATGACCGATATTTCCCAAACCCCAGGCGCTGCTCCTGCTGCGAAGCCCAAAGGTGGCTCACTGTTCGAGAAAGACGCGCGCACCAAACGCCGTAACGCGGCCGAGGGACGGTTCAAACTGTACGGGATTGCCGCTATCGGTATCGGCCTGCTGATGCTGATCGTGCTGGTCACGAATATCGTGACTGCGGGGACCGGCGCGTTTCAGCAGACGTTTCTTGAGCTGAATGTCGAACTAAAGGCCGACAAGCTGGACAAGAAGGGCAACCGCAATATCGAAGACATCAAAAAGGTCTCGACCTTCGGATACGCCCCGCTGATCGCCTCGGCACTTGAGACGGAAGTGCAAGAGCTGGGTATCCAAACCGACCTGAAGCCCAAAGAGATGGGCAAGATCCTGTCCAAAGCGGCTCAGGCCGAGCTGCGGAACTATGTCATCAAGAACCCCGACGAGATCGGAAATACCGTTAGCTTCCGCTTTTTGGTCAACAGCCGCGTCGATGGCTACATGAAAGGCCGCGTGACCCGCGAGTCCATCGCCAATGACAAAAGCATCACGGTCGCTCAACTGGATTTCGTGGATCAACTGCGGGATGCGGGCGTACTGTACAAGGCGTTTAACCCCGATTTCATCTTCGGGGCGGACGCGTCCGACCAACGGCCCGAGGCTGCGGGGATCGGCGTGTCGATGCTGGGATCGTTGTTCATGATGTTCGTGGTGCTGGCTTTGGCGCTGCCGATTGGCGTGGCCGCCTCGATCTATCTTGAGGAATTCGCGCCGCAGAACCGGCTGACGGATATCATCGAGGTGAATATCTCGAACCTGGCTGCTGTACCGTCGATTGTGTTCGGTATTCTGGGTTTGGCCGTGTTCATCAACTATATGCATCTGTCGACTTCGGCCCCGCTGGTGGGTGGTCTGGTGCTGACGCTGATGACACTGCCGACGATCATCATCTCGACCCGCGCGTCGCTCAAGGCGGTTCCGCCGTCGATCCGGGATGCCGCGCTTGGGGTAGGGGCCTCGAAAATGCAGGCCGTGTTCCACCACGTTCTGCCGCTGGCCGCGCCGGGCATTCTGACCGGAACAATCATTGGTCTGGCACAGGCGCTTGGCGAAACCGCGCCGCTGCTGCTGATCGGAATGGTGGGCTTTATCGCCTCGAACCCGCCGGATGGGATTGTGGCGGGTTTCCTGTCGCCGAACTCGGCTATGCCGGCGCAGATCTATGAATGGTCCAAACGCGCTGACCCTGCTTTTTACGAACGTGCTTGGGGGGGCATCATCATACTGTTGATCTTCCTCGTGACAATGAACACCATCGCGGTACTCCTGCGCCGCCGCTTTGAACGCCGCTGGTAAGGGGCTTATTATGAACGACATGACACGAGTGGAGAGAGCCGTGGACTCCAAAGCTATCAAGATCGCCGCGAACAAGGTTCAGGTCTATTACGGCGACACTCACGCCATCAAGGACGTGAATGTTGAGATCGAAGAAAAGACCGTGACCGCATTCATCGGCCCGTCGGGTTGCGGCAAGTCCACCTTTTTGCGCTGCCTGAACCGGATGAATGACACGATCGACATCTGCCGGGTCGAGGGCGACATCCTGCTGGACGGCGAGGATATCTACGACAAGCGCGTCGACCCAGTTCAGTTGCGCGCCAAGGTGGGCATGGTGTTCCAAAAGCCGAACCCGTTTCCCAAGTCGATCTATGACAACGTGGCTTACGGTCCGCGTATCCACGGTCTGGCCAAGAACAAAGCGGAACTGGATGAGATCGTTGAGAAATCCCTGCGTCGCGGTGCGATCTGGGATGAGGTCAAGGATCGTCTGGACGCCCCCGGCACCGGTCTTTCCGGTGGTCAGCAGCAGCGCCTGTGCATCGCGCGCGCCATTGCAACCGCGCCTGAGGTTTTGCTGATGGACGAGCCATGCTCGGCCCTGGACCCGATTGCTACCGCGCAGGTCGAAGAGCTGATTGATGAGCTGCGCTCGCGCTATTCGGTGGTGATCGTGACCCACTCGATGCAGCAAGCAGCGCGGGTTAGCCAAAAAACAGCATTTTTCCACCTTGGGAACCTCGTCGAATTTGGCGAGACAGGCCAGATCTTCACCAACCCCGAAGATCCCCGCACCGAAAGCTACATCACCGGCCGGATCGGTTGAGGACAGGGATTTGACTATGAGCGAACAACATATTGCATCCGTTTTCGACCGCGATCTCGAGGCGATACAGGCCCATATCATGAAGATGGGCGGTCTGGTCGAGGCTGCCATCATGGGCGCGGCCCGATCGCTGGAATCGCGCGATGAGGAACTGGCCCAGCAGGTCCGCGCCGGTGACAAAGCGATCGACGCGCTGGAAGAGTTGATCGACGAAGAAACCGCCCGCCTGATCGCGCTGCGTGCGCCCACGGCCAGCGATCTGCGTCTGGTTCTGTCAGTTCTGAAGGTTTCGGGCAATCTGGAACGCATCGGGGACTATGCCAAAAACATCGCCAAGCGGACCACGGTTCTGGTCAATGCGGGCGAGATCAACGGCAGTGCCGCCGCCCTGCGCCGCATGGCGCGCGAGGTGGAACATATGCTGCGGGATGCCTTGGACGCCTATATCCAACGGGACGCGGAATTGGCGACCGATGTCATCAACCGCGACGAAGAAGTCGACCAGATGTATAACGGCCTGTTCCGCGAGTTCCTGACCTTTATGGCCGAAGACCCGCGCAACATCTCGTCCTGTATGCACTTGCATTTCATCGCCAAGAATATTGAACGGATGGGCGACCATGTCACCGCCATCGCCGAACAGGTTGTCTATCTGGTGACCGGCGAACGCCCGGCCGAGGCGCGCCCCAAGGCCGATATCACCTCGCACACCCCTCAGGAGATCTGACCGATGTCTGCGGACCAACCGACCGTTCTTGTTGTCGAGGATGAATTGGCCCAACGCGAAGTGCTGGCCTATAACCTTGAAGCTGAAGGTTTCCGTGTTTCCAAAGCCGCCAGTGGTGACGAAGCCATGCTGTTGGTCGATGAGGACAATCCGGACATCATTGTTCTGGATTGGATGATGCCCAATCTCAGCGGGATCGAAGTGTGCCGCAGGCTGAAATCCCGCCCTGATACGCGCTCTATTCCGATCATTATGCTATCGGCCCGCACGGAAGAGGTCGACAAGGTGCGCGGTCTGGAAACCGGCGCAGATGATTACGTGGTCAAGCCCTATTCGGTTGTTGAACTGATGGCGCGGGTGCGCACTCAGTTGCGCCGGGTCCGTCCGGCCACGGTTGGCATCCGGCTGGAGTTTGACGACATCATTCTGGATTCCGAAACACATAAGGTCAGCCGTGACAGTAAACCTCTGAAGCTAGGCCCGACAGAATTCCGGCTTCTGAGCACGTTCATGGAAAAGCCGGGCCGTGTCTGGAGCCGTGAACAGTTGTTAGACCGGGTCTGGGGCCGCGATATCTATGTCGATACCCGCACCGTAGACGTGCATATAGGTCGACTGCGCAAAGCGTTGACGCAGCATGGCGGCGAAGATCCCGTTCGCACAGTGCGTGGAGCAGGCTACGCTCTGGGGTAAAATAAAGGGTAGGGGGCATTCTCATTCAACTATGAGAAAAACTCATGCCAAGTTGCGAATCTCTTACTGTCATTTGAGGGACCGTCAGGTTAGGTTGCGCCCAAGAAATTGGACCGGAGATAGACCATGAACGCCCCTGACACGAAGCCCACCTTGCGCGCCAAAGATGCACCGGACTTGGGGCAGTTCGCCTGGGACGATCCGTTCCGCCTGTCTGATCAGTTGACGGAAGACGAGCGGATGATTTCCGCCAGTGCGCGGGCTTATGCGCAGGAAAAACTTCAACCGCGAGTCACCGACGCCTTTCAGAACGAAGAAACCGACCCGGAAATCTTTCGGGAAATGGGTGAAATGGGCCTGTTGGGGACGACGATCCCTGAGGAATACGGCGGTTTGGGCGGCGGCTATGTTTCCTACGGTTTGGTCGCCCGTGAGGTAGAGCGTGTGGATTCGGGTTATCGCTCGATGATGTCGGTGCAAAGCTCATTGGTGATGTACCCGATCTATGCTTACGGCAGCGAAGACCAACGTCGAAAGTACTTGCCCAAACTTGCCAGCGGTGAGTGGATTGGGTGTTTCGGCCTGACTGAACCGGACGCGGGCTCGGACCCGGCCGGTATGAAGACCCGTGCCGAAAAGATTGATGGCGGTTACCGTCTGACCGGCAGCAAAATGTGGATCTCGAACTCTCCGATTGCGGATGTTTTCGTGATCTGGGCCAAGTCCGATGCGCATGACGATAAAATTCGCGGGTTCGTTCTGGATAAAGGTCTCAAGGGGCTGAGCGCGCCGAAAATCCAAAACAAGATGAGCTTGCGCGCGTCAATCACCGGCGAGATCGTTTTGGACGGTGTCGAAGTGGGCGAGGACGCTCTGTTACCGCATGTGCAAGGCTTGAAAGGTCCGTTTGGGTGTCTGAATCGTGCGCGCTACGGTATTAGTTGGGGCGCAATGGGGGCGGCCGAGGCTTGCTGGCACGGCGCGCGTCAGTATGGTTTGGACCGAAAGCAATTCGATAAACCTTTAGCCCAAACCCAGTTGTTTCAGCGCAAGCTGGCCGACATGCAGACCGAGATTGCGCTGGGACTTCAAGGCAGCCTGCGCGTCGGTCGGTTGATGGATCAGGCCGAAGCAGCGCCCGAGATGATCTCGATCGTCAAGCGCAATAATTGCGGCAAGGCGCTGGAGATCGCACGCATGGCCCGTGACATGCATGGCGGCAACGGTATTTCGCTGGAATTTCAGGTGATCCGCCACATGGTCAATCTTGAGACGGTTAATACCTATGAAGGAACGCATGACGTGCATGCCTTGATCCTTGGACGCGCGCAAACCGGATTGCAGGCGTTTTACTAAGGGAAACCTTTCTGGGGTTTTGGAATCGCAGGATGAAAGTCCTGCGATTTTTCTTTGGGGGCGTTTGTGACGAATGCAGTCACCGCCATATGTGTTGCAACCAAGTAGAAATGTCACTGGGTCTGCAAAGTAGAAATGTCCCAGTTGCCGCGGAACGGTAGTGCAGCCTGACAGGGTGGAGACCTCAAACATCGGAGCCCTGG